>NZ_CDRVFO010000007.1:0-300601 GCF_977070485.1 Lelliottia jeotgali
TCTGCCTTGGCCCGAGCCGCAGCTTCTGCCTCTGCCTTGGCCCGAGCCGCAGCTTCTGCCTCTGCCTTGGCCCGAGCCGCAGCTTCTGCCTCTGCCTTGGCCCGAGCTTGGGCCTCAGCTTCCGCTCTGAGTTGCTCCTGCGCAGTGTGAAGAGCTTGTTGCAGCGCTGCTATTTGCGCTTGAAGCATCTGTATTTCGGCTTCTCGCAACTGCACCATATACGCGGCACGATAGGCAGCATTGAGAGCTTCCTGAGCACTCGTTATTTTAATAAGACCAGTTGCAATATTCCTGAAGGTAGCATGGGCGTATTCCTCAGGCTTCCTTCCAAACGGAGAAGCCCCGTAATAACTATTCGCCTGTGTTTGCTGCAGCTCCAGATCTGCTGTTTTTCGACCCAACAAGACTGAACGAGCAGCGATATCTTCCTGGAGGCTTTCGATATGTGATAGCTGAGCGCCACCCCGTTTTTTACGTACAATAGCGATTTCTTGCTCAAGCCTGCCAACCAGTGCAGACAAGCTCTCAAGATAAACGACCCTGGCTGCATCATCAGCGATTTTCATTGCGCCAGCGGCTGATATCTGAAACCCCTCCAAAATCGGTCCCACATGATTGGCGACACTGCCTCCAGGAGCAGAAGCCCCAGGGCGTGAAGGTTGTGCCCCGACATAGGTTGGTGGCAATATGACTTGTCTTTTTTTTCGGGCCATTATATCTCCTTGATAAAATCTCATTAGCCTCGTATGCGCCAGTCACAACACTTGCGATTGCTATTGATAAGTTTCAGGACGAGCAAAACCGAGAAAAGTGGCTTAGCCAACTCCCCTACCACCCTCAACAAAACGCAAAAAGTGTTGCACCGCAGCACTCAGCCTAATACGCCAGCCCAAGAAAAAAGAGATGAGTACTTGAAAATAGACAAATCCTACAAGCAAGGAACAAATAACTGATACACAGGTACTTGCCCCAACCACCGCCTATTAAAACCACCCTATTACATGGAAACGCTGCTCGATCGGCTCGCCCCACTCTCCATCCCGCACTACCTAAAGCACATGACTGATCTGATGCGTATCGATTTGGGTACACGCTAGCATTTTTGATACCCGATCGTTTGAGTGCGAGCTTACAAGGATTTGATCGGCCGGCCGTTTTCGATTTGCCCGAAAAATGGCGGGACTGCTGCAAACATCGCATCCCCGATGACGCAGCAGTGCGCAAATCATGGTAGTCCTGGCAAGGATTAAACTTTTCGCAATCAGGTTTCAGACTGTTCCTACAGGCCCAGCCAATACTTCAACAAGCACTGCTGCGAAAATGACGCTCTTCTTTGTTATGGAGAGAGCGCCTCTCATGCTTGAACTCGACTTCTATGGCACATTGGTCGCCGCCTCCCTGGTGCTGTTACTGGGCCATGGCCTGGTGACTCGTGTCGCTGTCCTGCGAACCTACAATATTCCCGAACCTGTTGCAGGCGGCCTGGTCGTTGCCCTGATCCTGCTCCTGTTACGCAGCTTCGACCTGCAAGTGCAATTCGATACTTCATTGCAAGCACCGTTGATGCTGGCGTTCTTCGCCACCATCGGACTGAACGGAGACTTCGCCAGTTTGAAAAAAGGCGGGCGCGTGGTCGGCATCTTCCTGGTCGTGGTGACCGGCTTGCTGCTGGTGCAGAATGCCATGGGCATCGGCCTGGCCACGGCATTGGGGCTGGACCCGTTGATGGGCCTGCTGACCGGCTCCATCACGCTGTCGGGCGGCCACGGTACGGGCGCGGCCTGGAGCAGTACCTTCAGCGAAAAATATGGCCTGGCCTCCGCCTCGGAGCTGGCCTTGGCCTCCGCCACGTTTGGCTTGGTGCTGGGCGGCCTGATCGGCGGCCCGGTCGCCCGCCTGCTGATCAAGCGTGTGCAGATCCCTGGCGTGGACCAAGCAACGCCTCACTTGCCCAAGGGATTTGAAGAGCCCAAAAAAGAACGCCTGATCACTCCCTTCTCGTTCATCGAGACTTTAGCGCTGATTTCGGTCAGCCTGCTCGGCGGCACCCTGTTGAATGGCCAACTACTGGGCACGGCGTTCGAACTGCCAACATTCGTTTGCGTCTTGTTTGTCGGGGTGTTGTTACGCAACGTGCTTTCAGCGCTGGGTCTGTATCAGGTATTCGAGCGTGAAATCTCAGTGCTGGGCAACGTCAGCCTGTCGCTGTTCCTGGCCATTGCACTGATGTCGCTCAAGTTGTGGGACCTGGCGGCACTCGCCCTGCCCTTCCTGATTATCCTGGCCGCACAGACGTTGCTCATGGCGCTGTTCGCTATCTTCATCACCTTCCGGGTCATGGGCAGCAATTACGATGCAGCGGTATTGGCAGCCGGGCATTGCGGATTCGGCCTGGGTGCCACGCCAACCGCCATCGCCAACATGCAAGCCGTAACCCACCGCTTCGGGCCTTCGCATTTGGCGTTTCTGGTGGTGCCGATGGTGGGAGCGTTCTTCATCGACATCATCAATGTCATCGTCATCAAGCTGTACCTGGCATTGCCGTTTTTCGTTGCGGGCTAAGCCCAAACGTCTCATTGTATTGATTTCAATACACCGTATTGAAATCAATACAAACTCCTTCGGATCCGTCTGTGCAAGGGTTTGATCCCCAAACTCTTTTTCCTTTCTCGCCAACTGTATCGTTTTCATTCCAAAAAAATTGCAGAATGATCACGACCAATATTTAACCTATTGTTTTATAAGACTTTTTTACGAGTGGCCGCATTATTGCTAAGGGAATCCCAACCCAAGAGCGCGAACCCACCGCGCCCAACGCCCTGCTTCCCGAGGATTCCCCATGAGCGAGTTGCGTTTCACTGAAGATCACGAATGGCTGCGCGTCGAAGCTGACGGTAGCGTCACCGTAGGCATCACCGCCTACGCCCAGAACGCCCTCGGCGATGTGGTCTTCGTGCAACTGCCGGAGCTGCAGCAATACGACAAAGGTGCCGAAGCCTCCACCGTCGAGTCGGTCAAAGCCGCCAGCGGCGTGTACATGCCCCTGAGCGGGGAAGTGGTCGCCATCAACGACGGCCTGAACGACAGCCCTGAGCTGGTCAACGAGGACCCCCTGGGCGAAGGCTGGTTCTTCCGTTTCATTCCGGCCGACATGAACGAAGTGGCTGCCCTGCTCGACCAGGACGCCTACGACCGCCTGATCAAAGCCAACGACGACGCCTGAGGAACCCGACCATGACCATCAACCTCGGCACCGCCAACGAATTCATCGCCCGCCACATCGGCCCACGCGCCGCGGACGAGCAGGCCATGCTGGCCACCCTGGGCTTCGACTCGCTGGAGGCCATGACCGCCGCAGTCATCCCCGACACCATCAAGGGCACCAGCGTACTGGGCGCCGAAGACGGCCAGAGCGAGGCCGATGCCCTCGCTGCGCTGAAAGCTATCGCCGGTAAAAACCAGCTGTTCAAGAGCTATATCGGGCAGGGTTATTACAACACCCACACCCCGGCGCCGATCCTGCGCAACCTGCTGGAAAACCCGGCCTGGTACACCGCCTACACCCCTTATCAGCCCGAAATCTCCCAAGGCCGCCTGGAAGCCTTGCTCAATTTCCAGACCCTGATCAGCGACCTGACCGGCCTGCCGATCGCCAACGCCTCCCTGCTCGACGAAGCCACCGCGGCAGCCGAGGCCATGACCTTCTGCAAGCGCCTGTCGAAGAACAAGGCCAGCCATGCCTTCTTCGCCTCGGTGCATTGCCACCCGCAGACCCTCGACGTCCTGCGTACCCGTGCCGAACCACTGGGTATCGAGATCGTGGTGGGCGACGAGCGTGAACTCGATGACGTCAGCGCCTTCTTCGGTGCACTGCTGCAATACCCGGCCAGCAATGGCGAGGTGTTCGACTACCGCGAGCTGGTGCAGCGCCTGCACGGCGCCAACGCCCTTGTCGCCGTGGCCGCCGACCTGCTGGCCCTGACGCTGCTGACCCCACCGGGCGAGTTCGAAGCAGACGTTGCCATCGGCAGCGCCCAGCGCTTTGGCGTACCGCTGGGCTTTGGCGGCCCGCACGCGGCCTACTTCGCCACCCGCGACGCATTCAAGCGCGACATGCCGGGCCGCCTGGTCGGCGTGTCGATCGACCGGTTCGGCAAGACTGCCCTGCGCCTGGCCATGCAAACCCGCGAGCAGCATATCCGCCGCGAGAAGGCCACCAGCAACATCTGCACCGCCCAGGTGCTGCTGGCCAACATTGCCAGCATGTTCGCCGTATACCACGGCCCTGCGGGCCTCAAGCGCATCGCCGAACGCACCCACGCACTGACCTCGATCCTCGCTGCCGGTCTGAAAACCCTTGGCGTGCAAGTGGTCGGAGAAACCGCGTTCGACACCCTGACCCTGGCCACCGGCAACGCTACCGCAGGCCTGCACGACAAGGCACGCGCCCAGCGCATCAACCTGCGCCAGATCGACGCCGCCCACCTGGGCCTGTCGCTCGACGAAACCAGTACCCAGGCTGACGTCGAGGCGCTGTGGCAGCTGTTCGGTGGCCAACAGGCACAACCGGACTTCGCCGCCCTGGCCGCCAGCACCGGTTCGCGCCTGCCTGCCGCCCTGCTGCGTCAGTCGGCCATCCTCGAACACCCGGTGTTCAACCGCTACCACAGCGAAACCGAGCTGATGCGCTACCTGCGCCGCCTGGCCGACAAGGACCTGGCGCTGGACCGCAGCATGATCCCGCTGGGCTCGTGCACCATGAAGCTCAACGCCGCCAGTGAAATGATCCCGGTGACCTGGGCCGAGTTCGGCAACCTGCACCCGTTCGCCCCGGCCGAGCAAAGCCAGGGCTACCTGCAGATGACCACCGAGCTGGAAGCCATGCTCTGCGCCGCCACCGGGTATGACGCCGTGTCGCTGCAACCTAACGCCGGCTCCCAGGGCGAATACGCGGGCCTCCTGGCCATCCGCGCCTACCACCGCAGCCGCGGCGAAAGCTATCGCGACATCTGCCTGATCCCCTCCTCGGCTCATGGCACCAACCCGGCAACCGCACACATGGCCGGTATGCGCGTCGTGGTCACCGCGTGTGACGCGCGTGGCAACGTCGATGTCGAGGACCTGCGCGCCAAGGCCATCGAGCACCGCGAGCGCCTGGCCGCGATCATGATCACCTACCCGTCGACCCACGGCGTGTTCGAAGAAGCGATCGGCGAGATCTGCGCGATCATTCACGACAACGGCGGCCAGGTGTACATCGACGGCGCCAACATGAATGCCATGGTCGGCCTGTGCGCACCGGGCAAGTTCGGCGGCGACGTCTCGCACCTGAATCTGCACAAGACCTTCTGCATTCCGCACGGCGGTGGCGGCCCAGGCGTCGGCCCGATCGGCGTCAAGTCACACCTCGCGCCGTTCATGCCCGGCCACGCTCAGTTGCAGAACCGTGACGGGGCGGTATGCGCCGCACCGTTCGGCAGCGCCAGCATTCTGCCGATCACCTGGATGTACATCCGCATGATGGGCGGTGCCGGCCTCAAGCGTGCCTCGCAGATGGCGATCCTCAATGCCAACTACATCGCCCGCCGCCTGGAAGAGCACTATCCTGTTCTGTACACCGGCGGCAATGGCCTGGTCGCCCACGAGTGCATCCTCGACCTGCGCCCGCTCAAGGATACCAGCGGCATCAGCGTCGACGACGTGGCCAAGCGCCTGATCGACTTCGGCTTCCACGCCCCGACCATGTCCTTCCCGGTGGCCGGTACGCTGATGATCGAGCCGACCGAAAGTGAGGCCAAGGAAGAACTGGACCGCTTCTGCGACGCGATGATCCAGATCCGCGAAGAGATTCGCGCCGTGGAGAACGGTAGCCTGGACAAGGATGACAACCCGCTGAAGAACGCTCCGCACACCGCTGCCGAGCTGGCTGGCGAGTGGGGCCACGGCTACAGCCGCGAACAGGCGGTGTACCCGCTGCCAAGCCTGGTGGAAGGCAAGTACTGGCCACCTGTGGGCCGGGTCGACAACGTGTTCGGCGACCGCAATCTGGTGTGCGCCTGCCCGTCGATCGAGAGCTATCAGGACGCCTGACCGCCTGGGGCCGCTTCGCGGCCCATCGCCGGCAAGCCGGCTCCCACCGGTACTGCAACCCGTCGTGGAAGCAGCGCTGAACCTGTGGGAGCTGGCTTGCCGGCGATGGGCTGCGCAGCAGCCCCAAAGGGTTAACCGGATATGTCAGGAGGAAGCACCATGTCACTGAGCGTCTTCGACCTGTTCAAGATCGGCATCGGCCCCTCCAGCTCCCACACGGTCGGCCCGATGCGCGCTGCCGCGCGTTTCGCCGAAGGTTTGCGCCGTGACGGCCTGCTGGCCAGCACCGCCAGCGTCAAGGCCGAGCTGTACGGCTCGCTGGGTGCTACGGGCAAAGGCCATGGCAGCGACAAGGCGGTACTGCTTGGCCTGGAAGGCGAGCACCCCGATACCGTCGACACCGAAGCCATTCCCGCCCGTCTGCAGGCAATCCGTGAAAGCGGCCATCTGCACCTGCTCGGTGAACACACCATCGCCTTCATCGAGAAGCAGCACCTGGCGATGATCCGCAAGCCACTGGCGTACCACCCCAACGGCATGATCTTCCGCGCCTTCGACGCCGCCGGCCTGCAAATCCGCAGCCGGGAGTACTACTCGGTGGGCGGCGGTTTCGTGGTCGACGAAGAGGCCGCCGGGCAAGACCGCATCGTCGAGGACAGCACCGTACTCGTCTACCCGTTCAAGACCGCCAAGCAACTGCTCGGGCATTGCACCGCCCATCACCTCTCGGTAAGCCAGGTGATGCTGGCCAACGAGGTGGCCTGGCGCCCCGAGGCCGAAACCCGTGCGGGTCTGCTGCGGATCTGGCAGGTAATGCAGGATTGCGTCGCAGCCGGCTACCGGCACGAGGGCATCCTGCCGGGTGGGCTGAAGGTTAAACGCCGGGCACCGGCACTGTACCGTCAACTCAGCCAGCACCCGGAGGCCAACCTGCGCGATGCGTTGTCGGTACTTGACTGGGTCAACCTCTATGCCTTGGCGGTCAACGAGGAAAATGCCTACGGCGGGCGCGTGGTCACTGCACCGACCAACGGTGCCGCGGGCATCGTCCCGGCAGTACTGCACTACTACATGCGCTTCGTCCCCGGTGCCAGTGAAGACGGCGTCGTGCGTTTTCTATTGACGGCCGCGGCCATCGGCATCCTGTACAAGGAAAACGCCTCGATCTCCGGGGCCGAGGTCGGCTGCCAGGGCGAAGTCGGCGTGGCCTGCTCAATGGCAGCCGGCGCCTTGTGCGAAGTGATGGGCGGCAGCGTGCAACAGGTGGAAAACGCTGCCGAAATCGGTATGGAACACAACCTGGGCCTGACCTGCGACCCGATCGGAGGGTTGGTACAGGTGCCCTGCATCGAGCGCAACGCGATGGGCTCGGTCAAGGCCATCAATGCGGTGCGTATGGCCCTGCGTGGCGACGGGCAGCACTACGTGTCGCTCGACAAGGTCATCCGCACCATGCGCCAGACCGGCGCCGACATGAAAAGCAAATACAAGGAGACCGCCCGCGGCGGTCTGGCCGTCAACATCATTGAATGTTGACCCGACAACAAAACCAAGGAGTCACCGATGTCCGAAACACTGCACAAGACCCCGCTACACGCCCTGCACCTGGAACTGGGCGCGCGCATGGTGCCATTCGCCGGCTTCGACATGCCGGTGCAGTACCCGCTGGGCGTGCTCAAGGAGCACCTGCACACCCGTGAGCAGGCCGGCCTGTTCGATGTCTCACACATGGGCCAGATCATCCTGCGTGGCAAGAATGCCGCCCAGGCACTGGAAAGCCTGGTGCCAGTGGATATCATCGACCTGCCAGTGGGCATGCAGCGCTATGCCATGTTCACCAACGAGCAAGGTGGCATCCTCGACGACCTGATGGTTGCCAACCTGGGCGACGACACGCTGTTCCTGGTGGTCAATGCCGCCTGCAAGGAGCAGGATCTGGCCCACCTGCAGCAGCATATCGGGGACCGTTGCCAGATTCAGCCACTGTTCGAGGAACGTGCCCTGCTCGCCCTGCAAGGCCCGGCCGCAGTCACCGTGCTCGCGCGCCTGGCCCCGGAAGTAGCCGGCATGACCTTCATGCAGTTGCGCCCAGTCAGCCTGCTGGGCGAAGACTGCTTCGTCAGCCGCTCGGGCTACACCGGCGAAGACGGTTATGAAATCTCGGTTCCGGCCAAGGCCGCCGAAGCACTGGCCCGCCGCCTGCTGGCCGAGCCTGAAGTGCAGCCGATCGGCTTGGGCGCGCGCGACTCTCTGCGCCTGGAAGCGGGCCTGTGCCTGTATGGCCACGATATGGACACCGCCACCACGCCGGTCGAGGCCAGCCTGCTCTGGGCCGTGTCCAAGGTCCGCCGCGCCGACGGGGCGCGCGCTGGCGGCTTCCCTGGTGCCGATGTGGTCTTTGCCCAGCAGCAAGCCGGCGTGGCCCGCAAGCGTGTTGGCCTGCTGCCACAGGAACGTACGCCCGTGCGCGAAGGCGCAGAGATTGTCGATGCATCTGACAAGCCCGTAGGTAAAGTCAGCAGTGGCGGCTTCGGCCCGACACTTGGCGCACCGGTTGCAATGGGTTATGTCGAGATCGAACATGGCGCGCTGGACACTTCACTGTTTGCCCTGGTGCGCGGCAAGAAGGTTGCCCTGAAAGTCAGCAAAACGCCTTTTGTGGCGCAACGTTACTATCGCGGTTGAACGCGGTACATGAGGTTTGCGAGCAGGTCGACTTATTCGTTTCCGAACCTGCCCCATAACTTATGAACATGGCGCCAGGCCAGGCGCCATGCCGTTTGCGATGAAATGTACAGTTATCGAAAAAAGCCCGATTTTCCAGCTGAGCAAGGGCTTGTTTTTTTCTTGGGAGTTGGCGTAGAGTCATTGCACTGTGTTTGCATGGGTCGCAACAGTTCGTGACCTGGGCCAGTAGCCGCAATCTGCTACAACCCGTTCGACGTGACTTACTTTCCTGCAACCCAGCCCAGTACTCTTTCACTTTTGATAACGTGAAAGTAACTGTCATTAAAATTTAAGCTTCATAGGAAATAAGACAATGGCTGAGCGTCAGAACGGTACCGTCAAGTGGTTCAATGACGAGAAAGGTTACGGCTTCATCACCCCAGAAAGCGGTGCTGATCTGTTCGTGCACTTCCGTGCCATCGAGGGCAACGGCTTCAAGAGCCTGAAAGAAGGCCAGAAGGTCACCTTCGAAGCAGTTCAGGGCCAAAAAGGCCTGCAGGCTGACAAGGTTCAAGTCCTCGGCTAAGCCGGTCGCGACTTAGAAGAAAGCCCCTGCCCAGTGCAGGGGTTTTTTTTTGCCCGTAGAATAGCGGCTTAGCCATTCGGAGCTGTCCTGCATGCCCAAGCCTCTGCTTTCACCCCAAGGTGATTTCCCGCCGGTCGGCCTGGGCCGGCGCCTGGCGGCGATGTTCTACGACTTCCTGTTGTGTACGGCCTTGCTGATCGTCACCGCAGGGGCCTACAAGATGATCCAGATGGCGATCATCGGCGAGGCACGCATGCGCGAACTGACCGAGGCTGGTGCGCTGGACGGCGACCCGCTGCTGTCGACAATCCTGCTGTTTGCGCTGTTCGGTTTTTTTGCCAAGTTCTGGACCCACGGCGGGCAGACCCTGGGCATGCAGGTATGGGGCGTGCGCGTGCAAAACCTTGATGGCAGCGCAATCAGCCTGTGGCAGGCGCTGCTGCGCTTTATCGTGTCGATCGCCTCATGGCTGTGCCTGGGGCTGGGGTTCTTCTGGTCACTGATCGACAAGCGCAAGCGCGGCTGGCATGACATTTACTCGCAGACACAGTTGGTGCGGGTACCGAAACAGAAGAAATAAGCCAGTCAGTTGGCGTTGTTAGGGCCGCTTTGCGGCCCCAAAACGATTACCTGACTGGCATTAACCCTGAGGTCGGCTTTCTCGCATCATCAGGCCATCATCCCGCCCGGCGCAGCAACCATAAGCCGGCCAGTGCACACACACCAGCCGGGATCACTACCGCCAACAGCGGCGGGAAGCCGAACACCTGGCTCGAAGGGCCAAGCAGGTCGCCGGCAATACGGAATACAAACCCCACCAGCACGCCAGTGAACACACGCTGGCCGAGGGTTACCGAACGCAGCGGCCCGAAGATGAACGAAATCGCCATCAGCACCAAGGCCGCAGTCACCGCCGGCTGCAGCACCTTGGTCCAGAACGCCAGCCAGTAACGGGCATTGTTCAGGCCCTGGTCGGACAGGTAGTGGATGTAGTCCCACAGCCCGGTGATCGACAGCGACTCCGGGGCCAGCACCACGGTATTGAGCAATTGTGGGGTCACCGAGACATCCCAGCGTTCTTCCGAGCTCTTCACCACTTCGGTGTGATCGCCACGGAAGTAGGTGGTGCTGACATCGCTGAGTACCCAATGATCGTTCTCATAACGCGCCCGGCGCGCGAAACTCGACGTGACGATCTTACGCTCGTCATCGAAGCGGTAGCGGGTCACACCCAGCAACAGGCCATTGGGCTGCACCGAGTTGATATGCACGAACTCATCACCCTGACGGTGCCACATGCCGCGCTTGGAGCTCTGCGCCTCACCGCCGCCCTGGGCCAGGGAACGGTCGGCCTGGGCCTTGTTCTCGCTGATCGGCGCCACGTACTCACCAATCAGCAGGCCGACCAGCATCAGCACCAGCATCGGTTTCATCACCGCCCAGACGATACGCCCGATGGAAACCCCGGCGGCACGCATGATGGTCAGTTCGCTGCTGCTGGCCAGGCTGCCCAGGCCGATCAGGCAGCCGATCAGTGCCGCCATCGGCAACATGTCGTAGAGCCGGCGGGGCGCCGTGAGCAATGTGAACCAGCCAGCATCCATGACGGTATAGGTATCGCTCAGATCGCTCATCTCATCGATGAATGCGAACAACGAAGCCAGGCCCAGAATGATGCCCAGCACGGCCAGGATGGCCATCAGCACGCTCTGGCCGATGTAGCGGTCGAGCTTAACCATGGGCCACCTCCGCACGACGGGCGGCACGCTTGAGGCGCAACGGCTCCCAGTACATCAGGCCCAGGCCGATGAGCAGGAACAGCCCATGCACCCACCACATGCCCAGGGCGATCGGCAGCTTGCCTTTCTCCAGAGCGCCACGTACGGAAATCAGCATCGTCAGGTAGGCCATGTACAGAAGAATCGCCGGCAGCAGCTTGAGGAAGCGGCCCTGGCGCGGATTGACCCGGGACAGCGGCACTGCCAGCAGGGTCACGATGAATACCAGGATCGGCAACGAGATGCGCCATTGCAGCTCGGCACGTTCGCGTAGCCCGGCATTGCCGATCAGTTGGGAGGTAGGAATGGCTTCACGCTCGGTCACTTCCTCGCTGACTTCAGGCTTGGGCAACAGCACGCCGTAGGTGTCGTACTTGATGGCCCGGTAATCGGCCTGGCCAGGGTTGCCGTCATAGCGGTAGCCATTCTGCAACACCAGATAGCGATTGCCGTCGGCCTGCACTTCCTGGTGGCCCTTTTCGGCTACCAGCACGGACGGTGCACGGTCCTTGGTCTTGTCCTGGTTGAAGCGCTTCTCGGAGATGAATACACCGGTGAGGTTGCTGCGATCATCGGTCAACTCCTCGGTGTAGGTCACCCGCGAACCGTCGCGCAGGGTCTGGAAGCGGCCCGGCACCAAGGTATCGAACTCGGTCAGGGCATCCTGCTGGCCAATGATCTGCTGCACCTGGGCAACGCCCAGCGGCGCCAGACTCAGGCTCAGCCAGGCCACCAGCAAGGCGACCAGTGCCGCAGGTGCCATGGTCAGGCCGAGCAGGCGTTGCTGGCTCATGCCGGTGGCCGACAGCACGGTCATCTCGCTTTCCAGATACAGCCGGCCATAGGCCAGAAGGATGCCGAGGAACAGCCCCAATGGCAGGATCAGTTGCAAGAAACCGGGCAGGCGGAAGCCCATGATCAGGAACAGCACGCTCGGGTCGAGCACGCCCTGGGCCGCCTGGGCCAGGTACTTGATGAAACGCCCGCTCATGATGATCACCAGCAGCACTGCGCTGACGGCGCTCAAGGTCACCAGGACCTCGCGGGAGAGATAACGAAAGACGATCAAACCAGACACTCCTGGGTTGTCAGGGGCGGACTGCCAAACAAAGGCTTACGACAGCCAAGACCAATGCCGGTTCGCCGGGGGCGAACCTCCTTGTAAAGTGCGCGCATTATCCTGTGAATGGCCGCGCCTGTCACTTGGCCGCGCATCAAGGCTGACAACGGGGTTGTCAGCACGCTTGCCGCAGGCTCAAACTGGCAGCTTTTCCACTGGCGCGCGACCACGCGGCCAGGCCCGCCCAGAGCGCAAGAACTCAAAGCGCCAACTGCACAGATCATTCGGGGACCCTGACATGGAACTGGTTGTAAAAAGCGTAGCTGCTGCATCCGTAAAAACCGCCACCCTGGTCGTACCGGTCGGCGAAGGGCGCAAGCTCGGCGCCGTTGCCAAAGCTGTCGACCTGGCCACCGACGGCGCCATCAGTGCCGTGCTCAAGCGTGGCGACCTGGCCGGCAAGCCAGGCCAGACGCTGCTGCTGCAAAACCTGCCTGGCCTTAAGGCCGAGCGCGTACTGCTGGTGGGCAGCGGCAAGGACGAAGCCCTCGGTGACCGCGCCTGGCGCAAACTGGTCACCAGCGTTGCCGGCGTGCTGAAAGGCCTCAACGGCAGCGACGCAGTACTGGCACTGGACGACATCGCCGTCAGCAACCGTGATGCCCACTACGGCAAATATCGCCTGCTGGCCGAAACCCTGCTTGATGGCGAATACGTGTTCGACCGTTTCAAGAGCCAGAAAGCCGAGCCACGCGCCCTGAAAAAGATCACCCTGCTGGCCGACAAGGCCGGCCTGACCGAAGTGGAGCGCGCGGCACGGCACGCCACCGCCATCGCCACCGGCATGGCCTTCACCCGCGACCTGGGCAACCTGCCGCCGAACCTCTGCCACCCAAGCTACCTGGCCGAGCAGGCCAAGGAGCTGGGCAAGGCTCACAAAGGCCTCAAGGTCGAAGTGTTCGACGAGAAGAAGATCAAGGACCTGGGCATGGGCGCGTTCTACGCAGTCGGCCAGGGCAGCGAACAGCCGCCACGCCTGATCGTCCTGCAATACCAGGGCGCCAAGAAGAGCGACAAACCGTTCGTGCTGGTCGGTAAAGGCATCACCTTCGACACCGGCGGCATCAGCCTCAAGCCCGGTGCCGGCATGGACGAGATGAAGTACGACATGTGCGGCGCCGCCAGCGTGTTCGGCACCCTGCGCGCCGTGCTTGAACTGAAGCTGCCGATCAACCTGGTGTGTATCCTGGCCTGCGCCGAGAACATGCCGAGCGGCAACGCCACCCGGCCGGGCGACATCGTCACCACCATGAGCGGGCAGACCGTTGAAATCCTCAACACCGACGCCGAAGGCCGCCTGGTGCTGTGCGATGCACTGACCTACGCCGAACGTTTCAAGCCACAGGCGGTGATCGACATCGCGACCCTGACCGGCGCTTGCATCGTTGCCCTCGGCAGCCACACCGCAGGGCTGCTGGGCAACAACGACGAGCTGATCGGCCAGTTGCTCGACGCCGGCAAGCGCGCCGACGACCGCGCCTGGCAGCTGCCGCTGTTCGATGAGTATCAGGAGCAGCTGGACAGCCCGTTCGCCGACATCGCCAACATCGGTGGGCCGAAGGCCGGCACCATCACCGCCGCCTGCTTCCTGTCGCGGTTCGCCAAAGCCTACAACTGGGCGCACCTGGACATCGCCGGCACCGCCTGGGTCAGCGGGGGCAAGGACAAGGGAGCCACTGGCCGCCCGGTGCCGCTGCTCACCCAATACCTGCTCGACCGCGCCAGCGCCTGATGCCGTGAGGCCGGTGACGCCCCAAGGCGTCACCGGCCGGCAGAGCGAACCATGAGTAAAGTCGATTTCTACATCCTGCCCACCGACTCGCTGTCGGCACGGCTGGATTTCGCCTGCAAGCTGTGCGAAAAGGCCTGGCGCCTCGGCCACCGGGTCTACCTGCATTGCCAGGACGCCGAGCAGCGCAGCGAGCTGGACCAACGCCTGTGGCGCTTCAAGGGCGAAGCGTTCGTACCCCACGACCTGGCGGAGGCACATGCCGACGCCACAGTGGCCCTGGGTCTGGCCGACAACGCCGGCGAGCATCGGGACCTTCTGATAAACCTGGGCGCTGATGTGCCCGGCTTTGTCGGGCAATTCGAGCGGGTTGCCGAAATCGTTGTCGAGCAAGCGGATATCCGCCAATCGGCCCGCGAACGATTCCGTTTCTACCGCGAACAGGGCTATGCTCTGCAAGACCACCGCTTACAGCGACTTTGACGACGATGGACAAGCCTTCCGCCCTACCCGATTCCGCCCATCTGCTTGACGACCTTGAGTCGATCCGCCAGCTGCTGGGCGACGCCGACCTGCAACCACCACTGCTCACCGAGACGGTGGAACAGATTCCGCTGCTGCTCGACACCCCGGCCGGCAACACCCTGCCAGCACCTGAACCGGCTGCAGCACCAGCCGAAGCAGAACCCGAAGAAGACCCGCAGACCCGCCGCCAGGACACACTGCTGCACCTGGAAGCCGAGCTCCGCGCCGCCGCCCAGCTGATCATGCAGGACGTGATCAACGACTTCACCCCGCATATCGAAACCGAGATCAAGCGCCGGCTCGATGCACGCATCGAGCGGCTGATCAAGCGTTCTGAATAAGCCTTGACAATCGCGGCGCACTCTTTGCGGGTTTACCCCGCCAAGAGTGTCCATAGGTCTTGCAGCTTGTCGCTTGAAGCTCGCAGCTCCGTTATACTTCCCGGCTTTCCCGAATAAATGCACAGGGTCCCGCCGCGCATGGATAAGACCTACCAGCCGCACGCCATCGAAACTTCCTGGTACAACACCTGGGAGTCCGAAAACTATTTCGCTCCACAAGGTGCAGGTGAGTCCTACACCATCATGATCCCGCCACCGAACGTGACGGGTAGCCTGCACATGGGCCACGGTTTCAACAACGCGATCATGGACGCCCTGATCCGTTTCCGTCGCATGCAGGGCCGCGACACCCTGTGGCAGCCGGGTACCGACCACGCCGGTATCGCCACCCAGATGCTGGTCGAGCGCCAGCTCGAAGCCAAGGGCCAGAACCGTCACGACCTCGGCCGTGACGCCTTCCTGGACAAGGTCTGGGAATGGAAAGAGCAGTCTGGCGGCAACATCAGCCGGCAGATCCGTCGCCTGGGCTCGTCGGTAGACTGGAGCCGCGAACGCTTCACCATGGATGACGGCTTGTCCGAAGCGGTCAAGGAAGCCTTCGTGCGCCTGCACGAAGACGGCCTGATCTACCGTGGCAAGCGCCTGGTCAACTGGGACACCAAGCTGCACACGGCCATCTCCGACCTCGAAGTGGAAAACCATGACGAGAAGGGCCACCTGTGGAACCTGCGCTACCCGCTGGCCGACGGTGCCAGAACTGCCGACGGCCAGGATTACCTGGTGGTTGCCACCACCCGCCCGGAAACCCTGCTGGGTGACGCTGCGGTAGCGGTCAACCCGAACGATGAGCGCTACCAGGCACTGATCGGCAAGTTCGTCGAGTTGCCACTGGTCGGCCGTCGCATCCCGATCATCGCCGATGACTACTGCGACCCCGAGTTCGGTACCGGCTGCGTGAAGATCACCCCGGCACATGACTTCAATGACTATGAAGTGGGCAAGCGCCACAACCTGCCGCTGCTCAACATCTTCGACAAGAACGCCTTGGTGCTGCCCGCCGCCCAGGCATTCAACCTCGATGGCAGCGTCAATGAGCAAGCCGACACCCGCCTGCCCGCCCAGTACGCCGGCCTCGACCGGTTCGTCGCGCGCAAGCAGATCGTCGCCGACCTGGACGCTCAGGGGCTGCTGGTCAGCATCGACGACCACGCTTTGAAAGTACCGAAGGGCGACCGCTCCGGCACCATCATCGAGCCATGGCTGACCGACCAGTGGTACGTCTCCACCAAACCGCTGGCCGAGCCTGCGATTGCTGCCGTTGAAGATGGCCGCATCCAGTTCGTGCCCAAGCAGTACGAAAACATGTACTTCTCCTGGATGCGCGACATCCAGGATTGGTGCATCAGCCGTCAGCTGTGGTGGGGCCACCGGATCCCGGCCTGGTACGACGAGGCCGGCCAGGTCTATGTCGGCCGCAACGAAGCCGAAGTGCGCGCCAAGCACAACCTGGGCGCCGACGTGGTCTTGCGCCAGGACGACGACGTGCTCGACACCTGGTTCAGCTCGGGGCTGTGGACCTTCTCCACCCTCGGCTGGCCGGAGCAGACCGAATTCCTCAAGAAATTCCACTCCACCGACGTGCTGGTCACAGGCTTTGACATCATCTTCTTCTGGGTTGCCCGGATGATCATGCTGACCATGCACCTGATCAAGAACGAGGATGGCACCCCGCAGGTTCCGTTCAAGACCGTGTATGTGCACGGCCTGGTACGTGACGGCCAGGGCCAGAAGATGTCCAAGTCCAAGGGCAACGTGCTTGACCCGCTGGACATCGTTGACGGCATCACCCTGGACGCCCTGCTGGAAAAACGCACCAGCGGCATGATGCAGCCCAAGCTGGCCGAGAAGATCGCCAAGCAGACCAAGGCCGAGTTCCCGGAAGGCATTGCCAGCTACGGCACCGACGCCCTGCGCTTCACCTTCTGCTCGCTGGCCTCCACTGGCCGCGACATCAAGTTCGACATGGGCCGCGTCGAAGGCTATCGCAACTTCTGCAACAAGATCTGGAACGCCGCCCGCTATGTGCTGGACAAAGGCGAGGACTGCGGCCAGAACGGCGAAGCCTACGAGCTGTCGCTGGCCGACCGCTGGATCATCTCGCAGCTACAACGCACCGAAGCCGAAGTAACCCGCCAGCTCGAGCAGTTCCGTTTCGACCTGGCCAGCCAGGCCCTGTACGAGTTCATCTGGAACCAGTACTGCGACTGGTACCTGGAGCTGTCCAAGCCGGTACTGTGGGACGAAAACGCTCCGGTAGAGCGCGCCCGCGGCACCCGCCGCACCTTGGTGCGCGTGCTGGAAGTGGCGCTGCGCCTGGCTCATCCGTTCATGCCGTTCATCACCGAAGAAATCTGGCAGCGCATCGCGCCGCTGGCAGGCATCGACGGCAAGACCATCATGCTCCAGCCGTGGCCAGTGGCCAACGAAAGCCGCATCGATGCCGCCGCCGAAGGCGATATCGAATGGCTCAAGGAACTGATGGTAGGCCTGCGTAACATCCGCGCCGAAATGAACATCGGCCCGGGCAAGCCCCTGCCACTGTTCCTGAAGAACGCCAACGCCGACGACCAGCGCCGCCTGCAGGAAAACGAAGCCCTGCTCAAGAAGCTGGCCAAGGTCGAGTCGTTCACCGTGCTCGGCGAGGCCGACGAAGCGCCGCTTTCGGCCACCGCACTGGTGGGCGATCTGCAGGTGCTGGTGCCGATGGCCGGCCTGATCGACAAGGACGCCGAGCTGGCTCGCCTGAACAAGGAAATCCAGCGCCTGCAAGGTGAAGTGCAACGCGTCGGCGGCAAGCTGTCGAACGCCGCCTTCGTCGACAAGGCACCGCCTGCGGTGATCGAGAAGGAACGCGCCAAGCTGGCCGAGTCCGAGCAGGCCCTGGCCAACTTCACCGAGCAGCATGCGCGGATCGCTGCGCTGTAACAGTTACATCGCTGACTGACCGGCGGGGGCTAAGCCCCCGATCGCGACACAAGGCCGCTCCTACAGATTTGATGCCGGATTCAACGGCACCGCTATCCTGTAGGAGCGGCCTTGTGTCGCGAAAGGGCCGCGCAGCGGCCACAGGCCAGCGATGCCCATTTGGATTCAAGCATGACCCAGAAACCCACCCTGCACCCGCGCAACCGCCATCAGGGGCGCTACGACTTCCCCAGCCTGATCAAGGCCCACCCGGACCTGGCTCGCTTCACCATCACTAACCCCCACGGTAAACCCAGCATCGATTTCGCCAACCCCGAAGCCGTGCGGGTGTTCAACCGCGCCTTGCTCAAGGCCCAGTACGGCATCCAGCACTGGGACATTCCCGCAGATTACCTGTGCCCGCCGATACCCGGCCGCGCCGACTACATCCACGTAGCCGCCGACCTGTTGGCCGAGGATAACGCTGGCGAAGTGCCCAAAGGCGCTCAGGTGCGCGCCCTGGACATTGGCGTGGGCGCCAACTGCATCTACCCGCTGCTCGGCCACTGCGATTACCGCTGGCGCTTCCTCGGCTCGGACATCGACCCGGTGGCACTAGCCTCGGCCAAGGCAATCGTTCAGGCCAATGGCCTGAGCAAAGCCATCGCACTACGCCAGCAGAACAACGCCAAACTCATTCTCGGCGGCCTGCTCGAGGAAGACGAACGCTTCGACCTGACCTTGTGCAACCCGCCCTTCCACGCCTCACGCGAGGAAGCCACCCGTGGCAGCCAGCGCAAGTGGAAGAACCTCGGCAAACAGGACCCCAAGCGCAAGCTGCCCGTGCTCAACTTCGGCGGGCAGAACAACGAGCTGTGGTGTGAAGGTGGCGAGATCCGCTTCGTCAGCCAGCTGGTTGGCGAAAGCCTACAGTACGCTGTACAGGTGTTGTGGTTCACCAGCCTGGTGTCCAAGGCCAGCAACCTGCCCGGCATCGAAGCGGCGCTGAAAAAAGCCGGCGTCAAGGCCGTACGTATCGTTGAGATGGGCCAGGGGCAGAAACAGAGCCGTATGGTCGCGTGGAGCTTCCACGACCATAGCCAACGGCAGGCCTGGAACGAGCGACGCAAATCACAGGCATGAAAAAACCGCGCCCGGGCAAGCCGGGCGCGGTTTGGTCAATGCATCAACGAATTACTTGTTGATAGCGTCGGTCAGCGACTTGGCCGGCACGAATTTGACGACTTTCTTGGCAGCGATTTCGATGGCAGCGCCAGTCGAAGGGTTGCGGCCGGTACGGGCAGGACGCTCGGAGACTTTCAGCTTGCCGATGCCTGGCAGGGTGATTTCAGCGCCGTTTTCCAGCTGGTCGGCAACGATCTGGCCCAGTTGCTCCAGAGCGTTTTTGGCGGTGGCTTTCGGCTGAGCGATCGACTCGGCGATATCGGCAATCAGTTGGTCTTTGGTCAATGCCATGGTGGTGTTCCTTCCCTATCAAATTCAGTGGTTATGCAGCGCTCTACGACGTTATCGGGCCAGCCCCTGAAGTCTGGAGGGCCGCGCCAATCGGGCATGTAGATGCGTAAATCGGCGTTTGGTTCGACACGGAGCAAGCGCGCTGCCAGCAATGCGCCACCCGAGGTGCGCAAGACCGCGCAAAGCTACCACAGGAATGGATAAATATCCGCTGCCCGCTTCAATTTAGTGCAGGTTTTTCGGGGGTTTTAGCCAAATTCGCAAAAAATTGAACAAAAAAACAACAACCGGCATTTCTGCCAACATCCGGCCACTGCATCACCTGTCGTCTGGGGTAAACTTCACAACTTTTGCAGCGCGGCGCCTGGCCGCCCACGACTGACCGAGAATTCCATGCCAATCCGTCATTGCATCGTTCACCTGATCGACAAGAAGCCCGATGGCAGCCCCGCCGTGCTGCATGCACGGGATACCGAGCTGGGCGCATCGGACGCTATCGAAAACCTGCTGGCCGACCTTAACGACAGCTACAACGCCAAGCAGGGCAAAGCCTGGGGCTTCTTCCACGGCGAATCCGGCGCCTACCCGCTGAGCGGCTGGCTAAAGCAGTACCTGGAACAGGAAAAGGACTTTGCCGCCTTCAGCCGCGTTGCCGTCGAGCATCTGCAAAAGCTGATGGAAGAATCCAACCTTTCCACCGGCGGCCACATCCTTTTCGCCCACTACCAGCAAGGCATGACCGACTACCTGGCCATCGCTCTGCTGCACCACAGCGAAGGCGTGGCGGTGAACGCCGAACTGGATGTGACGCCCTCGCGTCACCTGGACCTCGGCCAGTTGCACCTGGCGGCACGTATCAACCTGTCGGAGTGGAAGAACAACCAGAACTCCAAGCAGTACATCTCGTTCATCAAGGGCAAGAATGGCAAGAAGGTTTCGGATTACTTCCGCGACTTCATCGGCTGCCAGGAAGGCGTCGACGGCCCAGGCGAAACCCGCACCCTGCTCAAAGCCTTCAGCGACTTCGTTGAAAGCGAGGACCTGCCAGAAGAAGCCGCACGCGAAAAGACCCAGACCCTGGTCGACTACGCTACCACCCAGACCAAACTGGGCGAGCCGGTAACCTTGGAAGAGCTGTCCAGCCTGATCGACGAAGACCGGCCTAAAGCCTTCTACGACCACATCCGCAACAAGGATTACGGCCTGTCGCCCGAGATACCGGCGGACAAACGTACCCTGAACCAGTTCCGCCGCTTCACCGGGCGCGCCGAAGGCCTGTCGATCAGCTTCGAAGCGCACCTGCTGGGGGACAAGGTGGAGTATGACGAGGTGGCGGGCACACTGATCATCAAAGGCCTGCCGACGCAACTGGTAGACCAGCTAAAGCGTCGCAAGGACTGATCAACCGCTGGTATAGGAGGCGACCAAAGCCTCCTTCGCAGCCTTGCGCAACTTCTTCACCAGGCGCTCCTGGCGCAATGCCTCGCCCTTGTCCGGCCATTGCTCGACGTAGACCAGCGCCTGCGCCGGGCTGGTCTTGAAATACCGCGCCCCCTGCCCTTTCTGATGCGCTACGAAACGCCGCTGCGGATCATCACTGATGCCGCAGTACAGCGAACCATTGGCAGCCCTCACCAGGTAGACATACCAAGGTTTGCAGATGGGGTTCTCGGATACGTCGCTCACGATGCTTGTGCCTGGCTGCAAAGCCGACAGCTTAACCGCTCAGTTCGCCTGCTGGAACGCACGCAGCCCTTTGAACGCCTGCTGGCGCACCTTGTTCTGCAGCATGGGCGACCACCCCAGCAACACACCGGGTGCACCCAACGCCTGACGCGACCAACGCCACAGGTCGAAGCTGTCGTCATGCTGGCAGATCAACCCGTCGCGGATGACGAAGCGCGCCTGGATATCGTTGACCACGGTACGGCCGGTCTGGCTGAACAGGTAGGTCGCCACCCAATGTGCACAGGCGCTGCGCTCGTCTGCATGGACCTGGTCGAACGTCAGGGAGAAATCCTTGGCCCGGGTGGTGAGCATACGCCACATGTCACCGGCATCACGGCCGCGCAGGGTACCGAAAACCGGGTCACTGAAGACGATGTCTTCGCTGTAGCAAGCCACCATCGCTTCGGCGTCCAGACGCTGGAAAGCCTGATAGAAGCGGGTGATCAGGTCACGGTTGGCGTCGCTCATGGGCAGGCCCGTCCTGGGAATGGAAAGCTGCACGATAATCTGTGGGCACCGGCAATGCCATGCCCATTTGCAACATGAATGCCGGCTGGATCAGTGCAGACTTCAGAGCCTTTCGCTACTCACTTTGACATGCCGCGCCCGCCCTGCCCCAAGGCCGAACACGATGGCCCCCACACCCAATACAGCAAAGATCCAGCCCACTGCGGCCCAGCCGCCCGTCATGTCATGTACCAAGCCCACCGCAAAGGGGCCCATGGAGGCAAGGGTGTAACCCACGCCCTGGGCCATGCTCGACAGGTTGGCCGCCACGTGGGCGTCTTTGGAACGCAGCACGATCAACGTCAGCGCCAAGGCAAAAGTACCGCCTTGCCCCAGGCCTAACAGCACCGCCCAGCCCCACAGGCCAGACAGCGGCGCATACAGGCAGCCGAACAGGCCGGCCAGGGTAATGAGCATGACCAGCACGATTGCCAGCCGCTGGTCTTTGCCCCGCGTGGCCAGCCAGGGTGCACTCAGCGAGCTGACCAGTTGCACGATCACCGAGCCGGAGAGCACCAGGCCCGCTTCGGTCGGGCTCAGACCACGGCCGATGAGGATCGACGGCAACCAGCCGAACACGATATAGGCCAGCGATGACTGCAACCCCATGTACAAGGTCACCTGCCAGGCCAGCGGATCGCGCCACAGCCCTCTCACTCGGTAAGCCACCTTGTGCAGGCCATGCCCCTGGCGCGCCTGGGGCAACCAGACCAGCATGGCCAGCAGTGCAGGGATCATCCAGAAACCCAGGCCCAAGGCCCAGCTGCCGTGCAAATGCTCGGTCAACGGTACCGTGGCGCCTGCCGCCATGGCTGCGCCTAGGCAAAGGGCCATGGTGTAGACACCCGTCAAGGTGCCGGCATGCTTGGGAAAATCACGCTTGACGATGCCAGGCAACAGCACACCGATGATGCCAATGCTGGCACCGGCCATGATGCTGCCAAGAAATACCCCGGTTGTACCCATCGCACTGCGTAGAACGATGCCTAGCGCCAGCGTCAGCAAGATGCCGAGGATCACCCTCTCGCTACCCCAGCGCCGCGCAAGCAGCGGCGCAAGCGGCGCAAACAGCCCAAGACAGAGCACTGGCAAGGTCGTCAGGAGCCCAGCCTGAGAGGCACTAAGGCCCAGGCTTTCACTGACCAGGCCAAGTACCGGGGCCATGCTCGACAGCGCCGGGCGCAGGTTCAGGGCGACCAGTACCAGGCCCAGCAACAGCAACCAAGGCCGCTGCAGCATCACAGGCTGGTCCTGCACTTGCGCATCATCGGCTTCGGCATCAATCAGCAGTTCATCCAGCTCGCGCTCGCGGGCAGGTGTGTCACGGGTCATTGGTTCAGCCATGGCCTTCTCGTGGTCAGGATTCGATGAGGGTGCGGCTCAGGCACTTGGCCCGCTCCGCATCGCGTTGTTCGATGGCGTCGAGGATCTGACCATGCAGATCGAAGGTGGCCTGGCAGCGCGGAACAGTGGCCATGTTGTGCTGCAGCGCGGCAGCCACGACACCCGAGAAATAGCGGTACAACTCGCTAAGCGCCGGGTTGTGTGCAGCGTCGATCAGGCGTTGGTGAAACGCCAGGTCGCAACTGACATAAGCATCCACATCACCATGAAAATGCTCGGCGCTGCCCTTTAGCGCGATGCGCAGGGCACGCAAGTCGTCATCGGTACGCCGCAGTGCTGCCAAGCCTATCGCCTCGGTTTCGAGGATGTGCCGCGTTTCCCTCGCCTGTTCCAGCGTGCAGCGGGACATTGCCAGTACAGCCTGCAGCGGGTCCTGGCAAGTACGCAGGTAACTGCCGTCGCCCTGGCGGATTTCCACCAGGCCGCTGAAGGCCAGCACGCGCATGGCCTCACGCACGGTATTGCGGCTGATGCCCAACTCCAGGGCCAGCTCCGGCTCGGTGGGCAGGCGCTGCCCTACCCGCCAGTCACCCTGGAGGATGCGCTCACGCATGCGTTCCACAGCGAGCTCTACCAAAGATCGCTTGGCCAATTCACTGCCCATGCCTAATCAACCAATCATCCGATGAATTTGCGTATGTTAAGTCAGCGTGGATGGCAGATCAAATCAGCGCGCCAACCAAATCAGTGGGGCCGCTATGCGGCCCCACTGATTATCAGCTCAGCGCATCAATCAGCGCCTGGTTCATTTCTGGTGTACCGATGGTGATACGCAGGAACTGGGCAATCCGCTGTTGCTTGAAGTGGCGCACAATTACACCTTGCTCACGCAAACGCGCCGCCAGCTGCGCCGCATCCTCCTGCGGGTGGCGGGCGAAGATGAAGTTGGCCGCCGATGGCAGCACCTCGAAACCCTTGGCAGTCAACTGCTCCACCAGTGCTTCACGGCTGTCGATCACCTTGCGGCAGGTGGCTTCGAAGTACGCCTGGTCCTCGAACGCCGCAGCGGCGCCGACGATCGCCATACGGTCCAGCGGATACGAGTTGAAGCTGTTCTTGATCCGCTCCAGCGCCTCGATGAGGTCCGGGTGCCCTACCGCCAGGCCAACCCGCAGGCCCGCCAGCGAGCGCGACTTCGACAGGGTCTGGGTCACCAGCAGGTTGTCGTAGCGGTCCACCAGGCTGATAGCCGTCTGGCCACCAAAGTCGATATAGGCTTCATCGACCACTACCACCGAGTCGCGGTTGGCCTGCAACAACTGCTCGATTGCCTGCAGCGGCAACAGGCAACCGGTCGGCGCATTCGGGTTGGGGAAGATGATCCCGGCGTTAGGCTTCTGGTAGTCCTCGACACGGATCTGGAACTGTTCATCCAGCGCCACAGGCTCGAACGGGATTCCATAGAGGCCACAGTACACCGGGTAAAAGCTGTAGCTGATGTCCGGGAACAACAGCGGGCCGCCGTGCTGAAACAGGCCGTGGAAAATGTGCGCCAGCACCTCGTCCGAGCCGTTGCCTACGAACACCTGCCCAGTGGTTACGCCGTAATACTCGGCTACCGCCTGCTTGAGCCGGTCACCATTGGGGTCCGGGTACAGCCGCAGGTTGTCGTTCAGCTCGCCGCGCATGGCCTCCAGCGCCTTGGGCGACGGGCCATAGGGGTTTTCGTTGGTATTGAGCTTGACCAACCGGGCCAGCTTGGGCTGCTCGCCGGGGACGTAAGGCACCAGGTCCTTGACGAAGGGGCTCCAGAATCGACTCATGCTCAGTTCCCCTTGTCTTGGGTCAGGATACGGTATTCGGCGCTACGGGCGTGGGCGGTCAGCGATTCGCCACGGGCCAGGACCGAGGCGGTGTGGCCCAGCTCGGATGCGCCCTGCTCGGAGCAGAAGATGATCGACGAACGCTTCTGGAAGTCATAAACACCCAGTGGCGACGAGAAGCGCGCGGTACCGGAAGTCGGCAGTACATGGTTGGGACCGGCGCAGTAGTCGCCGAGCGCTTCGCTGGTGTGACGGCCCATGAAGATCGCGCCGGCGTGACGGATCTGTCCCAGCCAGGCCTGCGGATCGGCGACCGACAGCTCCAGGTGTTCGGGGGCAATGCGATTGGCCACTTCGATGGCTTGCTGCATGTCGCGCACCTGTATCAATGCGCCACGGCCATTGATCGACTTCTCGATGATCTCGGCGCGCTCCATGGTTGGCATCAGCTTGTCGATGCTGGCAGCCACACGGTCGAGGAATTCGGCATCCGGGCTGACCAGGATGGCCTGGGCATCTTCATCGTGCTCGGCCTGCGAGAACAGGTCCATGGCGATCCAGTCGGGGTCCGTCTGGCCGTCGCACACCACGAGGATTTCCGAAGGGCCGGCAATCATGTCGATACCGACCTGGCCAAACACATGGCGCTTGGCGGTGGCCACGTAGATGTTGCCTGGGCCGACGATCTTGTCTACCTGCGGCACGCTCTCGGTGCCATATGCCAGGGCCGCGACCGCCTGGGCACCACCCACGGTGAACACACGGTCGACGCCTGCAATGCAAGCTGCAGCCAAGACCAGCTCGTTGACTTCACCGCGCGGCGTAGGCACCACCATGACCACTTCAGCCACGCCCGCTACCTTGGCCGGGATGGCGTTCATCAGTACCGACGACGGATAAGACGCTTTACCGCCAGGTACATACAAGCCGGCGCGATCGAGCGGGGTAACCTTCTGGCCCAATACGGTACCGTCGGCCTCGGTGTACTGCCAGGAGTCCTGCTTCTGCCGTTCGTGGTAGATACGCACGCGCTCGGCGGCCTTCTCCAGGGCTGTGCGCTGGGCGTCGGTGATGCGGGTCAGGGCCAGTTCCAGGCGTTCACGCCCAAGGATCAGGTCGTTGATGGACGTGGCACCTACACCATCGAAACGCTGGGTGAATTCCACCAGCGCCGCATCGCCGCGCTCGCGCACGGCCTTGATGATGTCGAGCACGCGCTGGTTGACCGCGTCATCGGACACACTTTCCCAGCTCAGCAGATGATCCAGATGTCGGGCGAAATCCGGATCAGCGGCGTTGAGACGGGCGATTGCAGTGGACACGGTCATGGCGAGGGCCTCGATTATTAGCGAATGCTCAGGCGCCCTAGGCTACCAGTCCATCCGCGCGGGCACCCGAGAAAAGTGGCTATGACGCGGATAGACGGGCGCGACAGCAGAGGTCGCGCGTTCGAGTCAGCCGCGGTGTCGCGATTCGACAGCTTGACGCAGGGTGTCGATCAGGCTCTGGATGCGGGCATGCTGCATCTTCATGGACGCCTTGTTGACCACCAGGCGCGAGCTGATCGTGGCGATCAGGTCCTGGGGCTCCAGGCCATTGGCGCGCAGGGTGTTGCCGGTGTCGACCACGTCGATGATCTTGTCGGCGAGGTTGATCAGCGGTGCCAGCTCCATCGAACCGTACAGTTTGATGATGTCGACCTGACGGCCTTGCTCGGCATAGTAGCGCTTGGCTACGTTGACGAACTTGGTTGCAACGCGCAAGCGACCCTTGGGCTCGGGAGCACCGACCACGCCTGCGGTCATAAGCTTGCAGCGGGCGATCTGCAGGTCCAGCGGCTCATACAAGCCCTGGCCGCCGTACTCCATCAGCACGTCCTTGCCCGCCACACCGAGGTCGGCGGCACCATGCTCGACATAAGTCGGCACGTCGGTGGCTCGCACGATCAGCAGACGCACGTCGTCCTGGGTGGTTGGAATGATCAGCTTGCGGCTCTTGTCCGGATTCTCGGTCGGCACGATACCGGCCTCGGCCAGCAATGGCAGGGTATCGTCGAGGATGCGGCCTTTGGAAAGCGCGATGGTCAACATTGGAACGTCGGTCCTTAAGCGGCTACAACCGACCCGGTCATCGACCCGGCCGTGTTCAATTCAATGGGCGCATCCTTGCGCCGACGAGCATTAGCCCGGTACGCGACGGATCTTCGCACCCAGCATCTGCAGTTTCTCTTCGATGCACTCGTAACCACGGTCGATGTGGTAGATGCGGTCGATCAAGGTATCGCCTTCAGCGACCAGCGCCGACAGCACCAGGCTGGCGGAAGCACGCAGATCAGTGGCCATGACCGGTGCACCCTTGAGTGCCGGCACGCCCGTGACGATGGCGGTGTTGCCCTCGACCTGGATATGCGCGCCCATGCGGTGCATTTCGTACACGTGCATGAAGCGGTTCTCGAAGATCGTCTCGATGACCGCGCCGGTGCCTTCGGCAATGGCGTTGAGCGAGATGAACTGTGCCTGCATGTCGGTCGGGAACGCCGGGTACGGAGCGGTACGAAGGTTGACGGCTTTTGGCCGTTTGCCATGCATGTTCAGCTCGATCCAGTCCTCGCCGGTGGTCAGGTCGGCACCCGCTTCCTTGAGCTTTTCCAGC
Source organism: Lelliottia jeotgali (assembly GCF_977070485.1). Lineage (NCBI taxonomy): Bacteria > Pseudomonadati > Pseudomonadota > Gammaproteobacteria > Enterobacterales > Enterobacteriaceae > Lelliottia > Lelliottia jeotgali. Next base: position 27,331 of record NZ_CDRVFO010000007.1, read on the forward strand.
ACGGCTTCAAGGATGGTCGGGTCGGTGTCCTTGACCTTGACGCGGCCACCAGTCACGGCAGCGGCAACCAGGTAAGTACCGGTCTCGATACGGTCGGGCATGACTCGGTAGCTGGCCGAGTGCAAACGCTCGACGCCATCGATGGTGATGGTGTCGGTACCAGCACCTTGCACGTTGCCGCCCATGGCATTGATGAAGTTGGCCAGGTCGACCACTTCTGGCTCGCGTGCGGCGTTTTGCAGCACGCTGCGGCCCTTGGCCAGGGCAGCAGCCATCATGATGTTTTCGGTACCGGTCACGCTGACGGTATCGAAGAAGAAGTGCGCACCGCGCAGGCCGCCCTCAGGAGCCTTGGCCTTGATATAGCCGCCTTCGACTTCAATCTTTGCACCCATGGCCTCAAGGCCGCGGATGTGCAGGTCGACCGGTCGCGAACCAATGGCGCAACCGCCTGGCAGGGCCACTTCGGCCTCGCCGAAACGAGCAACCATCGGGCCAAGCACCAGGATCGAGGCGCGCATGGTCTTGACCAGCTCGTAAGGCGCGACCAGGGTCTTGATGGTACGGGGGTCGATTTCCACCGCCAGCTTTTCGTCGATCACAGGCTCAATGCCCATGCGGCCGAACAGCTCGATCATGGTGGTGATGTCGTGCAAGTGTGGCAGGTTGCCCACGGTGACCGGGCCGTCAGCCAGCAGGGTCGCCGCCAGAATCGGCAGGGCCGCGTTCTTCGCGCCCGAAATGCGGATCTCGCCGTCAAGGCGAGCGCCGCCAGTAATAATCAGTTTGTCCATTGGAGTCTCGCCGCCAAGTTGGCTCAGGTGCGCTCAGCCCAGGCTGCGCTGCTGAAAAATTTCATGGTTACCGCATGGATGCTACCGTTGGCGATCCAGGGATTAAGGTGAGCATAGATCGCCTGCTGACGCTTGACCGGGCTCAGGCCAGCCAACTCGTCGCTGATCACGTTCAACTGGAAGTTGCAGCCTTCGCCTTCAACTTCGACCCGGGATCCCGGCAATTTTTCTTCAAGGAAGCTCTTAACTTCTACAGCCTGCATGCTCAACCTCAATCGGCGCCCGATGCGCACGGGTCGGCCATCATACAAAAAAGCCCCCCGCCTGCGAAGCCCACCGAGGGCGTGCGCTGACCGAGGGGCCTCCATCAGTGGCAAGCCATCAGCTCGCCAGCACTTCATCGAGGTCATAGACCTCGGCAATTTCCCGCATGTCGTCGGGCATCCCGCGGACCTCGCAGGTCTTGCCGCCGGCCTGGCCATCGCGGATGAACGCCAGCAGCAGCGACAGGCCGACACTGGAAGACTTTTCTACCGCCGTGCAATCGATTATCAGGCGTGGCTCGCGGGAAGCCTCGACCAGAGCCTTGCCTTGCTTGCGCAAGGCCGGGCCACTGCGGTAGTCCAGCACACCGACCAGGCGCAACACGCCCGGCTCGGCCATGTTCACGCCGCCCTCGCTCATTTCACAGCCTTGTCTGACGAAGTGTCGGCAGTCTGCTTGGCCTTGGCCACCTCGCCGGCCCAGCCATCGATGGTCTTGTCCAGGTTGTTGCCGTTACGCTGCATGGCGTCGGCGAACTGGTCACGGAACAGCTTGCCGATGTTGATGCCGTTGACGATGACGTTGCGCACCTTCCACTCGCCACCCAGGTTTTCCATGGTGTACTGCACTGGATAGACGGCGCCGTTATTGCCAGTCACCTTCATGCCGACGCTGGCGCGCTTGCCGTCATCGACCTTGGCCGGATCGACGGTAATACCCTGGTTGTTGTATTCCAGCAGGGCGTTGCCATAGAACTGCATCAGGCTGCGCTTGAAGTTTTCCTGGAAGCGCTGCATCTGCTCGGGCGTGGCATTGCGCGAGTACTTCACGGTCATGATGCTTTTCGAGATACCGTCAGCATCGACCACCGGGCCAAGGATGCGGTTGAGGGCATCGTAGAAGGCCTGCGGGTTGGTCTTGTACTGCTCCTTGTTGGACTTGAGGTCACCCAGCAATTCATTGGTCGTGCCCTGCACAACATCGTGCGGAGACTGCCCGGGCGCCGCTACTGTCAGCAGGGGAAAGGCCGCCAGCAGGACCAGCAGGCCACGTCGCAGGATCGAAATCATGGAAACTCCTTAATTAGCCGGTTGTGCTTCTTTCGGTTCCTTGCCCACGGTATTGAGCAGGAACTTGCCAATCAAATCTTCCAGTACCAACGCCGACTGGGTGTCATGGATGGTTGCGCCCTCCTTGAGCACCTCTTCCTCACCGCCAACACTGATGCCGATGTACTTCTCGCCAAGCAGACCGGCGGTCAGGATCGAAGCAGTGGAGTCCGTCGGCAGATTGTCGACTTTTCCGTCCAGCTGCAGGGTCACCCGGCCGGTGTAGGAATCACGGTCCAGATCGATGGCGGTGACCTTGCCGATCGTCACACCGGCCATGGTCACTTTAGCTCTGACCGTCAAACCGGCGATATTGTCGAAGTAGGCATAAACTTTATAGGTATCGCTGCTCGGGCTGGCCGATAGCCCGCTGACACGCAGAGCCAGCAGCAGCAACGCCAGGATCCCGGCCAACAGAAACAGGCCGACACCGATTTCCAGGGTGCGGTTTTGCATCAGAAATCTCCAAACATCAAGGCGGTCAGAATAAAGTCCAGACCCAGTACAGCCAACGAGGCATAAACCACGGTCTTGGTGGTGGCACGGCTGATCCCTTCTGAGGTGGGCTCGCAGTCATACCCTTGGAATACGGCGATCCAGGTCGTGACGAAGGCGAACACCAGGCTCTTGACCAGCCCGTTGAGCACGTCGTCGGTAAAGGAAACACTGTTCTGCATGTTGGCCCAGAACGAGCCTTCGTAGACGCCCAGCCAGTCCACAGCGACCCAAGAGCCACCCCAGATGCCGACCACGCTGAAGATCAGCGCCAGCAGCGGCAACGAAATGAAACCGGCCCACAGGCGTGGCGCAACGATGTACTTGAGCGGGTCGACACCGATCATCTCGAGGCTCGACAGTTGCTCAGTGGACTTCATGTTGCCGATTTCGGCGGTCAGCGCCGAGCCTGCCCGGCCGGCGAACAGCAGTGCAGTGACCACTGGGCCCAGCTCGCGCAGCAGGGTCAGGGCGACCATCTGCCCCACCGCCTGCTCCGAACCATACTTGGTCAGAATGCTGTAACCCTGCAGCGCCAGCACCATACCGATGAACACACCGGACACCGCGACGATCGCCAGCGACAGCACGCCCACCGAATACAGCTGCTTGGTCAGCAGCTGGAAGCCGCCGCCGATGCCGCCGCGGCCGACCAGTGCATGGAACAGGAACAGGCAGGAACGCCCGAGCACGGCCAACACATCGATTGCCGAGCGGCCGAACAAGCGGATACGTTCAAGCAAGGATTTTCTGCGCATCAACGCGTCCCCAACAAATCGGCGCGGTAGTCAGGCGCAGGGAAGTGGAATGGCACAGGGCCGTCCGGATCGCCCTTCATGAACTGGCGAATGCGCGGATTGTCCGAGCCCATCAGCTCATCGGGCGTACCCTGGCCCAGCACCTGGCCGTCACCAACTACATAGATATAGTCGGCGATGCTGGCGGTTTCGGCGAGATCGTGGGATACCACGATGCTGGTAATACCCAGGGCGTCATTGAGCAACCGGATAAGGCGTACCAGTACACCCATGGCGATCGGGTCCTGGCCGACGAACGGCTCGTCATACATGAGGATCTGCGGATCCAGCGCAATCGCCCGGGCCAGCGCCACGCGCCGCTTCATGCCACCGGACAGTTCGTCGGGCATCAGGTCGATGGCACCGCGCAGGCCCACGGCCTGCAGCTTCATCAACACGATGTCGCGGATCATCTCGTCCGACAGCTGGGTGTGCACGCGCAGCGGGAAGGCAACGTTCTCGAACACATCGAGGTCGGTGAACAGGGCACCGCTCTGGAACAGTACTCCCATCTGCTTGCGCGCATCGAACAGGTCGCTGCGCGACAAGCTCGGCAGGTTCTGCCCGGCAACCCACACTTCACCAATGGACGGGCGCAACTGCGCGCCCATCAGGCGCAACAGCGTGGTCTTGCCGCAACCCGACGGCCCCATGATGCCGGTGACCTTGCCACGCGGTATGCGTATGTCGACATTGCTGAAAATGCTGCGCGAACCGCGCTTGAAGGTTACGCCCTTCAACTCGACCGCGTAGGCGCTATCCACACTCATCTAGACTCCTTGCTAGTACAGCCATGTCCTAATGGACGCCGGCCCTCATCTTGAAGACACACGCGCCCCTGGCGGGCCGAATAGCGGCGAACTATAGCACCGCTGACAGGGCTGCCCCAAGGCCATGGAGTGAGTCGTTCAGGCCAGCGACAGGCTCCGATGTCTTTTCATTGCTCAATCGAAAGGGTGAGGCTTTCTTCCATTGCGGCTATAATCGCCGCCTTTTCATCAGGCATTGCTTTTCGACATGAGCCAATCCAGTGAGCTGATCCAGTCCGCCCAGCGCACCCTGCGCCTGGAAATCGAGGCCGTACAAGGCTTGACGGCCAGCATCGATGCCAACTTCGTCAAGGCCTGCGAGCTGATCCTGGCGAGCAAGGGCCGCGTCGTGGTGGTCGGTATGGGCAAGTCAGGGCACATCGGCAACAAGATCGCCGCAACCCTGGCCAGCACCGGCACGCCGGCGTTTTTCGTGCATCCGGCCGAAGCCAGCCATGGCGACATGGGCATGATCACCCGTGGCGATATCATCCTGGCCCTGTCCAATTCCGGCAGCACTGCCGAAATCGTCACCTTGCTGCCGCTGATCAAGCGCCTTGGCATCGAGCTCATCAGCATGACCGGCAACCCCGACTCCCCGCTGGCCCAGGCCGCCGAGGTCAACCTCGATGCCCGTGTCGCCCATGAGGCTTGCCCGCTGAACCTGGCGCCCACCTCCTCGACCACGGCAGCACTGGTGCTGGGCGACGCCCTGGCCATTGCCCTGCTCGAAGCGCGCGGCTTTACCGCAGAAGACTTCGCCTTTTCGCACCCCGGTGGCGCACTGGGCCGTCGCCTGCTGCTCAAGGTCGAGAACGTCATGCACGCTGGCACCGAGCTGCCCCAGGTACAACGTGGCACACTGCTCAAGGACGCCCTCCTTGAAATGTCCCGCAAAGGCCTGGGCATGACCGTGGTCGCCGAAGCGGACGGCAAGCTGGCCGGGATCTTCACCGACGGTGACCTGCGCCGCAGCCTGGACCGCAACATCGACGTGCACACTACCCTGATCGACCAGGTCATGACCGTGCACGGCAAGACAGCCCGCGCCGAGATGCTCGCCGCCGAAGCACTGAAGATCATGGAAGACCACAAGATCAGCGCCCTGGTGGTGGTGGACAAGGACGACCGCCCGGTCGGTGCCCTGAACATGCACGACCTGCTGCGCGCAGGCGTGATGTAAATGAGAACGACGCAAATGACCCAGAACCTGATGCAGCGCGGCAAGGCCATCAAGCTTGCCGTGTTCGATGTGGACGGTGTGCTCACCGATGGCCGCCTTTACTTCCTCGAAGATGGGAGCGAATTCAAGACGTTCAACACACTTGACGGCCAAGGCATCAAGATGCTGATGGCTTCGGGCGTGACCACGGCAATTATCAGCGGGCGCAAAACCCCGGTGGTCGAGCGTCGAGCGAAAAACCTCGGCATTCCACATCTGTTTCAGGGCCGCGAAGACAAACTGGTGGTGCTCGACGGCCTGCTCGCCGAACTGGGCCTAAGCTATGAGCAGGTCGCCTATCTGGGCGACGACCTGCCCGACCTGCCGGTCATTCGCAAGGTCGGCCTGGGTATGGCCGTGGCCAATGCCGCGCCCTTCGTTCGCCAGCATGCCGACGGCGTGACCCAGGCACGCGGCGGCGAGGGTGCCGCTCGCGAATTCTGTGAGCTTATCATGCAGGCCCAGGGCACCCTGGACGCTGCCAACGCCAACTACCTGTAGGTTGCCCATGCTCAGCAAGAAAGCCCGCAATATTGCGCTGCTCGCGGTAATCGCCGCCCTGCTGGCGGCAATAGGCTACTGGAATGTCAGCCCCGAGAGCTTCCTCGACAAGCCGGTAGCACCGGTGGACGAAAGCGCTATCGACTATTATGCGATCAACGCCCACAGCGTACAGTTCTTGCCCGATGGCAAGTTGCAGTATGAAATGACCGCCGACAAGGTCGAACACCTCAAGGCCACCGAGGTCACATTGGTGACCACGCCCGACCTGCATATGTACCGGGGCACCGAATACCCCTGGCACATACAGAGCGTGCGCGCCGAGGTCAACCCGGACGGCACCGAAGTCGAGCTGATCGACAAGGTGCGCGTGGCCCGCACCGATGAAAAGCAGCGTGAGACCATCATTACCAGCTCACGCATGACCGTGTTCCCGCAGAAGCAATATGCGCAGACCGAGCAAGCCGTTAGAATCGACGGCGCCGGTGGCACAACTACGGGCAAAGGAATGAAAGCGTATTTGAAAGAAGGCAGGATGGACCTGCTCTCTAACGTAAGAGGACAGTATGAGGCTCGTTAAAACCCTCCCCCTTTTGCTCAGCCTGAGCGCAGCACTGGGAAGCGCGAGCGCCTTCGCCCTGCCGACCGACCGTGACCAGCCTATCCGCATCCAGGCCGACAACGCGCACCTGGACGACAAGCAAGGCGTAGCCACCTACACCGGTGACGTGATCATCACTCAGGGCTCGATGATGATCAAAGGCAATACCGTGACCATGACCCGCGCCGCCAACGGTGACATCGACGTGGTCACTTCGGTGGGCAACCTGGCCTATTTCGAGCAGCAGCAAAGCGCTGCAAAGCCTGACAAGATGAAAGGCTGGGCCGTGACCATCCAGTATCAGGCACAAAAGGACACAGTGATTCTCACCGACCGCGCCAAGGTCGAAAACGAAGGCAACACCACCGAAGGCGAAAAGATCGTCTACAACACCAAGTCCCAGGTTGCGACCGCCGGTCGCGGCGGCAACGTGACTCAGCCACGTCAGCGCATCGACATGGTGATCCAGCCGAAGAAGAAGGCCGAGTAAATGGCAACCCTCAAAGCCCAACACCTGGCCAAGAGCTACAAAGGGCGCCAAGTCGTGCGTGACGTCAGCCTGTCGATCGACAGCGGCCAGATCGTCGGCCTGCTAGGCCCCAATGGCGCCGGCAAGACCACCTGCTTCTATATGATCGTCGGCCTGGTCCAGGCCGACCAGGGGCGCGTACTCATCGACAGCCTCGATGTCAGCCACCAGCCCATGCATGGGCGCGCACGCGCCGGCATCGGCTACCTGCCACAGGAAGCCTCGATCTTCCGCAAGCTGTCGGTGGCCGACAACATCATGGCCATCCTCGAGACCCGCAAGGAGCTCGACCGTGAGGGCCGCCGCAAGGAGCTGGAAAGCCTGCTGCAGGAGTTCCACATCAGCCACATCCGCGACAACCTCGGCATGAGCCTTTCCGGCGGCGAGCGTCGCCGTGTCGAGATCGCACGCGCCCTGGCAACCGCCCCCAAGTTCATCCTGCTGGACGAACCCTTCGCTGGCGTCGACCCCATTTCGGTCGGTGACATCAAGCAGATCATCCACCACCTCAAGGCCAAGGGCATCGGCGTACTGATCACCGACCACAACGTCCGCGAGACCCTGGACATCTGCGAAACCGCCTATATCGTCAATGACGGGCAACTGATCGCCGAGGGCGATGCGCAGACCATCCTGGCCAACGAACTGGTCAAGGAAGTTTACCTGGGCCACGAGTTCCGACTCTGATTCAGGGACGCGCCTGGAGCACTGGTTTTACAGCCTTGAATGGGCTTAAGTTGTTACAGTGCTCTAGGCAAACGCTACAATTTAAGGCATAAAACTTGCTTGAAATTGGCGCTCCGGCGCCCTCGTGTAGTGGATGGCGCATGCGCGCCGGCGAACAAGGTATTAGCCCCTGCCATGAAACCATCGCTCGTCCTAAAAATGGGCCAGCAACTGACGATGACCCCGCAGTTGCAACAGGCCATCCGCCTACTCCAGCTCTCTACCCTGGACCTTCAGCAGGAAATCCAGGAAGCGCTGGAGTCCAATCCGATGCTCGAACGTCAGGAAGACGGCGAAGACTTCGACAACAGCGACCCGATGGCGGACAACGCCGAGAGCAAGCCGGCCGCCGAAGTCCAGGACAACAGCTTTCAGGAAAGCACCACCAGTGCCGAGACCCTGGAAGACGGTGAGTGGAACGAGCGCATCCCCAATGAGCTTCCGGTCGACACGGCCTGGGAAGACATCTACCAGACCAGCGCCAGCAGCCTGCCGAGCAACGATGACGACGAGTGGGACTTCACCACCCGCACATCAGCCGGCGAAAGCCTGCAAAGCCACCTGCTGTGGCAGTTGAACCTGGCACCGATGTCCGATACCGACCGCCTGATCGCAGTCACCCTTATCGACAGCATCAACGGCCAAGGTTATCTGGAAGACACGATCGAAGAGATCTGCGCAGGTTTCGATCCGGAGCTGGATATCGAGCTGGACGAAGTCGAAGCGGTGCTGCACCGTATCCAGCAGTTCGAGCCTGCAGGTGTCGGTGCACGCAACCTGGGTGAGTGCCTGTTGCTGCAACTGCGCCAACTACCGGCAAGCACTCCATGGATGGCCGAGGCCAAGCGCCTGGTCACCGAGTTCATCGACCTGTTGGGTGGGCGCGACTACAGCCAGCTGATGCGCCGCATGAAGCTCAAGGAGGACGAGCTGCGCCAGGTCATCGAACTGGTTCAGAGCCTCAACCCGCGCCCGGGATCGCAAATCGAGTCCAGTGAGCCGGAATACGTGGTGCCCGATGTCATCGTGCGCAAGGACAGCGATCGCTGGCTGGTCGAACTGAACCAGGAAGCGATCCCGCGTCTGCGGGTCAACCCGCAATATGCCGGTTTCGTCCGCCGGGCCGACACCAGCGCCGACAACACCTTCATGCGCAACCAGTTGCAGGAAGCACGCTGGTTCATCAAGAGCCTGCAAAGCCGCAACGAAACGCTGATGAAAGTCGCCACACAGATCGTCGAGCATCAGCGCGGCTTCCTGGACCACGGCGACGAGGCAATGAAACCCTTGGTACTGCATGACATCGCCGAAGCCGTGGGCATGCACGAGTCGACCATCTCGCGGGTGACCACGCAGAAATTCATGCACACGCCACGCGGCATCTACGAACTGAAATACTTTTTCTCGAGCCATGTCAGCACCTCCGAGGGCGGAGAATGCTCGTCCACGGCAATCCGCGCGATCATCAAGAAACTGGTTGCGGCGGAAAATCAGAAAAAGCCATTGAGTGACAGCAAGATCGCTGGTTTACTGGAGGCACAAGGCATCCAGGTAGCCCGTCGCACCGTCGCCAAGTACCGCGAGTCTCTCGGCATCGCACCGTCGAGCGAACGCAAGCGACTGATGTAGCCCCTCGGATCTGCCACAGCGTTTGTGGGGCAGGTGCAAGACCTGCCTCTTTATGCACGGGCAACAAAGGAGAAGCTGTATGCAAGTCAATATCAGTGGACAGCATGTAGAAGTCACCGAGCCGCTGCGCGATTACGTGCTTGAAAAACTCGCCAGGGTGGAAAGTCACTTCGACAAGATCACCAACGTGCAGGTCATCATGAAAGTCGAGAAGCTGCAGCAGAAGGTCGAAGCGATCCTGCAGATTCCAGGCGGTGAAGTGGTTGCCAACGCCGAACACGAAGACATGTATGCAGCGATCGATGCCTTGGCCGACAAGCTCGACCGCCAACTGAAAAAACACAAGGAAAAACAGCAAAGTCTGCTGCAAGGTGCAGCCGCCCGCTGATCCCCTCATCCATGATCCGACTTGAAACCATCCTGACCCCCGGCCGTTCCTTGGTGAACGTGCCGGGCGGCAGTAAGAAGCGCGCCCTGGAAACGGTCGCCAAACTTATTCACGATCAAGTACCCGAGCTGGAGATGCAAGACGTCTTCGAAAAGCTGATCGCTCGCGAAAAGCTCGGTTCCACAGGCTTCGGCAATGGCATCGCCATACCCCACTGCCGACTCGAAGGCTGCACTTCTCCCGTCAGTGCCCTACTGCACCTGGATGCTCCGATCGACTATGACGCCATCGATGGCGCGCCAGTCGACCTGCTGTTCATCCTTCTGGTGCCGGAGGCTGCCACCGACGCCCATCTGGAACTGCTGCGCCAGATCGCCAGCATGCTGGATCGCAAGGAAGTTCGCGAGCGCCTGCGTGCCGCCAACAGCAGCGAGGCCCTGTACCAGGTAGTCCTGGACGCACAGAACGAGCACTGAACATGCGCCTGATCATCGTCAGCGGCCGGTCCGGCTCCGGCAAGAGTACCGCCCTCGATGTGCTGGAAGACAACGGCTTTTACTGTATCGATAACCTGCCTGCCGGTTTACTGCCGCAGTTGGCGGAAAACGCGTTGATCCATACAGAGTTGCTGCAGCCGAAAGTGGCAGTGTCCATTGATGCCCGCAACCTTCCCAGCCACCTGTCACGCTTCCCTGAACTGCTCGCTGAAGCGCGTGGCCGACATATCCAGTGCGATGTGCTGTTTCTCGACGCCGACGAGGACACGCTGCTCAAGCGCTTCTCCGAAACGCGCCGGCGTCATCCGCTGACAAATGCGGATCGCTCACTGGCCGAAGCGATTCGCGTGGAAAGCGAACTGTTGGGGCCAATCTCCGACCTCGCCGACCTGAAGATCGACACCACCAGCCTCAACCTTTATCAACTGCGCGACTCGATCAAGTTGCGCCTGCTCAATCAGCCCGAGCCCGGCACTGCATTCCTGGTCGAATCGTTCGGCTTCAAGCGTGGCATGCCGGTCGATGCAGACCTGGTTTTCGATGTGCGCTGCCTGCCCAACCCGTACTGGAAGCCCGAACTGCGTGAGCATTCAGGCCTGGATCAGCCGGTTATCGACTACCTTGCCGCACAGCCGGATGTCGAAGAGATGTTCACCGACATCTCGACCTACCTGCTCAAATGGCTGCCCCGCTTCGCCGCCAGCAACCGCGCCTACGTCACCATCGCCATTGGCTGCACAGGTGGCCACCACCGCTCGGTGTACATCACCGAGCGCCTCGGCCAACTGCTGCAACAGTCCCTGAAAAACGTCCAGGTCCGCCACCGCGACCTCTAGCCCACAGGATCCGCACCACGATGCCCGCCCGCGAAATCACCATCATCAACAAGCTGGGCCTGCATGCCCGGGCGGCCGCCAAGTTCGTCGGAGTAGCCGGGCGGTTCCCCTGCCAGGTGCGGGTGGGCCGCGCGCCCGATAAGCTGGTGGACGGCAAGAGCATCATGGCCGTGATGATGTTGGCGGCTGGCAAAGGCACCCAGGTGCACCTGCACACCGAGGGTGAGCAGGACAGCGATGCGCTGGACGCACTGGTGGCGTTGATCAACAACTACTTCGACGAAGGCGAATAAGCCACCTCAAATTCAGGCTGGCCTCATCGCCGGCAAGCCGGCGATAGGGCCGTCAATACCAATTCAAGACATCGCCGTATCCATCACCATCATCAGGCAAAAACCCACGCACAGCCCGAGGCTGGCCAAACGGTGATGCCCATTGCTGCGCGACTCGGGGATGATTTCCTGGGTCACCACCAACAACATCGCCCCTGCCGCACAGGCCAGGCCCAGCGGTAGCAGCAATTCGGCGACATTCACCAGCCAGGCACAGATCACCGCTGCCAGTGGCTCCACCAACCCCGACGCTGTACCAATCAGAAACGCCTTGAACCGCGGCATCCCCGCCCCTGCCAGCACCAGCGCAATGACCAATCCTTCGGGTACATCCTGCAAGGCAATACCCATGGCCAGGCTGTCAGCGTCGGCCATGCCACCGCCCGCCGACACACCGATAGCCATGCCTTCGGGAATGTTGTGGCCGATGATGGCGATCACGAACAGCCAGATTCGCGCCGCGATCACCGGCTGCCTCTCGTTGCCGACCAAGGCCTCGGGCGAAGCACCTGAGACTTTAAGCTCGACCACGAACAGGCACATCGCACCGAACAGTAAACCGGCACTGATCAGGCCACCCGCGCCCCAAGGGCTGAAACCTATGGACTGAGCGGCATCCAGCCCTGGGATTATCAGCGAGAAAGCGGTGGCCGCCAGCATCACACCGGCACCGAAACCCAATAAGGTATCGGCCAGGGCCACCGGCATGTTTCGAATCACCAGCACCGGTACCGCGCCCAGTGCAGTTCCCAGCGCGCACAATGCACCGCCCTCCAGTGCGCGCAGCATGCGCGGGTCCAGGTCCAACCAGGCGATACCCCGGGCCACCAGCAAGGCTATGCCAACCAAGAGCAGCAAAGTACCCAGCGCCAGCCGGAACAGACGCACACTACTGACCGACATCACCTCCGAGCGCATACCGGTCCGACTCACTGGCTGGCTTCGAGATAACGACGTTCCACTTCGGCCCAGTCAATTACGTTGTAGAAAGCCCCAATGTATTCCGGGCGACGGTTCTGGTACTTCAAGTAGTAGGCGTGCTCCCACACATCCAGGCCGAGGATCGGTGTGTTGCCATGCATCAGTGGGCTGTCCTGGTTGCCGCTGCTTTCCACCACGAGTTTCTGCTCAGGGGTCACGCTGAGCCAGGCCCAGCCGCTGCCGAAGCGGGTCAGCGCAGCTTTGGTGAAAGCTTCCTTGAACGCCTCGAAACCACCCAGTTCAGACTCGATGGCCTTGGCCACCAGGCCCTGTGGCTGGCCACCGCCTATGGGCGACATGACCTTCCAGAACAGCGAATGGTTGGCGTGACCACCCCCATGGTTGGTCACCGCGCCTCGCAGGTTCTCCGGCAACTGTTTGACCGCAGCAACCAGCTTTTCAACCGGCCATTCAGCCCACTCGGTACCTTCGAGCGCGGCATTGAGGCCGCTGACGTAAGTCTGGTGGTGCTTGGTATGGTGGATCTCCATAGTCTGGGTATCGATGTGCGGTTCCAGCGCATCGTAGGCATAAGGCAACGCAGGCAAGGTATGAGGCATATCAATGGATTCCGTAAGCTGGGGTTGGGGGCGGCAGGCCCGGCTGGGCAGCCAGTTCACTGGCCAAAGGCGCCTGGCGATCGAGCAGGCGCTCGGTGCGCGGATACTGGCCGTACTCGGCAATGAAGCTCAGCAATTGGGTGTAAGTGCGCCCGCTGTGACGCAGCGCAGCATCACGCAGCGCCTGCGGCAAGCGCGCTTCGTGGCTGGCCTGGAGCAGGCGCTGGTGAGCGGCGCACAGGTAGTCGGCGCTCTCCTGCGGCTGGTTCAGGCGCAGGTGCAGGTCGGCCAGGTTGTGATGCGCGATGACGAACGCCGCCACCGCTTCATCGACGTCATGCCAGCGCTCGAACAGCACCTGGGCCAGAGCCAGGGCTTGCAGGTAGAGCTCCCGGGCATCAACCAGCTCGCCCTGTTCGAACAGGCAGTTAGCGGCCTCGGTGGTGCGTTTCCAGTGCTGCATGACATGTCTCCTGGGCGCTGACGCGGGTCAGATGCCCCCAGCGGTGAGTTTTTCCGGGTCCAGCAGCGCCTCGAGCTGATCGCGCGACAGGTCGGTATGCTCCAGCGCCACGTCGATGATCGGCCGGCCCTGTTTGTAGGCGGTCTTGGCGATCTCAGCGGCCTTGAGGTAGCCGATGATCGGGTTCAGCGCGGTGACCAGGATCGGGTTGCGCGCCAGGGCTTCCTTGAGCTTGCCCTCATTGACCTTGAAGCTGGAGATGGCCTTGTCGGCCAGCAGGCGGCTGGCATTGGCCATCAGCTCGATGCTCTCCAGCAGGTTGCGGGCAATCACCGGCAGCATCACGTTGAGCTCGAAGTTGCCCGACTGGCCGGCAATGGCGATGGTCGCGTCGTTGCCGATCACCTGGGCGGCCACCATGGCTGTGGCTTCCGGGATCACCGGGTTGACCTTGCCCGGCATGATCGAGGAGCCAGGCTGCAGGCCTTGCAGTTCGATTTCACCGAGGCCGGCGAGCGGGCCGGAGTTCATCCAGCGCAGGTCGTTGGCGATTTTCATCAGTGCCACGGCAGTGGTCTTGAGCTGGCCGGACAGCGCCACGGCGGTGTCCTGGGAGCCGATCAGGGCGAACAGGTTCTGTCCCCGGGTGAACTCGACCTGGGTGAGGCCGCTCAGCTGACGGGCAAAGCTTGCGGCGAACTGCGGATGGGCGTTGATCCCGGTGCCAACGGCAGTGCCACCCTGGGCCAGGGCCTGAAGGCTCGGCAGGGTTGCCTCGATGTGCGCGTTGGCGCCTTTGATCTGTGCTGCCCAGCCATCGAGCACCTGGCTCATGCGCACCGGCATGGCATCCATCAGATGGGTACGGCCAGTCTTCACGTACTGATGCACTTGCACCGATTTGGCCTCGATCACCTCAACCAGGTGAGCCAGGGCGGGCAGCAACTGCTCATGCAGCGCCAGTGCGGCACTGACATGGATGGTGGTCGGGATGATGTCGTTGCTGCTCTGGCCGCAGTTGACGTGGTCGTTGGCACTGACCTGCTCACCGAGCAGGCGGCTGGCCAGGGTGGCGATCACCTCGTTGGCATTCATGTTCGAGCTGGTGCCGGAGCCAGTCTGGTACACGTCCACCGGGAAGTGCTGGATGAAGTCCTCGGCGAGCAGGTGCTCGACCGCCTTGACGATGGCTTGGCCCTGGGCGGCGGAAATCTGCTCCAGCTCGATGTTGGCCTTGGCTGCCGCAGCCTTGGCCAGCAGCAGAGCACGAATGAACTGGGCCGGCATACGTTGGCCGCTGATCGGGAAGTTGTCGACCGCGCGCTGGGTCTGAGCGCCATACAGGGCCAGGGCCGGCACCTGCAGTTCACCCATGCTGTCACGCTCGATACGGGTATCACTCATCATCAAATCCTTGCATCAGTTCATCGGGAGGAATGGACGGCAGCAACCGGCAATTGGCCAGTTGCAGGGCGTAGGGTTGCCAGCGCTGGTTCTGATCCAGGCGGTCCAGGTTGCGCAGTTCAAGCAGGGGGCGCCAGGCCTGATCCAGGCACTGGCAACGCCAATGCCATGGCAGCATGCGATCGCAGGCGGTATCCAGCAGCAGGCGGAAAGAGGTCAGCGCCACCGTCCATGGCGAGGTATCCGTGCAGCAGACCAGGTAGCGGCCTTCGGCAAGGTAGTGCTCGATCAGGCGCGGCTCGTCAGGTTCGAGCGCGCAGCGGATGCGCCGGCTGAGCCAGCGCCAGTTTTCCAGGTAGGGCAGTTCGCGCAGGGCAGGTTTCATGAACATCATCACCAAAGCACTTGGGTAATGATTTTCATTATTAAATGATAACCGTAATCACTTCAAGCGCAGGTTGAGCAAAAAAAACCCGGCACAGTGGCCGGGTTCCGAGGTTTTTGCTTACCGCGTTGACAATTCAGCTACCTGCAACGGTCATCCGCTCGATCAACACCGAGCCCGTGTGTATATTGCTACGGGTTTCAAGATCACTGCCAATCGCCACAATCTGCTGGAACATGTCTTTCATGTTGCCGGCAATCGTCACTTCCTGCACCGCATGCTGGATCTCGCCATTCTCAACCCAGAAACCTGCAGCACCGCGCGAGTAGTCGCCCGTGACCATGTTCAGGCCATGGCCCATCAGCTCAGTCACCAGCAAACCGCGCCCCATGCGCCGGATCAGTGCCGCCTGATCTTCGATGCCATGGGTGACATACAGGTTATGCACGCCGCCGGAATTGGCCGTGCTTGGCAAGCCGAGCTTGCGACCGGAATAGGTACCCAGCAGGTAAGACACCAGCTCCCCTTTATCGACAAACGGCTTGGCATAAGTCGCCAGGCCATCACCGTCGAATGCCGCGCTGCCAAGGGCACGCGGAATATGTGGGCGCTCATCCAGCGTCAGCCAGCTGGGGAACAGACGCTGGCCAATGGCACCATCGAGGAACGACGACTTGCGGTACAAGTTGCCACCAGAAATGGCCGACAAGAAGCTGCCGAACAGACCACCCGCCAGTTCGGCGGAGAACAGCACCGGCACTTCGCAGGTCTTGACCGGACGCGCACCGAGTCGGCAGGCTGCTCGCAGTGCCGCGCGCTGGCCAATGCTGCGCGGGTCGGCCAACAGCTGGCCCTGGCGGTTGACGTCATACCAGTAATCACGCTGCATCTGGCCTTCACCTTCAGCGATCATCACGCAGCTCAGGCTATGCCGGGTCGATGCGTAGCCACCGATGAAGCCATGGCTGTTGCCATAGACACGGCAACCCTGATGGGTATTGAGGGTGGTGCCATCGGCGTTGAGAATGCGTGGGTCAGCGTCGAATGCCGCAGCCTCACAGGCCAGCGCCATCTCGATGGCTTTCTCGGGCTCCAGATCCCAGTCATGGTAAAGATCCAGGTCAGGGATCTCGCGCGCCATCAGCGCCGCATCAGCCAGCCCCGAGCACTCGTCTTCGGAGGTGTGCCTGGCAATGGCCAGGGCGGCGGCAACGGTTTCGCGAATTGCCTCCGGCCCACTGGCCGAGGTGCTGGCCGAGCCCTTGCGCTGGCCAACATAGAGGGTGATGCCAAAGCCTTGGTCACGGTTGAACTCTACCGTCTCGACCTCACGCTGGCGCACCGTGGTGGACAAGCCCTGCTCCAGCGATACCGCCACTTCGCAGGCGCTGGCACCCTGCCGGCTCGCCTCGGCGATGATCGCTTCGACCTGCTCCTGCAACGCTGGCAGGTCCTTGGGGCCTACGCTCTGGACTGCACTCATGGTTTTCTCCACTCAAATTCTGCGTTCGGCGAGGGTCATTCTACGACCGGGCCGGACAAGCGGCCCCCGGGTGGTTATCATGGCGGCAATTTCTATGCCTTGTACGAAAAGTGCCTGCGCGGCGACTTTTCATAAAACTTAAACGGACTGCCACCATGGTTGATTCATACGACGACGCCTTCGACGGCGAAAAAAGCAAAACCCAGATCAAGCGCGAGTTGCATGCGCTGGTCGAACTCGGCGAACGCTTGACCACGGTCAAGGCCGATACCCTGGCGCGCCTGCCGTTGACCGACGAGCTGCGCAAAGCCTTGGCCGAAGCCTGCAAGCACACCGCCCATGGCGCACGCAAACGGCATATGTCGTTCGTCGGCAAGCTGATGCGCGACCAGGACCTGGACGCCATCCACGCGGTACTCGAGCAGATCGACAGCTCCAGCCGCCAGTACAACGAGCGCTTCCACAACCTGGAGCGCTGGCGGGACCGCCTGATCGACGGTAACGACGAGGACCTTGAACGCTTCGTCAACGAATACCCCGACACCGACCGTCAGCAACTGCGTTCGCTGATCCGTCACGCCCAGCACGAGAAGGCGCGGAATAAGCCGCCTGCCGCTGCGCGCAAGGTATTCAAGTACATCCGCGACCTCGACGAGCTTCAGCGCGGCCTGCGCTGAACCCCGCCACCTGGGGCTGCCCTGCAGCCCCGGGGCATGCATCACGCGCCGGTACCACCGACGGTGATCGCGTCCAGCTTCAATGTCGGCTGGCCAACCCCTACCGGCACCGATTGCCCATCCTTGCCGCACGTGCCCACACCGCTGTCCAACGCAAGATCGTTACCCACCATCGACACTCGGCTCATGGCCTCGGGCCCGTTGCCGATCAGTGTTGCGCCTTTGACCGGCGCGGTGATTTTCCCGTCTTCGATCAGATAGGCTTCGCTGGTCGAGAACACGAACTTGCCGCTGGTGATGTCCACCTGGCCACCGCCAAGGTTGGCGCAATAGATGCCT
Source organism: Lelliottia jeotgali (assembly GCF_977070485.1). Lineage (NCBI taxonomy): Bacteria > Pseudomonadati > Pseudomonadota > Gammaproteobacteria > Enterobacterales > Enterobacteriaceae > Lelliottia > Lelliottia jeotgali. The sequence continues at coordinate 45,152 of NZ_CDRVFO010000007.1, forward strand.
TTCTTCACTGAAGCGATGATTTCCTGGGGGTCGCTTTCCCCGGCACGCATGTAGGTGTTGGTCATGCGTGGCATCGGCAGGTGGGCGTAGGATTCGCGGCGGCCGTTACCGGTCACCGCCATCCCCATCAGGCGTGCATTGAGTTTGTCCTGCATGTAGCCCTTGAGCACGCCGTTCTCGATCAGCGTGGTGCATTCGGTCGGCGTGCCCTCGTCGTCGACACTCAGCGAGCCGCGGCGGCCCTCCAGGGTGCCGTCGTCCACGATAGTGCACAGGCTCGAAGCCACCTTCTCGCCGATCCGGCCACTGAACGCCGAGCTGCCCTTACGGTTGAAATCGCCTTCCAGACCGTGGCCGACCGCTTCATGCAACAGCACACCCGACCAGCCGGAACCCAGCACCACCGGCAAGGTACCAGCTGGCGCAGGAATGGCCTCCAGGTTCACCAAGGCCTGGCGCAGCGCCTCACGGGCATAACCCATGACCCGTTCCTCGGTGAAGAAGCGGTAGTCGGTACGCCCGCCGCCGCCCTGCCCGCCCCGTTCGCGCCGACCATTTTGCTCGACGATGACACTGACGTTGAAGCGCACCAGCGGCCGCACGTCAGCGGCCAGGCTGCCGTCGGCCGCAGCGATCAGAATGCGCTCCCAAACCCCGGCCATGCTCACGCTGACCTGCTGGATACGCGGGTCGAGCGCCCGCGTGGCGGCATCGACACGTTTGAGCAGCTCGACCTTTTCAGCACGGCTGAGCACGTCCAGCGGGTTGTCCGGTGCATACAGGGCCGTCACGTCCTGGCTGCGGAACGCTTGAACAGTGCCATTCTGGCCGGCGCGGGAAATCGAACGCGCCGCACGGGCTGCCGAAGTCAGAGCCTCGAGGTTGATCGCGTTGCTGTAGGCGAAACCGGTTTTCTCACCCGACTGGGCACGCACGCCCACGCCCTGGTCAAGGTTGAAGCTGCCCTCTTTGACAATGCCGTCCTCCAGCGCCCAGGTTTCCGAGATCTGGCCCTGGAAGTACAGGTCGGCGGCGTCGATGCCCGGCCCGGCCAACTCGCCCAGTACAGCCTGCAGGCTGTCCAGGGTCAGTCCGCCTGGGGCCAGGAGCTGCTCGCTGACGGTGGATAACATCTGGCTCATAGTCACTCCGAGGTGTGCGCAGGCCGCAAGGCGTCCTGCGAAAAAAAGCGCCGGTGCGAGGCAACCGGCATGCGCGCCCGAATGGACGCTTGTTCATCACTGTCGCGCTCGGCGAGCAATACCGCTTCGCCTTGCGCCTGTTCGGCGACGATCCGCCCCCAGGGGTCGACGATCGCCGCATGCCCATAGGTCTCCCGCGGGCCTGGATGGCTACCGCCCTGTGCTGCGGCCAGCACATAGCACTGGGTTTCAATGGCCCGGGCACGAATCAGCACTTCCCAATGCGCCGCGCCTGTGACCGCAGTGAACGCCGCTGGTGCCGTGATCAGTTGCGCGCCGGCACTGCGCAGCGCGCTGTACAGTTCCGGGAAACGCAGGTCGTAGCAGACGGTCAAGCCCAAGCGACCTGCCGGCGTGTCGGCTACCACCACTTGCGCGCCGTGGGCATAGTCGTCGGATTCACGGTAACGGCCGCGGTTATCGGCCACGTCCACGTCGAACAAGTGCAGCTTGTCGTAGCGCGCCACCACCTCACCGTGCTCGTCGATCAAAAGCGAGCAGGCATGCGCCTTGGCATCAGGCTGATCGGCAGGTGGCAGCGGCAAGGTGCCGGCAACAATCCATAATCTGAGGTCGCGGGCCGTGCGTTTCAACCAGGGCAGTATCGGCCCCTCACCCAGGGCCTCGGCTCGGCCGATCGCAGCGGCGTCCTTGCGCCCCATGGCGGCAAAATTTTCTGGCAGCACCGCCAGCCTGGCGCCACCGAATGCCGCCTGTTCCAGCAAGGCACCCGCACGCTGCAAGTTGGCCAGCACATCGTCCTGGCTGACCATCTGGATCACCGCTACTTTCATCGGCACTCCTGGCACTACTTGTTGAACGGTTTCACAAAGGTGATTCTAGGCTCTTTCCACGGCCCTTCGATGCGATAGTGCACGCTGGCGAAGCGCGATACCCGGTCACCGATCAGCCTATCGACCAGAAACAGCGCGCCACCGACCGCCGGTGCGCCGACGATCAGCGCGGCCAGCGGCAGATTGTTGGTCACAGGCAGGGAGACCTGCAGGTTGGCGTCCACCCGGTCGCGAACGAGGTCCAGCGTACCGTCGAGCTCGAAGTTGCTCGAAGGCCCGGTCACGCTGATCGGCTCGCGGGTCACGTAGACGCCGTCACTGGCTACCAGCAAGCCTTTTACCCGGTCATAGGCCAGGCCCTTGTCAAACAGGTCGGAGAAGTCCAGGCGCAGGCGCCGACCGATGGAGTTGAAGTTGAGCAGGCCGAACACCCGCAAGGCTTGCGCGCCGCCCTCCACCTCGACGAACTGGCCCGTGCGCAACGCCGCATCCATGCTGCCCGAGAAGCGGTTTAGGCCGACCCAGGCTGGCGAACCGGGCCAGCGGCCATCCACATCCAGACGAAAGTCGCGACTGGTCACGGTAGGCGCGAAGCCCCAGGCCTTGAGCACGTCGGCCAGGTTCTTGCCATCCAGGCGGCCCTTGTACCAGCTGCTGGTGGCACCGCTGTCACCTTCCCAGCCGCCCCGGCCGTCGATGTGCAGGCCTTTGAAGACGAGGTCGATATCCTGAGCTGCTACGCCTCGAGCGGTCGGGCGCAGCTTCAGCGCCAGGTTGCCGTACAGGTCGTCGCCGCGGTACAGCTTGTCGATGGTCAGGTCCAGTGCCGGTACCTTGCGTGGGTCGAACGAGGCCAGCGGGTCAGGGCCTTCCTCGGCCTGTGCTTGCGCCGGGTCCGCTGGTGGCAGGCGCAAGGTCTGCAGGCGCACGGTCATCGGTGCGCCCTTGGCATCGGGTAAACGCGCATTGCCGATGACTTCCTTGCTGTCCAGGCGCAGATCCCATGCTGGGCCTCCCCGGGCCAGACGCACGACCGCCTGGTTCAGGTCCATGCCGAGGGCCTTCAACTGGCCGATGCTCAGGTCTACGCTCTGCAGAGTCTGCCGGGCACTTGCGCCAGGGTCGTCGCCACTCATCTGCGTCATCTGGGCCTGCCAGGGCGCCAGGTCCAGGCTCTCGAGGCGCCCCCGTACACGCAGGCCCTGCCCAGCTGGCACCTGCGCCTGCCCTGCCCCCAGCAGCAGTTCGCCGCGACCTTGCGCCAGGTTTTGGCTGGGCGCTGCATAGGCAAAGCGGGCAAGGTCGGCGTAGGCAGCATCCAGACGCCGCTCAGGCCCTTGCAGGGTCATGCTGAATCGGCTCTCACGGGTATCTGCTGCGGCCTTGCCGAACGGCGCAGGCAAATCGATTGCAAGGCCTTTGAGCGACGAATTCACGCTCAGACTGTTGTCGCGGCTGCCAAGGTTGAGTTGCAACTGATAGGGCAGGTCGCCAGACGCCGGCAAGGGCTGCTTGACCTGCAGCCAGTCGGTCAAGGCCCGCAGCGACACCTGGCCATTTGCGTTGATACGCGTCTGCATCTGCCCAGGCTGACCCTCGGCAGTGATCTGCGCGGTCACCGGTTTGCCAAATGCCTGCAGGGCGATGTTCTTCCCGCTCAGCCCCTTGTCGAGATCGAAACTGAAATCGCCCTTGAGTCGGCTCAGCTCCAGGCTTGGCGGCGCAACCTTGAGGCGTGCATCGGAGGTGGCAAAGTCGACCTGCACCTTCGGGCGTTGTCCTCGGGCCAGGGGGATGTCGAGCTTGAGCTTGCCCTTGAGCGGTCCCTCGCCCTCCCATCCTGCGAAAATTTCCCCCGTGCCGATAGGCGCTTCCTTGAGAATCCTCAGGCCATCGCCGAGGCTGCCGTCGAAATTGCCATCAAGGTACAGGCGGCTTTGCTCGGCACCCTCCACATGGGGAATGTTGACACTGACGTCACTTACCTGGGTGTCCAGCAACAGGCCTTTATTGGCCTTGATGCGCACGCCACTGTCCTCGATCAGCACATCGCCATCGACGTTTTGCACCTGTGGCCAGCCAGGCTGGAAGTCCAGGGCGGCGTCGTGCACCTTGAAGAACAGGCTGATGCTGCGCGATTCGGGGCTGGCCCCGTGGTTCAGCGAACCTTGATACTGGAAGTAGCCTTCATCGACGTTGCCCTTGACGATGGCACTGCGCAGCCATTCGTCGAGCGCCGGGCTAAGCACCTCAGGCAGGTATTTGGCGGTGTAGCGCCCATCCCCTTCGGTCAGGCCGACGCGCAGGTCCATGTAGCTCTCGCTGCCTTCATTGAACAGCAGGCGAATCAGGAAGTCCCCGGCGATCTTGCCCTCTTCGCCCAGCACTTTCAGGTAGGGGGCGGCCAGGGTGAAACCCTCTTTGTCGAGGGTATAGGTCAAACGGGCGTTGGCTTTCTGATAATGCCAAGGTTTGGCGAAGATCGGATACAGATGCAACATGAAAGCGTCGGTATCCAGGCGTAGCTCGCCATGGCCCAGGTCTCCGCTGATACTGCCGCTGACATTGCCGGCAGCCGGTGCGCCGTGGTAGGCGTCAAAGCCCACTTTTTCCAGATTGGCAGCGAACTGCAGCCGTTGATCACCCTCGGCCTTGGGCCGCAAGTCGAGGCGCAAGTTACGCACGGCACCGGTCACATTCAGCGCATCGACCGCAGTCATGAATTTTTCAGGCAGTGGCGCCAGTGCATCTATCAAAGGCGTCAGCGGCGCAAGGTCAAGGCGGTCGGCTTGCACCTGCCAGCTTTCCCCTGCGGGTTCCTCACCTGCGCTCTGACGCACCTGCAGCTTCGACTCCCAGCGAGTCTTGCCGATGTTGGCAGCCAGTGAATCGACAACCACATCGAACCCTTGCTCGCGACGCTGGAACCAGGCCGACAAAGCCAGGTTATCCAGTGTTACCGCCTGGCGCTGGGCATAGGCGCCGCGCAACTGAGGGGCATTGAGGCGGACCACCGCCTGCTGCAACCGGCCCTCACCCCAGTCAACCCAGAATTCACCACCGGCGCGCAGGGCTTGGGCCTGCCACTGGCCGAGCAGGCGTGGCGGCAGCCAACGCGCCCAGTCGCTCTGCGGCAGGCTCAGGTAAGCCTCTGCCTTACCGTCGCGCCAGGCCTGGGGCGTTACCCGGCTGCGCAGGTTCAGTGCCAACGGCTGACCGTCAGGCAGGGTCGCACGCAGGTCCAGCGCCTGGCGTGAAGCGCCGGCCTGCAGGCCAAAGCTGACATAGGTAAGAGTCAACGGATCACGCTGCCAGGGCTGCAGGGTGACCTGGCTGTCGAATGCGTCGATACGGCCCAACTGTTGCAGACGCTGCAGCACCTCGGCCGGGTCCAGCGGCGCGTCGTCCTTTTTCGGTAAGCCTTCAAGCGCCCAACCGCCCTGCTCGTTCTCACGCAGGATCAGTTGCAGGCCCGCCAACTGGATACGCGCCAGGCGTACTTCGCGTGCAGTGAGGCTGGCCCACAAGTCGGGCACCAGCTTGACGTCATCCAGGCGCAACGCCGAAGCACCCTCGCCCAACTGCAGGTCACGAACCCGCAGCACCGGCGCCAGGCCACTCCAGCGCCCTTCAAGCGCCCCCACATGCACCGGCAGGCCCAACGCCTGCTCTGCCTTGCTTTCAAGGTCGGCGCGATATTCGGCCACCAGTGGCACCAGCTCCCGGCCGAGGCTGACATAGAGCGCCACCAACACAGCCAGCAGGGCGCAGATGCCCAGCCCCCAACGAGTCAAGGCGACAAGAACGCGGGTCAGACGTCCCATGGCCATGGCCCTCCAGGTCGTTTATCCATGATGGCTCGAAGCAGCGGTTTTGCCAGCCCGAGCACCTTGGACTGGGTATCAGAAAGCCTCAGAGCAGCACCACATCGTACTGCTCCTGCGAGTACATCGACTCGACCTGGAAGCGAATGGTTCGACCGATGAACGTTTCTAGCTCGGCCACGTTGCCGGATTCTTCATCGAGCAGGCGGTCGACCACCTTCTGGTTGGCCAGTACACGATAGCCTTCTGCCTGATAGGCGCGGGCTTCACGAAGGATCTCGCGGAAAATTTCATAACAGATCGTTTCCGGGGTTTTCAGCTTGCCACGCCCCTGGCAGGCGGTGCACGGTTCGCACAGTACCTGCTCCAGGCTCTCACGCGTGCGCTTGCGGGTCATCTGTACCAGGCCCAGCTCGGTGATGCCGATGATGTTGGTCTTGGCATGGTCACGTTCAAGCTGCTTCTCCAGCGTACGCAGCACCTGGCGTTGATGGTCCTCATCCTCCATGTCGATGAAGTCGATGATGATGATCCCGCCAATGTTGCGCAGGCGCAGCTGCCGGGCGATTGCCGTGGCCGCTTCGAGGTTGGTCTTGAAGATGGTCTCTTCGAGGTTGCGGTGGCCGACGAAGGCGCCGGTGTTGACGTCGATGGTAGTCATTGCCTCGGCGGGGTCGACCACCAGATAGCCACCGGACTTGAGCGGCACCTTGCGATCCAGTGCGCGCTGGATTTCGTCCTCGACGCCATACAGGTCGAAGATCGGCCGTTCGCCCGGGTAGTGCTCCAGGCGGTCGGCGATCTCCGGCATCAGTTCGGCAACGAACTGCGTGGTTTTCTGGAAGGTTTCCCGGGAGTCGATGCGGATCTTCTCGATCTTGGGGTTGACCAGGTCGCGCAGTGTGCGCAAGGCCAGGCCAAGATCCTCGTAGATGACCGTCGGGGCACCGCAGGTCTGGATCTGGCTGCCAATCTGCTCCCACAGACGGCGCAGGTAGCGGATGTCCTGCAGGATCTCTTCGGCCCGTGCGCCCTCGGCAGCAGTGCGCAGGATGAAACCGCCAGCGTTCTTGATGTCTTCGCTGTCCATGCAGTCACTGACCACCTGCTTGAGGCGATCACGTTCGGCTTCGTCTTCGATCTTCAGGGAAATACCGACGTGGCTGCTGCGCGGCATGTACACCAGGTAACGCGACGGTATGGACAGCTGGGTGGTCAGCCGTGCGCCCTTGCTACCGATGGGGTCTTTGGTCACCTGCACCACCAGGGCCTGGCCCTCGTGTACCAGTGCAGTGATGGTCTCCACGGCAGAACCTTCGCGCTGGGAAATCTCCGAGGCATGAATGAACGCGGCGCGCTCCAGGCCGATATCGACGAACGCCGCCTGCATGCCTGGTAGCACCCGCACCACTTTGCCCTTGTAGATATTGCCGACGATGCCGCGACGCTGGGTGCGCTCGACGTGCACTTCCTGCAGCACCCCGTTTTCCACCACCGCCACACGCGACTCCATCGGGGTGATGTTGATCAGGATCTCTTCACTCATGGCAGGCTCTCGTCAAAGGTCTTCGGTAATCATGGATCGCGGGCGCCGGGCTGGCTACTGCTGCTTTGTTACCTCTGGAGAAAGCGCCGGCACCTGCCAGCAGGCGATACCGAATTGGGCGAGCAGCTCGGCCGTCTCGCTCAGGGGCAGGCCGACTACCGCCGAATAGCTGCCCTGAAGGCCGGTCACGAATACCGCCCCCAAGCCCTGAATGGCATAACCGCCGGCTTTGTCCACCGGCTCGCCACTGGCCCAATAGCGCTGCGCTTCGTCCGGCTCGATGGCGCGAAAACGTACGTTGCTGGTGACGCAGACACTGAGGCAGCACTGGCCATCGCTCAGCGCCACCGCCGTCAACACCTGATGTTCGCGCCCTGCGAGGTCGGCCAGCATGGCCAAGGCATCTTCACGGTTTTCCGGCTTGCCGAGAATACGACCATCGAGCACCACCGCAGTGTCTGCGCCGAGCACTACGGCCGGGCCGGCAAGACTGGCAAGGCCAGCCTCAGCCTTGCTCCGGGCCAGGCGTTCGACGTACGCCACGGCGCTTTCATCTGGCAGCGGGGTTTCATCGATGGGGGCGCTGGTGACGGTGAACGGCACGCCGATCTGGGCCAGCAATTCACGACGACGGGGCGAGCCGGAGGCCAGGTAAAGTGGTTTCATGCAGACATCTCCCTGTCGGTGGCGGCTGTGCCGTCAGTTGATATGCAAACGCCGGCGCAGATCACGCAGGGCGAAGCTGATCCACGGCCAGAGCAAGGCGCTGATGACTGCCGACCAGACCAGCGCCAGCGTCGGCAAACGGTTGCCGGTGAGCGCACTGAGCCACAACTGGATCAGCTGGGCGATACCGAAGATCACCAGGATTACCAGGCTCTGCTGCCACATCGGGAACATGCGCAGACGCTGCTGCAGCGACAGCACCAGGAAGGTGATCAGGGTCAGGACCAGGGCATTCTGCCCGAGCAGCGTGCCGTACAGCACGTCCTCGGCCAGGCCCAGCACGAATGCAGTTGTCATGCCGACCTTGTTCGGGACCATGAGGGTCCAGAACGACACCAGCATCGCCAGCCACATGGGCCGGAACACCTCGAAAAACGGTGGCATGGGCGAGACGCTGAGTAGCAGGCCAATGGCAAAGGTCAGCCAGATGACCCACCCGTGGTTACGGCGCGTTTTGGCCATCATTGCCTCCGGGGCTGGGCAGGTGCCGCAGGCGCTGCGGCAGGGCTGGCGGGTGCCGCCGCCGGTGCTGCAGCGGGCGGGGCCGGTACCGCTGTGGCAGGGACCGCGGGCGTGGCCGGGGCAGGCGTTGCAGGTGCAGGCGTAACGGGGGCAGCGGGCTCGCCATTGGCACCAGGCTGAGTAGGGCTCGCTGCGTCTTTGCGGTCTGCCTCTTCCTGGGCGAGCGCCGCGTCGGTGGCACGCTGCTCCGGAGAACGCCGGTCGCTGAACACCAGCAGCATGTAGCGGCTGCGATTGAGCGCGGCGGTCGGAATGGCGCGCACTATCGCGAACGGCTGGCCGGAGTCATGGATCACTTCGTTGACCGTGGCCACCGGGTAGCCGGCCGGGAAGCGCTGGCCCATGCCGGAGCTCACCAACAAGTCGCCTTCCTTGATATCAGCCGTGTCGGCAACATGGCGCAGCTCCAGACGCTCCGGGTTGCCAGTACCGCTGGCAATCGCGCGCAGGCCGTTACGGTTGACCTGTACCGGGATGCTGTGGGTGGTGTCGGTCAGCAGCAACACTCGTGCGGTGTAGGGCATCAGCTCGACCACCTGACCCATCAGGCCGCGGGCATCGAGCACCGGCTGGCCAAGGAACACACCGTCGCGCTCGCCTTTGTTGATCAGGATACGATGGGTGAACGGGTTAGGGTCGACGCCGATCAGCTCGGCCACCTCGACCTTCTCGTTGACCAGTGCGGAGGAGTTGAGCAACTCGCGCAGGCGCACGTTCTGCTCGGTCAGGGCCGCCAGCTTCTGCAAGCGCCCCTGCAGCAGCAGGGCTTCGGTCTTGAGTTTCTCGTTTTCCGCGATCAGTTCGTTACGGCTGCCGAACTGGCCCGCCACGCCTTGCCACATCCGCTGAGGCAAGTCGGTGATCCAGTACGATTCCATCAGTACCAGGCCCATCTGGCTGCGCACGGGCTTGAGCAGGTCAAAGCGCGCATCGACCACCATCAGCGCGACCGAAAGCACCACCAATACGAGCAGGCGAACGCCCAGCGAAGGGCCCTTGGAGAAAAGCGGTTTAATGGGCCGTTCCTCGTGGACGACTCAGGAAGTCATTGGACATGGGACAACGCACCAGCCTGGTTGCGGGTTGACGGAAGCGGCGCCCCAACGGACGCCAGCCCAACGCATACAGGTAGCACTGCGCGTGCCACCTGTAAACCGGGCGCTCGATCACTCGCTGGAGAGCAGGTCCATCGCGTGCTTGTCCATCATCTCCAGGGCGCGACCGCCACCACGGGCCACGCAGGTCAGCGGGTCCTCGGCAACGATAACCGGCAAGCCGGTTTCCTGGGCCAGCAGTTTGTCGAGGTCACGCAGCAGCGCGCCACCACCGGTCAGCACCAGGCCACGCTCGGCGATGTCGGAGGCCAGCTCCGGCGGAGACTGCTCCAGGGCGCTCTTGACGGCCTGAACGATGGTCGCCAGCGACTCCTGCAGGGCTTCGAGCACTTCGTTGGAGTTCAGGGTGAAGGCACGTGGCACGCCTTCGGCCAGGTTGCGACCGCGCACGTCGACTTCACGCACTTCGCCGCCCGGGTAGGCGGTACCGATTTCCTGCTTGATGCGTTCGGCAGTGGATTCGCCGATCAGGCTGCCGTAGTTGCGGCGCACATAGGTGACGATGGCCTCGTCGAAGCGGTCGCCGCCAACGCGGACAGACTCGGCGTAGACCACGCCATTGAGCGAGATCAGGGCGATTTCAGTAGTACCACCACCGATATCGACGACCATCGAGCCACGGGCTTCTTCGACTGGCAGGCCCGCACCGATGGCAGCGGCCATTGGTTCTTCGATCAGGAACACTTCACGGGCACCGGCACCCAGAGCCGATTCGCGAATGGCGCGGCGCTCTACCTGGGTCGACTTGCACGGCACGCAGATCAGCACGCGAGGGCTGGGCTGCAGGAAGCTGTTCTCGTGAACCTTGTTGATGAAGTACTGCAACATTTTTTCACAAACGCTGAAGTCGGCGATGACGCCGTCCTTCATCGGACGAATGGCAGCAATGTTGCCGGGCGTACGGCCCAGCATGCGTTTGGCTTCGGTACCGACGGCGACGACGCTTTTCTGGTTGCCGTGGGTACGGATGGCAACTACCGAGGGCTCATTCAGGACGATACCGCGCTCACGCACGTAGATAAGGGTGTTGGCAGTACCCAGGTCGATTGAGAGATCGCTGGAAAACATGCCACGCAGTTTCTTGAACATGGGAAAGTGACCCTGGGGAAAGCGTGGGTAAAAAAGTGCGGCAAACTCTAACAATGGCAGGGATTTTGGGCAAGGAGCCAATATGTTAAATTGGTCGTTTTTCCGAGCACGCCAGCAGATGATCGCGGCCGTATGACCGCCAAAATGCCGACATGTTCCTCATCACGGACCTTATTCCGTTCTTTGTTTCCCCTGGAGATACCCATGGCGCTTGAACGCTGCGACGTGGAAAAGATCGCCCATCTGGCCCGCCTGGGCCTGAATGAAGGCGAACTGCCACGCATTACCGATGCACTGAACAGCATTCTCGGGCTGGTCGACCAGATGCAAGCGGTCGACACTACCGGCATCGAGCCCCTGGCCCACCCCCTGGAGGCCAGCCAGCGCCTGCGTCCCGACCAGGTCACCGAAAGCAACCAGCGTGATGCCTACCAAGCTATCGCACCGAAGACCGAAAGCGGTCTGTACCTGGTTCCCAAAGTCATCGAGTAAGGGATAGTGCCTGCCATGCATCAATTGACCCTGGCCGAGATCGCCCGCGGGCTCGCCGACAAGTCGTTTTCCTCCGAAGAGCTGACCGGCGCCCTGCTGGCGCGTATCCAGCAGCTCGACCCGCAACTCAACAGCTTCATCAGCGTCACCGAGGAGCTGGCCCTGGGCCAGGCCCGTGCCGCCGACGCCCGTCGCGCCGCCGGCGAAACCGGCGCACTGCTGGGCGCCCCAATCGCCCACAAGGACCTGTTCTGCACCAACGGCGTACGCACCAGCTGCGGCTCGAAGATGCTCGACAACTTCAAGGCGCCGTATGACGCCACCGTGGTCGCCAAGCTGGCCGAGGCCGGCATGGTCACCCTGGGCAAGACCAACATGGACGAATTCGCCATGGGGTCTGCCAACGAATCCAGCCACTATGGCGCGGTGAAGAACCCCTGGAACCTCGAGCACGTGCCAGGCGGCTCGTCCGGCGGTTCCGCTGCGGCCGTGGCTGCCCGCCTGCTGCCCGCGACCACCGGCACCGATACCGGCGGCTCGATCCGACAGCCGGCGGCACTGACCAACCTCACGGGCCTCAAACCGACGTACGGTCGTGTTTCGCGCTGGGGCATGATCGCCTATGCATCCAGCCTCGACCAGGGTGGCCCGCTGGCCCGCACCGCCGAAGACTGCGCGCTGCTGCTGCAAAGCATGGCCGGTTTCGACGCCAAGGACTCCACCAGCATTGACGAACCGGTGCCGGACTACAGCGCCAACCTGAATGCCTCGCTGCAAGGCCTGCGCATCGGCCTGCCAAAAGAGTACTTCGGCGCCGGCCTCGACCCGCGCATCGCCGAACTGGTACAGGCCAGCGTCAAGGAGCTGGAAAAGCTCGGTGCAGTGGTCAAGGAAATCAGCCTGCCGAACATGCAGCACGCAATCCCTGCGTATTACGTAATCGCGCCGGCCGAAGCCTCTTCCAACCTGTCGCGATTCGACGGCGTGCGCTTCGGCTACCGCTGCGACGAGCCCAAAGACCTGACCGACCTGTACAAGCGCTCCCGTGGCGAAGGCTTCGGTGCCGAAGTCCAGCGCCGCATCATGGTTGGGACCTACGCCCTGTCGGCTGGCTACTACGACGCCTACTACGTCAAGGCGCAGCAGATCCGCCGCCTGATCAAAAACGACTTCATGGCCGCCTTCGAAGGCGTCGACCTGATCCTTGGCCCGACCACGCCGAACCCGGCCTGGAAGCTCGGCGCCAAGAGCAGCGACCCGGTCGCGGCGTACCTTGAAGACGTCTACACCATCACCGCCAACCTGGCGGGCCTGCCGGGCCTGTCGATGCCAGCCGGCTTCGTCGATGGCCTGCCGGTCGGCGTGCAGCTGCTGGCCCCGTACTTCCAGGAAGGCCGCCTGCTCAATGTCGCGCACCGCTACCAGCAGGTCACCGACTGGCACACCCGCGCCCCCAACGGCTTCTGAGGAATTCACACATGCAATGGGAAGTTGTGATCGGGCTGGAAATCCATACCCAGCTGGCCACCCAGTCGAAGATCTTTTCCGGCAGCGCCACCACCTTCGGCTCCGAGCCGAACACCCAGGCGAGCCTGGTTGACCTTGGCATGCCCGGCGTACTGCCGGTGCTGAACCAGGAAGCGGTACGCATGGCCTGCATGTTCGGCCTGGCGATCGATGCCCAGATCGGCAAGCGCAACGTGTTCGCGCGCAAGAACTACTTCTACCCCGACCTGCCCAAGGGCTATCAGATCAGCCAGATGGACTTGCCGATCGTCGGCAAGGGCCACCTGGACATCGCCCTGGAAGACGGCACCATCAAGCGCATCGGCGTAACCCGCGCGCACCTGGAAGAAGACGCCGGCAAGAGCCTGCACGAAGACTTCAGCGGCTCGACCGGTATCGACCTGAACCGTGCCGGCACCCCGCTGCTGGAAATCGTCTCCGAGCCGGACATGCGCAGCGCCAAGGAGGCCGTGGCCTACGTCAAGGCGATCCACGCGCTGGTGCGCTACCTGGGCATCTGCGACGGCAACATGGCTGAAGGCTCGCTGCGCTGCGACTGCAACGTCTCGATCCGGCCCAAAGGCCAGGCCGAGTTCGGCACCCGCTGCGAGATCAAAAACGTCAACTCGTTCCGCTTCATCGAGCGCGCGATCAACAGCGAGATCCAGCGCCAGATCGACCTGATCGAAGATGGCGGCAAGGTGGTGCAGGAAACCCGCCTGTACGACCCGAACAAGGACGAGACCCGCTCCATGCGCAGCAAGGAGGAAGCCAACGACTACCGTTACTTCCCCGACCCAGACCTGCTGCCGGTGGTGATCGAGGACAGTTTCCTCGAAACTATCCGTGCCGGCTTGCCGGAGCTGCCACCACAGAAGGTCGAGCGCTTCCAGAGCCAGTATGGCCTGTCGGCCTACGACGCCAACGTGCTGGCATCCAGCCGTGAGCAGGCAGACTACTTCGAGCAAGTGGTGAAGATTGGCGGCGACGCCAAGCTGGCAGCCAACTGGGTCATGGTCGAACTAGGCAGCCTGCTGAACAAGCTGGGTATCGAAATCGACCAGGCACCGGTCAGTGCCGAGCAACTCGGTGGCATGCTGCTGCGTATCCGCGACAACACCATCAGCGGCAAGATCGCCAAGACCGTGTTCGAGGCCATGGCCGCCGGTGAAGGCGATGCCGACAGCATCATCGAGAGCAAAGGCCTGAAACAGGTCACCGATACCGGCGCGATCGACAAGATGCTCGATGAAGTGCTTGCCGCCAACGCCGAGCAGGTCGAACAGTACCGCGCCGCCGATGAAGCCAAGCGCGGCAAGATGTTCGGCTTCTTCGTCGGCCAGGCGATGAAGGCCTCCAAGGGCAAGGCCAACCCGGGGCAAGTGAACCAATTGCTCAAGGCCAAGCTCGAAGGGTGAGCTTTGTAGGAGCGGCCTCGTGTCGCGAAAGGGCTGCAACGCAGCCCCAAAGGCTTATGCAGTGACCTGGCCATGGGGCCGCGCTGCGGCCCTTTCGCGACACAAGGCCGCTCCTACAGCCACCGCGCCGCCAAGCGCGCCCAATGGCAGCACCGGAGCATCACCTTGCTAAAACGATCCCTCGGCACCCTGGCCCTGTTTTCCCTGTTGGCCGGCTGCGCCAGCCACGACATCGACCCCCGCGGCTATAACCAGACCGGCACCGCCTCCTATTACGGCGCCCGCCACCACGGCAAGCGCACTGCCAGCGGCGAAGCCTTCAACCAGCACGGCCTGACCGCAGCACACCGCAGCCTGCCCTTCGGCACCCGGGTGCTGGTCACCAACCTCGCCAACCAACGCAGCGTGGTGGTCCGCATCAACGACCGCGGCCCGCACACTCGCGGCCGGCTGATCGACCTGTCACGTGCTGCAGCAGAAAAAATCGGCATGATCCGTAGCGGAACGGCGCGCGTGCGGGTACAAGGTCTAAGCGACTGACGCAACGGAGTTCCAACCATTTTCGACCTCGCCACCCTCCCCACCTTTAGCCTCCTGCAACTGGGCATAGCCTTGCTGTTGCTGGTGGCCGGCGCCGAACTGCTGGTGCGTGCCGCCCTTCGCCTGGCCCAGCGTGTACACGTGCGGCCGCTGATCATAGGCCTGAGCCTGGTGGCATTTGGCAGTACGGCACCACAGCTGACCGTCAGCCTGCAGGCCGCCTATCAGGGCGCGCCCGATGTCGCCGTGGGCAGTGTGATCGGCAGTAATATCTTCAATGTTCTGGTGATTCTTGGCCTGGCTGCATTGATCATCCCGCTACGCGTCTCGCGCCAACTTGTGCGCCTGGACATTCCACTGATGATCCTCGCCAGTGCACTGGTCTACGCGCTGGCCGCCAACGGCCACCTGGGTCGGGTGGAAGGGTTGGTGCTGCTATCAGGCCTCGTGGGCTACCTGGTCATGCTCTGGCACCAGTCGCGCCACTATGCCCGCACCTACCCTGCGCCGCGTGCGCTGGCCAGCAGCGCCGGGCGCTTCTGGACTGGCACACTGCTGCAAGTGGCGTTCGGCTTCGGCCTGCTCAGCCTGGCAGGCCACTTGCTGCTGGAAGCGGCGGTCGAAGTCGCGACCGACCTGGGCTTGTCTGAACGCATCATCGGCCTGACCGTCGTCGCGGTGTGCACGTCATTGCCCGAACTGGCTGCGGCGCTGATTGCCGCCCTGCGAGGGGAACGGGAGATCGCCGTGGGCACGGTGATCGGCAGCAACCTGTTCAATCTGCTGGCGGTGCTAGGCCTGACCGCACTGACTACCCCCGAGCCGCTGACCATATCGCCAAACGCACTGGGCTTCGACCTACCGGTGATGCTCGGCGTCGCGGCGCTTAGCCTGCCTGTGTTCTACTCCGGCTACCGGATTACCCGGGCCGAGGGGCTGGTGTTCCTCTGCCTTTATCTGGTGTACGGGCTGCACGTGGTAGCGTTCACCACGGGCATGCCGCTGGCCGGCCGCCTGGAACGGCTGATGCTGTTCTATGTATTGCCAGTGCTCGGCCTGGTGCTGCTGTACACCACTGTGAGGGCCTGGCGGCGACAGCACTAACGCAGGGAAAGTCGTGCCGCGGTGGAGTGCATGCCTTGGGTGGCGCGCTGCGCCATTCAAGACATGCCCCACCAACTCAAGCCTGCCTAGCTTTTTTCAACCGGAACGCCACCCAAAGCAGCGCAATCCACCCAGGTATCAGCATCACCGAAATACGAATCGGCGGGGTCAGGTACATCACCACCAGAATCAGTACGATAAATGCCAGGCACAGGTAGTTGGTGAACGGGTGCCCCCAGCTCTGGTAGAACGGCTTGATACCTGCCGCCAGCTTGGCCTTGCGGAACTTCAGGTGGGTAATGCTGATGCTCGCCCAGTTGATCACCAGCGCCGACACCGCCAGCGCCATCAGCAGGCCGAATGCCTCACCTGGCATCAGGTAGTTGATCACCACGCACATGCCCGTAGCGAAAGCCGACACGCCCAACGCAGTCAGTGGCACACCGCTGCGGCTGACCTTGAGCAGCTGGCGTGGTGCGTCGCCCTGGCTGGCCAGGCCGAACAACATGCGGCTGTTGGCGTACACGCAACTGTTGTAGACCGACAGCGCAGCTGTCAGCACCACGATATTGAGGATGGTCGCCACCAGGTCGCTGTCCAGTTCGTGGAAGATCATCACGAACGGGCTGCCACCCTGAACGACCTTCTGCCATGGGTACAGCGACAACAGCACCGCCAGCGCACCGATGTAGAAAATCAGGATGCGGTAAACCACCTGGTTGGTTGCCTTCGGAATGCTCTGGCGCGGGTTGTCCGCTTCGGCAGCCGTGATGCCCACCAGCTCCAGGCCACCAAAGGAGAACATGATCACCGCCAGCGCCATCACCAGCCCGGTGACGCCATTGGGGAAGAACCCGCCGTATTGCCACAGGTTGGCCACACTGGCGTCCGGGCCGCCGTGGCCACTGCTCAGCAGCCAGGCACCGAACCCGATCATGCTGACGATGGCCACCACCTTGACCAGGGCGAACCAGAACTCCATCTCGCCATAGACCTTCACCTGGGTCAGGTTGATGAGGTTGATCACCACGAAGAAGATCGCCGCCGTGGCCCAGGTGGGAAACTCCGGCCACCAGTACTGCACGTAGATGCCCACGGCGGTGAGCTCGGCCATGCCCACGAGCACATAGACCACCCAGTAGTTCCAGCCCGAGACGAAGCCTGCGAACTCACTCCAGTACTGATGTGCGAAGTGGCTGAAACTGCCGGCTACCGGCTCTTCGACCACCATTTCGCCCAACTGGCGCATGATGAAGAAAGCCATCAGGCCAGCGATGGCATAGCCCAGCAAAACGGAGGGGCCCGCCAGCTGGATGGTCTGGGCGATACCCAGGAACAACCCGGTACCGATGGCACCGCCCAGCGCGATCAACTGGATATGGCGATTCTTCAGCCCGCGCTGCAACCGCTCGGGCGTGCTCTGGTCTTGCATGAAGTGTCCTTAAGCTCAGTGAGGCAGTGTTTTTATGATGTATGCAGTCAAGGATCTAGATCCATCCGCCCCACTGCAAGATGAAAATACCAATATTGGTGGTGATCGCCGCCATTAGCGTAGTGATCACGATGATCGAGGCCGCCAGTTCGTGGTTGCCGTTGGCTGCCCGTGCCATGACGTAACTGGCCGCCGCAGTGGGGCTGCCGATGTACAGGAACAGAATGCCCAGCTCGGCCCCGCGAAAACCGCAGAGCCAGGCACCGAGCGTGCCGAACAGCGGCAACCAGACCATCTTCACCAGGCTGGCATCGATGGCCAACTTGCCGCTGTCGCGCAGGGCGTTGAGCGACAGGGTGCCACCGATACAGATCAGCGCCAGCGGCAGGGTCATCTGCGCGAGGTAGTCGCCCGAGGTGAGCAACCAGTTGGGCAGGGGTACCTGCCCGTAGGCCATGGGCGTGGCCAGTAGCACGCTGATGATCAGCGGGTTGCTGAAAATGCTCTTGCAGATGCTCCACGGGTCGGACTTCAGGTCCGGGCTGTATACCGCCAGCACTACGGCTGAAAGCGAGTTGTACAGGAGGATCACCAGGCCTGCGAGCACTGCCCCCAGCGAGATACCGTAGTCCCCGTAAAGGCTGGCGGCCAGGGCCAGGCCGATCACGCCGTTGTTGCCGCGAAACGCACCCTGGGTGTAGATGCCGCGGTCGGCCAGCGGGCTGCGCCAGATGGCCAGACCCCAGGCCACGGCGAAGCCGACCAGGGTGGCAGCGACGAAATAGAGGATGACACCCGGTTTGATCGCCGCTGCAAGGTCGGCATGGTAGATGCCAAGGAACAGCAGCGCAGGCATGCAGACGTTGAACACCAGTTGCGAAGCAACACGGTTGAAATTGTCGTCGATCAGATGAATGCGTTTGAGCAGCACGCCCAGGAACAGCATGGCGAAGACTGGCGCCGTGATGTTCAGCGTCTGGATAAGAAGGGCGAGCATGCGCTAGCGATCCTGAAGAGGTTGCCGTTAGGGGGCTAATGATACGCCAACAGGCCAGGAGTTGCGGGGATCAGCTGCAATATAAAGAAATTTCTGTCAGGCCCTATCGCCGGCAAGCCGGCTTCCACAGGTCCCCACCAAGCCTTAATACTGTGGAGCACCTGTGGGAGCCGGCTTGCCGGCGATAGGGCCGGTACCGCCAGGATAAGTTCAGCGCCGCACAGGCCGTTTCTGCAGCTTGCGCTGCAACGTGCGCCGGTGCATACCCAGCGCCCGCGCGGTAGCGGAGATATTACCCTCGTGCTCGCTGAGCACGCGCTGGATGTGCTCCCACTGCAAGCGATCCACCGACATGGGGTTTTCCGGCACCAGCGTGTCCAGGTCCGTATGCTCCGAGAGCAGTGCGGCCAACACATCATCGGCGTCGGCCGGTTTGCACAGGTAGTTGCACGCCCCGCGCTTGACCGCCTCGACCGCCGTGGCAATGCTTGAGTAGCCGGTGAGGATCACCACGCGCATTTCCGGGTCCAGTTCCAGCAGCTTGGGCAGCAGCACCAGGCCGGAGTCGCCCTCCATCTTCAAGTCCAGCGTGGCGTAGTCCGGCAGATCGTTCTGCGCCAGGACCAGGCCTTCCTCTGCGGAGCTGGCAGTGCTCACGCGGAAACCGCGACGGCTCATGGCACGGGCCATGACCCGCGTAAAGGTGGCATCGTCATCCACCAGCAGCAGGTGCGGCAGCTCTTCGCTTTCGACCTGGTTTTCTTCGCTCATCATTCATCTCCTCGCTTGCCATGGGGCAGGCGCAGTTCGGTCAGGGTGCCACCCTGCTCATGACTATAGAGTTTCACCGAACCGCCCGCACGGGTCACGCTGGCTTTGCTCAAGAACAGGCCCAGGCCGAAGCCTTTGCCTTTGGTGGTAATGAAGGGTTTGCCGATTGCTTCGGCAATGGCCGGCGGCACGCCGGGGCCATGGTCGCGGATGCTGATGACGATGTCCTGGGCGTCCCAGTCCAGGCGTACCTCCAGGTCGTCAGGGCACGCATCGGCGGCATTGTTCAGCAGGTTCAGCAGCGCCTGGGTCAGGTCCGGTGGCGGGGTCAGGCGGGGCACCTGGCCGTCGCGCAGACGCTGGAAGCGGTAGCTGGCTTCCGGGCGCATCAGGTGCCAACGGTTCAGCGCCTCATCTAGCCACTCGGTCACGTCCTGCTCCACCACCGCCAAGCGGCGATTGGCTTCGGCGGCACGCACCAGTTGCTGCAGGGTTTCCTTGCACAATTTGACCTGGTCCTGAAGGATCTGCAGATCCTCCTGCAACAGCGGGTCGGCGTGGTCCTGGCGCATTTCGTTGAGCAACACGCTCATGGTCGCCAGCGGCGTACCCAGTTCATGGGCGGCACCCGCGGCCTGGGTGGCCACGGCCAACAATTGTTCGTCGCGCAGGCTTTCTTCGCGCCGTTCAGAGCGCAGTTTTTCCTGCTGGCGCAGCTCTTCGGCCATGCGGGCAGCGAAGAAAGTGATCACCGCAGCCGCCAGCGCGATGCTCAACCACATGCCGTAGACCTGCATCTTGTCCCGCGCCATCGGCAGCCCCTCCAGCGGGTAGAACTGCACCAGCAACAGGCTATAGGCGGTCAGGGCGATACCCGAAAGGATCAGCGAGTAGAGCCAGGGCAAGGTAACGGCGGCAATGGCCAGCGGCACCAGGTAGTAGGAGACGAACGGGTTGGTCGAGCCGCCCGAGTAATAAAGCAGCGCGCTGTGGATCAGCAGGTCGCAGGCCAGCTGCAGCGCGTATTCCAGTTCGGTGACCGGCAGCGACAGGCGCAAGCGCAACGCGGTGAAGGCGCACAGCAGGGACGACAGGGCCAGGGTCGCGGCCAGGGAAAACCAGGGCAGCGGCAGCAGTTCGGTCCAGTAGGCAACACCCACCGAGCCTGCCTGAGCGGCCAGGACCAGAACGCGAATGACAGTCAGGCGCCAGAGGTTCTGGCGGGTAGCGGACAGCGGTTGTGCAGCGGCGAGCATGAGCTCTCCTGATGAGTGCTCCAGGACAATCGGTTGGAGTATACCGAAGCCGCACGCCAAGCAGCAGCGATGCGGCAAAGCGCCACAGTTTGTCACAGGTTCATGATGGCACTTTTGAACCCACTACACTGATCCCGGTCTGATGGGCCATGCGTGGGATGGATGGCCAGAACCCACGCCTTTCATTGCCAAGGAGTATCACATGCCTAACCCTCGTCGCAGCGCTGCCCTGATCCTGTCCTGCGGCCTGCTCGCCAGCCTGCCGGCGCTGGCGGCTGATGAGCCGCGCTACAACCAGGTATCGCTGCGTGCCGAAGTCAGCAAGGAAGTGCCCCGCGACCTGATGGTCGTGACCCTTTATAGCGAAGCGCAGAACAGCGACCCGGGCAAGCTTGCCAAACAAATCACCGAAACCATGAACAAGGCCGTGCAGCAGGCCCGCCAGGTCAAGGACGTGAAAATCACCCAGGGCAGCCGCAACAGCTACCCGGTCTACGACAGCAAGGGGCAGAAGATCACCGGCTGGCGCGAGCGTGCCGAAGTGCGCCTGGAAAGCGCCGACTTCCCGGCCCTCTCTCAACTCAGTGCCGACCTGCTGCAGGACCTTAAGATGGGCGGCATGGACTTCTCCATCGCCCCGGCCACGCGCAAGGCCAGCGAAGACGCCTTGCTCAAGGATGCGGTCAATGCCTTCAAGGCCCGCGCGCAACTGGCAACCGAAGCCCTGGGTGGCAAGGGCTATAAAGTGGTCAGCCTGAACCTCAACAGCAGTGGCTACCCACGCCCCTATCTGCGCAGTGCGCCAATGGCCATGAAAGCCATGGGTGCCGACGAAGCAGCACCGGCGCCAGATATCGAGGCAGGCACCAGCGAAGTCAGCATGAACGCTGACGGCCTGATCGAAGTGCAGATGCCCTGATCAACGCTGGCGATTCAAGGGGCGCTTTGCGCCCCAGCAGCACAGTTATAGACATTTCCTACGCACTCAAATAGTGCTTCCTACAAATCCCCTCCCGCGAAACATCCTGCAAAAAGCCATCATTTTGCCCTCGCAAACGTTCAACTTCCTCGAAAGTTATACATATGCGACATCCATGTACGGCCGTACTACTTTTCTGACGCCAACTATCCTTCGCAGTGTTGCATTGGGAACGCACCCTGCATAAGTATCCGCAGGTCGGCTCACGAGGCCACCTCGAATCAGAAAAATGACAACAATGAGGCCACCATGCTCAAACACGCAGTCATTCCGTTCCTGCTCGGCGCAGGCTTGCTGACCGGCGCTCCGCTTGCCCACGCCGCGTCCAACCTGGTGTTCTGCTCCGAAGGCAGCCCCGCCGGCTTCGACCCGGGGCAATACACCACCGGAACCGACTTCGACGCCTCGGCCGAGACCGTATTCAACCGCCTGACCCAGTTCGAACGTGGCGGCACCGCGGTCATCCCGGGCCTGGCGACCAAATGGGACGTGTCCGACGACGGCAAGACCTACACCTTCCACCTGCGCGAAGGGGTCAAGTTCCACACCACCGATTACTTCAAGCCAAGCCGCGAATTCAACGCAGACGACGTGCTGTTCACCTTCAACCGCATGCTCGACAAGAATCACCCCTTCCGTAAGGCCTACCCCACTGAGTTCCCCTACTTCACCGACATGGGCATGGACAACAACATCGCCAAGGTGGAGAAGCTCGACGACCACACCGTCAAGTTCACACTCAACCAGGTGGACGCCGCGTTCATCCAGAACCTGGCGATGAGCTTTGCCTCCGTACAGTCGGCCGAGTACGCCGACCAGTTGCTCAAAGAGGGCAAGGCTGCAGACATCAACCAGAAACCGATCGGCACCGGCCCGTTCGTGTTCAGCAAGTACCAGAAGGACGCCCAGATCCGTTTCAAGGGCAACAAGGATTACTGGAAACCCGAGGACGTGAAGATCGACAACCTGATCTTCGCGATCACCACCGATGCCTCGGTGCGCATGCAGAAGCTGAAGAAAAATGAGTGCCAGGTGACCTTGTTCCCGCGCCCTGCCGATATCGAGCCGCTCAAGGCCAACGACAAGCTGCAGATGCCGCACCAGGCCGGTTTCAACCTGGGCTACATCGCCTACAACGTGATGGACAAGCTCAAGGGCAGTGACCAACCCAACCCGCTGGCTCAGCTGAAGGTGCGCCAGGCACTGGACATGGCCGTCGACAAGCAGAAGATCATCGAATCGGTCTACCAGGGCGCCGGCCAGCTCGCCGTCAATGCCATGCCGCCGACCCAGTGGTCCTACGACGAAAGCATCAAGGACGTGCCGTACGACCCGGAAAAAGCCAAGCAACTGCTCAAGGAAGCCGGGATCAAGGAAGGCACCGAAATCACCCTGTGGGCCATGCCGGTGCAACGCCCGTATAACCCCAACGCCAAGCTGATGGCCGAGATGCTGCAGGCTGACTGGAGCAAGGTCGGCATCAAGGCGAAAATCGTCAGTTACGAGTGGGGCGAGTACATCAAGCGTTCCAAAGGCGGTGAGCAAGGCGCCATGCTGATCGGCTGGAGCGGCGACAACGGTGACCCGGACAACTGGCTAGGCACCCTGTATGGCTGCGATGCCATCGAAGGCAACAACTTCTCCAAGTGGTGCTACAAGCCCTACGACGACCTGATCAAGCAGGCCAAGGCCACTTCCGACCAGGCCAAGCGCACCGAGCTGTATAAACAGGCGCAGCATATCCTCAAAGATCAGGTACCGATCACGCCAATCGCCCACTCCACGGTCTACCAGCCGATGAGTGCCAAGGTGAAGGACTTCAAGATCAGCCCGTTCGCACTGAACGCCTTCTACGGCGTCAGTGTGGAGAAATAGCGCCGGGCACACGCACCACCCTCGCCCACTTCCACCCTTCGAACTCCCCCCGACGCTACCCGCGCCGGGGTTGGGGGCCCTGTTGCCGCATTTCGTATCCCGAAGCGGCAAAAACAGACGGAAAAAGGATTTGCCATGCGCCACACCACACTGTTTTCCACACTGCTCGCCGTTGGCCTGCTGAGCCAGGCATCGGCCCTTCAGGCCGGTAACCTGGTGTTCTGCTCCGAGGGTAGCCCGGCTGGGTTCGACACAGCCCAATACACAACTGCCACCGACAACGATGCGGCAGAACCGATCTACAACCGCCTGGTGGAATTCCAACGCGGCGGTACGGCAGTACATCCCGCCCTGGCAACGAAGTGGGAAGTATCCGACGATGGCCTGCGCTACACCTTCCACCTGCGCGAAGGCGTGAAATTCCACGCCAACAAAGCATTCACCCCCAGCCGCGACTTCAACGCCGATGACGTGCTGTTCACCTTCAACCGCATGCTCGACCGCGAGCACCCGTTCCGCCAGGCTTACCCCACCGAGTTCCCCTACTTCGTCAGCATGGGCCTGGACAAGAACATCGCAGGCATCGAAAAGACCGGCCCGATGACCGTTATCTTTACCCTGAACGAGGTCGATGCCGCCTTCGTGCAGAACCTGGCGATGAGCTTCGCTTCGGTGCTTTCGGCTGAATATGCCGAGTATCTGATGGCGAGCGGGCGCCCCAGCGACATCAACCAGCAGCCTATCGGTACCGGCCCGTTCGTGTTTCAGCGCTACCAGAAGGATTCGCAGATCCGCTTCAAAGGCAACAAGGACTACTGGGCGCCGGACGAGGTGAAACTCGACAACCTGGTGTTTTCGATCAACACCGACCCATCGGTGCGCATCCAGAAGCTGCGCCGCGGCGAATGCCAGGTCACCCTGCACCCACGCCCGGCCGACCTGCCAGCCCTCAAGCAGGACAGCAAGCTGCAGGTGCTGCAACAACCAGGCTTCAACCTCGGCTATATCGCTTACAACACCCAGCACCCACCGTTCGACCGCCTGGAGGTACGCCAGGCCATGGACATGGCAGTGAACAAGCAGGCGATCCTGCAGGCGGTGTATCAGGACTCCGGACAACGCGCAGTCAACGCCATGCCACCAACCCAATGGTCCTATGACGACAGCCTCAAGGACGCACCCTACGACCCTGAGAAGGCCCGCCAGCTGCTCAAGCAGGCCGGGGTCAAGGAAGGCACCGAAGTCACCCTGTGGGCCATGCCCGTGCAGCGCCCGTACAACCCCAACGCCAAGCTCATGGCCGAGATACTTCAGGCCGACTGGAACAAGCTCGGCTTCAATGTGCGCATCGTCAGTTATGAATGGGGCGAGTACATCAAGCGCATGAAAAACGGCGAGCACGACATCGCCCTGATCGGCTGGACCGGTGACAACGGCGACCCGGATAACTGGCTGGGCACCCTCTACAGCTGCGATGCCATCGGCAGCAACAACTACTCGCAGTGGTGCGACCGGCAGTACGACAGCCTGGTCAAGCAGGCCAAGCAGGTAACCGACCGTGAGCAGCGCACGGTGCTGTACCAGCAGGCCCAGCAACGCCTCAAACAGCAGGTGCCGATCACGCCGGTGGCGCACTCCACGGTAAACCAGCCGCTCAGCGTCAAGGTGGCCGGCTTCAAGGTGAGCCCCTTTGGCCGAAATGATTTTTCCGGAGTGAGCGTTGATTGAGCGTTAGCCGGTAGCGGCCCTCTCGCCGGCAAGCCGGCTCCTACAGAAATGGCACAAGCCTGGGGATCTTTATTGATTCCTGTGGGCGCCGGCTTGCCGGCGAAAGGGCCAGCACTGGCCCCCTGATTGGCCCGGTAACCCCGGGCAACCCTGGCAACACCGCAACAACCCGGCCCACAAGGCCAGGCAATAACTAAAAGAACAGAAAGGGAGCTTTCACTTTGAGACTATTCACGTTCACCACACTGGCGTTATCCATCGCCTCCTTCGCCGCCGTGGCCCAGGCCGACACCCAGAGCCAGGACTACGTCCCGTTCAGCCTCAAAGGCACCAGCGAGCAGGATGAGGCCAAAGGCTTCATCGACGGCCAGAGCCTGTCCGGCAGTACCCGCAACTGGTACGCCCGCGAACGCGCCACCCGCGCGCCGTTGTTCAAGTACTACAAAAGCGACGGCACACGCCACGACAGCCACAGCCGCGACAACTGGCTGCAGGGCACCATCCTCAATTACAGCTCGGGCTTCACCCAGGGCACCGTGGGTTTTGCCGTGGAGGCAGCCGGCTACAACGCCATCGCCCTGGAGCAAGGCCGCGCTGCTGTCGCAGGGCCGAACAACCGTACCCTGACCCATAGCGATGGCGACCCCGTCGGCCAGTGGAGCAAGATGGGCCTGGCCAACGTCAAGGCACGGGTGTCCAACACCACCCTCACCGTCGGCCGCCAGTCCGTGGACACGCCGATGATCGCGTACATCGGCAACCGTGCCCTGCCCTCCAGCTTCCAGGGCGCGTTCCTGCACAGTGCCGAGTTCGACAACCTGTCATTCGACCTGGGCACCTTCGACCGCGTCTCGCCGCGCACCGAACAGAGCCTGAGCAAGTTTCGCAGCGAGTACGGCGCCGCTGGCGTGGAAACCGACCGCGCCAGTACCGCCGGGGTCAACTACCAGCCGCTCAAGAGCCTGACCACCAGCCTGTACGCCACCAAGGTCGACGACTTCTGGAACCAGTACTACTTCGGCGCCAGCCACGTGCTGGGCGACAGCACGGTGCTGAGCCTGACCACCGGCCTGAACTACTACAAGACCGTGGACGCAGGCAGCCAGAAGATGGGCGAGATCGACAACGACACCTACAGCCTGTCGTTCGGCCTGACCCACCAGGCCCACACCCTCAGCGCTTCGTGGCAGCAGGTCAACGGTAACGAGTACTTCGACTACCTGCACGAAACCAACGGCATCTACCTGGCCAACTCCCTGCTCTCGGACTTCAACGGCCCGAACGAGAAATCCCTGCAGATTTCCTACGTGCTGAACATGGCGCCGTATGGCGTGCCGGGCCTGAAGTTCAACCTGTACAACGCCCGCGGCTGGGGCATCGACGGCACCCATTACCGCGGTACGGCCTATGACGTGAACGGCCTGGATGGCGAAACCCACTATGAGTGGGGTATCGGCACCAGCTACGCGGTGCAGAGCGGGCCGCTGAAAGACACCAGCATCCGCGCTACCTATACCGCGCATCGCGCCAGCAAGGCACAGGCCGATGGCAGCCTGGATGAGTTCCGCGTGGTGACCACCATTCCGTTCAACATTCTCTGACCGCTTACGCCCAGGTCCGCTTCAGCGCGGGCCCGGGCGGCTACGCTGGAATCATTGCAAGCAAGGAGGACACATGACATCGCTACCGCTACGCGCTGCCCTGGCAGCGGTCATCCTCGGCGCCGCCGGCAACCTGGCGGCCAAGCCGCTGGTGGTGTGCACCGAAGCCAGCCCGGAAGGCTTCGACATCGTTCAATACACCACGGCGGTCACCGCCGATGCCTCGGCTGAGACGGTGTTCAACCGCCTGGTCGACTTCAAGCCCGGCACCACCGACATCCAGCCAGCCCTGGCCGAACGCTGGGACATCTCGGCCGATGGCCTGACCTACACCTTCCACCTGCGCCAAGGGGTGAAGTTCCACACCACCGGTTACTTCAAACCGACCCGCGATTTCAATGCCGACGACGTGCTGTGGAGCCTGCGTCGCCAGCTCGACCCTAACCACCCGTGGCACGACAAGACCAGCGTCGGCTACCCGTATTTCGAGAGCATGGCCTTCAAGGACCTGCTCAAATCGGTGGACAAGACCGACGACCACACCGTGGTCATCACCCTGACCCGCCCGCAAGCACCGTTCCTGCGTGACATGGCCATGGGCTTCACCTCGATCTACTCCGCCGAATACGGCGACCAGTTGCTCAAGGCAGGCAAGACCGGCGACCTCAACAGCAAACCGGTGGGCACTGGCGCGTTCATCTTCCAGCGCTACAACAAGGACGCCCAGGTGCGCTTCAAGGCCAACCCGGACTACTTCCGCGGCAAGCCGCCGGCCGACTCGCTGATTTTCGCCATCGCCACCGACAGCAACGTGCGCCTGCAGAAGCTGCGCGCCAATGAATGCCAGGTGGCGCTTTACCCGAAACCGGACGACGTGGCGTCGATCAAGGCTGATCCCAAGCTGAAGGTCGCCGAGATCGAGGCCCTGGTCACCGGCTATATCGCCATGAACACCGAGCACAAATACCTCAGCGATGTGCGCGTGCGCAAAGCCATCAACATGGCCTTCGACCGCCAGACCCACGTCGACCAGCTGTTCGGCAAGGGCAATGCGCTGGTGGGGGTAAACCCTTATCCGCCGACCATGATCGGCTACAACAGTGCCAACCAGAACCCACCCCGTGACCTGGCCAAGGCCCGTGAACTGCTCCAGCAGGCCGGCGTGCCGCAAGGCACGGTCATCACGCTGTTCACCCGCAATGGCGGCGGCGCGACCAACCCCAACCCACGGCTGTCGGCGGAAATGCTCCAGTCCGACCTCGCCAAAATCGGCCTGAAGCTGGACATCCGTGTGATGGAGTGGGCCGAGATGCTGCGCCGGGCGAAAAACGGCGAGGCCGACCTGGTCTCCACCGGCTGGGCCGGCGACAACGGCGACCCGGACAATTTCCTCAGCCCCCTGCTCAGCTGCGATGCAGTCAAAAGTGGCGAGAACTACGCCCGCTGGTGCAACTCGAAGTTTCAGGACCTGATCACCCGCGCCCGGGAGGTGATCGACAACGACGAGCGTGCCAGGCTCTATGCCGAGGCATTGAAGGTGTACGATGACGACCAGCCCTGGATCAGCATGGCGCATCCGAAGATGTTCACTGCCATGCGTGACAACGTGGAGGGTTATGTGATCAACCCTCTGACCAACAACAACTTCGCCACCACCAAGGTGAAGTAGAACAACAACGACCGCCGGCAACCCACACGGGCACCGGCGGCACCGCCGTACAACGGCTGATGAGGTAACCCTGACAATGTTGAGTTTTATTGCCCGGCGCCTGGGCCTGCTGATACCGACGTTTTTCGGCATCACCTTGCTGACCTTCGCGCTCATACGCCTGATCCCCGGCGACCCGGTGGAAGTGATGATGGGCGAGCGCAGGGTCGACCCCGAGATGCACGCCCAGGCCATGGAGCGCCTGGGCCTGAACAAGCCACTGCCGGTCCAGTACCTGGATTACGTGGGCAAGCTCGCCCAGGGTGACCTGGGCGAGTCGCTGCGCACCCGCGAAAGCGTATGGAGCGAGTTCCTCACCCTGTTCCCCGCCACCCTGGAACTGGCCTTTGCCGCGCTGCTGTTCGCCGGCATCGTCGGCCTGCTGGCCGGCGTGATCGCTGCGCTCAAGCGTGGCTCGCTGTTCGATCACGGGGTCATGGGTATCTCCCTGGCCGGCTATTCGATGCCGATTTTCTGGTGGGGCCTGATCCTGATCATGTTCTTCTCGGTGAGCCTGGGCTGGACTCCGGTCTCCGGGCGCATCGACCTGCTGTACGACATCGAGCCGAAAACCGGCTTCATGCTCATCGATACCCTGCTCAGTGACGAAGAAGGCGCGTTCAAGGATGCGGTGATGCACCTGATCCTGCCGGCCATCGTGCTCGGCACCATCCCGTTGGCGGTGATCGCCCGCATGACCCGCTCGTCCATGCTCGAAGTGCTGCGCGAAGACTACATTCGCACTGCGCGCGCCAAAGGCCTGTCACCGGCCCGCGTGGTGTTCGTGCACGGCCTGCGTAATGCGCTGATCCCGGTGCTGACCGTCTTCGGCCTGCAGGTCGGCACGCTGCTGGCCGGTGCGGTGCTGACCGAAACCATCTTCTCCTGGCCGGGCATCGGCAAATGGCTGATCGAAGCCATCGGTGCCCGTGACTACCCCGTGGTCCAGAACGGCATCCTGTTGATCGCCTGCCTGGTGATCCTGGTCAACTTCGTCGTGGACATCCTCTACGGCCTGGCCAACCCACGCATCCGTCATCAGCGCTGAGGCCTTCGCCATGACTAGCCCGATTCCGAAATCCGTGACGCCGGCCAGCCCGGTGGACCAAAGCCTGCTCTATCCCTCGCCCTACAAAGAATTCTGGCATGCCTTCTCGCGCAACAAGGGCGCGGTGATGGGCCTGGCCTTCATGTGCGTGGTGGTGTTCTGTGCGCTGTTCGCGCCCTGGGTGGCGCCGCATGACCCAAGCGAACAGTACCGTGACTTCCTTCTGACCCCGCCGGTATGGCTCGAAGGCGGTACCTGGCAATTCATCCTCGGCACCGACGAACTGGGCCGCGACCTGCTCTCGCGGCTGATCCAGGGCGCCCGGCTGTCACTGCTGATCGGCCTGTCGTCGGTGGTGATGTCGCTGATCCCGGGCATCCTGCTGGGCCTGCTGGCCGGTTTCTTCCCGCACTTCCTCGGCCCGTCGATCATGCGCCTGATGGACGTGATGCTGGCCCTGCCATCGCTGCTGCTGGCCGTGGCGATCGTCGCCATTCTCGGCCCAGGCCTGATCAACACTGTGATCGCCATCGCCATCGTGTCGCTACCGTCCTACGTGCGCCTGACCCGCGCTGCGGTGATGGGTGAACTGAACCGCGACTACGTGACCGCCGCGCGCTTGGCTGGCGCCGGGTTGCCACGGCTGATGTTCGTCACCGTGCTGCCCAACTGCATGGCGCCACTGATCGTGCAGGCCACCTTGAGCTTCTCCTCGGCCATCCTCGACGCCGCTGCGCTGGGCTTCCTGGGCCTGGGTGTACAACCGCCGACCCCGGAGTGGGGCACCATGCTCGCCTCGGCCCGGGACTACATCGAGCGCGCCTGGTGGGTGGTGAGCCTGCCCGGCCTGACCATCCTGCTCAGTGTGCTGGCAATCAACCTGATGGGCGACGGCTTGCGCGATGCGCTGGACCCGAAACTCAAGAACGCCGCCTGAGGAGAGCGCCATGTCACTGTTGCAGATCAACAACCTGAGCGTGCGCTTCGGCGACGCCAATGCAATCCCTGTGGTGGACGGCCTGGACCTGGCGGTGGACGCCGGTGAAATCCTGGCCATTGTGGGTGAGTCCGGGTCGGGCAAATCGGTCACCATGATGGCCCTGATGGGCCTGATCGATGCCCCCGGGCGCATCACCGCCGATACGCTCACATTCGACGGCACCAACATGCTCAAACTCAGCCCCCGCCAGCGGCGCAAGGTGGTGGGCAAGGACATCGCCATGGTCTTCCAGGACCCGATGACCGCGCTCAACCCCAGCTACACCGTGGGCTACCAGATCGAAGAAGTGCTGCGCCAGCACCTGGGTCTCAAAGGCAAGGCCGCGCGCCAGCGTGCCCTGGAGCTGCTGAAAAAGGTCGAGATCCCGGCTGCCGAAAGCCGCCTGGACGCCTACCCGCACCAGCTATCCGGTGGCATGAGCCAGCGCGTAGCGATTGCCATGGCGATTGCCGGGGAGCCCAAGCTGCTGATAGCCGACGAGCCGACCACGGCGCTGGACGTGACCATCCAGGCGCAGATCATGGAACTGCTGATCAACCTGCAGAAGGAGCGCAACATGGCGCTCATCCTGATTACCCACGACCTGGCCGTGGTCGCCGAAACCGCCAAACGCGTCTGTGTGATGTATGCCGGCCAAGCCGTGGAAGTGGGCCAGGTGCCAGAGCTGTTCGACGTGCCCGCGCACCCCTACAGCGAAGCACTGCTGGCGGCGATCCCCGAACACAGCATCGGCGCCGAACGCCTGGCCACGCTACCGGGCATCGTCCCTGGCCGTTACGACCGCCCGGACGGCTGCCTGCTGTCGCCACGCTGCCCGTACGTGCAGGACAACTGCCGGCGCCAACGCCCCCCCCTTGATCCTCAGGCCCATAGCCTGGTGCGTTGCTTCTACCCGCTGAACCAGGAGGTGGCGTGATGAGCGTCGTTCTAACCGCACGGGAGCTGACCCGGCATTACGAAGTGTCCCGCGGGCTGTTCAAGGGCCATGCCTTGGTGCGCGCACTCAATGGCGTGTCATTCGAGCTGGAAGCTGGCAAGACCCTGGCCGTGGTGGGTGAGTCGGGTTGCGGCAAGTCCACGCTGGCGCGCGCACTGACGTTGATCGAAGAGCCCTCTTCCGGCTCGTTGCAGATCGACGGCACCGAGGTTAAAGGCGCCAGCAAAAGCGAGCGCAAACAGCTGCGCCGCGACGTCCAGATGGTGTTCCAGAGCCCCTATGCCTCGCTCAACCCACGGCAGAAGATCGGCGATCAGTTGGCCGAACCGCTGCTGATCAACACCTCGTTGAGCAAGGCCGAGCGGCGCGACAAGGTGCAGAAGATGATGGAGCAGGTCGGCCTGCGCCCCGAGCACTATCAGCGCTACCCGCACATGTTTTCCGGTGGCCAGCGCCAGCGCATTGCCCTGGCCCGGGCAATGATGCTGCAACCCAAAGTGCTGGTGGCCGACGAACCGACCTCTGCGCTGGACGTATCGATCCAGGCACAGGTGTTGAACCTGTTCATGGACCTGCAGAAGGAGTTCAACACCGCCTACGTGTTCATATCCCACAACCTGGCAGTGGTACGCCACGTGGCGGATCAGGTGCTGGTGATGTACCTGGGCCGGCCGGCGGAAATGGGGCCGAAGGAAGATATCTACGAAAAGCCGCTGCACCCGTACACCCAGGCGCTGCTTTCAGCGACACCGGCGATCCACCCGGACCCGTTGAAGCCGAAGATCCGCATCGCCGGCGAGCTGCCCAACCCGCTCGACCCGCCGGATGGGTGCGCATTTCACAAACGCTGCCCGTATGCGACGGAACGGTGTGGTGTTGAAGTGCCTGCGTTTCGCCAGGTCGGGACCAGGCAAGTCGCCTGTCACTATGCCGAGCAGTTTCTTTAGGTCGGCATAGCCTCAATCGCCGGCAAGCCGGCCCCCACAGGTAGTTCACTGCTCCTGAGAACGGTGATGTACCTGTAGGAGCCGGCTTGCTGGCGATGGGCCGCACAGCGGCCCCAACCACTCAATGCATGAATATCGCGATCAGAATGATCACCGGAATCGGCACCCCAAGCATCCACAGCAGTAATGAGCGCATGATGTTTCTCCTTACTCAACGTTGAACAGTACGACGCGCGGTGTAATCAACCCCTTCCCCTTCCAGCCACATCACGCGATCACGCTGGCGACCACCATACAGGGCAGCCAGGCTGGCGAAGAATGCCCCACACAACAGCGCAACGAAGGTCCACAGCGCGGTCCATGCCGCCACTTTGGCTGCGGTGTCGGCTGCTTTTTTTGCCTCGACCTTGGCTTGCTCGACCTGGGCGAACACCTGGTCTACCCGTGCTTCGGCTTCAGGCTGGCTCAGGCGGGTACGTTGGGCCACCAGTTGCGCCAGGTAAGCGCGGTCATCTTCGGCGAGCGTCCCCTGCGCAATGGACCTGGCGATAATCCGTGCGGCCACGCCATTGGCGGCGTCATCACTCACAGGCGCCGGGCCATCACTGCGGAACAGGCTGTCAACGAAATAGCCATTGGCGTCAGGCTTGGGCGCCATGCTGGCTGCGGCTCCCACGGCATTCGCGCCGGCCTGCACACCGGCACTGGCCAGCCCCCCGGCGGTACTCACGATCAGCATCGCCGCTACCAGGGTGGCGATTGCCCAGGCGAGAAAACCATGCGCCGTGTCGCGGAAGTACACCTCGTCACCGTGCAGGTTCGCCCACTTCACCCGCAGGCGCCCGGCAATATAGCCACCCAGCCCGGAAGCAAGAATCTGGGTCAGCAACAGCCAGATGATGGTCGAGATGCCCAGTGCCTTGGCGCTGGCACCTTCATCGGCCCAAGGCGAGGTGGCGGCAAAGCCGAGCCCCGCACCCAGTACCATAAGGATCAGTGAAAGGGACGCAGCGGCAGCTGCCCCGGCGAAGATGGCCGCCCAGGACACGCCTGAGCGGCTCTGGGAATCGACATGCGGGTAGTCGGCAGAGGGAATCATGAGGTTTTCGCCTT
Source organism: Lelliottia jeotgali (assembly GCF_977070485.1). Taxonomy (NCBI): domain Bacteria; kingdom Pseudomonadati; phylum Pseudomonadota; class Gammaproteobacteria; order Enterobacterales; family Enterobacteriaceae; genus Lelliottia; species Lelliottia jeotgali. The sequence continues at coordinate 78,422 of NZ_CDRVFO010000007.1, forward strand.
TATTGTTGATAACAGGTCCATTGCCCTGTAATCGGTGCAGAGGCTGTGCCAGTTGTGTCAAAAAATGACATGCTTCCAAATCAATGACTTAGCTCAAGCGTACGTCCTAGGACCGTGCAAAACACCCGAAACGCGGCTCGCGGCTCAGGGTTTATGCAACGCCCGCCAAGATCCGACCCACGCATCCCAGGGCCCACAGACTTGCCTGCTTCCGCCCTCCCCGGCACTATCAAGCCATGACCCCGACCATCCTCGCCGACGGCCCTGAACAAACGCCGATCACCGCCGAAACCGTGCTGCGCTACCACCTGTGCTGGAAGCACCGCGACCTCGACGGGGTGATTGCGCTGTATCACCCGGACGTGCAGTACCACGACTTTTTCCAGAACCGCGTACTCGGTTACGACGCGTTGCGTGACTATGTCCGCGCCTGCCTGCCGCACCAGGCGGGGGAGGACATCGTCCATGGTGACCGCATCCGCGTAGACGGCAGTACGGCATTCATCCAGTACCAGGTCACGGTGCAGGGCGGCGAAGGTCTGGTGGCGTTTCAGTCCAGCGAAGCGATCACGGTCAAGGACGGGCTGATCTGGCGAGTCAATGAGTACGCCACGCTGGTCCGCCAGACCATCCAGGGTCTTGCCAGCAGCGGCACGCGCCCAGCCGTCAGCCGCCTGGGCCTTTCGCCGCGACAGCTGTCGACCATGGCCCAGGACCTGGAACACTACTTCCAGCGCCAGCGCCCCTACCTTGACCCGGAACTGGACCTGCAGCAGGTGGCCGATGCCAGTGGCTACAGCCGCAACCAGATCTCCTACCTGCTCAACCAGGTGCTGGGGCAAAGCTTCTACCGCTACGTCAACCAGGCCCGCCTGCAGCACCTGATGGCCAGCCTGGATGACGACAGGGTCGGGGCGCCGATCGACGACCTGGCGTTCAGCGCGGGCTTCAACTCCCTGTCGGCGTTCTACAAGTGCTTCCGCGAGCACACCGGGCTTACGCCCAAGGCCTATCTGAAGCAAATTTCCCTGCGTGCACGCACGTAAGACAGCCAGCGCTGAACGCCACTAGGATCGCCCACAGACCTTGACGGATGTGGAGCCGAACCCGATGCAACCTTTGCGCACGCTCAGCCTGTGGATGGACCAGCTAGAAGAACCGCTGTGCGCCCGCCCCGCCCTGCGCGAAGACATCGACGTCGACGTGTGCATCATCGGCGCTGGCTACACCGGGCTTTGGACCGCCTACTACCTCAAGCGCCAGGCACCACAGCTGAACATCGCCGTGATCGAGGCCAACATTGCCGGCTTTGGCGCCTCTGGGCGCAATGGCGGCTGGCTGATGGGCAACATGCTCGGTGAAGACCGTATGCTCGCCACCCTGTCGCCGCAACAACGCCGCGCCAGCATCGACCTGCTGCATGGCATCCCCGACGAGGTCCACCGCGTGCTGCAACGCGAAGGCATCGATTGCGACTACCGCAAAGGCGGCGTGCTGTATTGCGCTGCGCGCTACCCGGAACAGGAGCGCAGCCTGCGTGCCTACCTCGATGACCTCTACCGCCAGGGCATGACCGAGGATGACTACCGCTGGCTGCGGCCTGAGCAACTGGACGCCCAGCTTCGCGTGAGCAACGCCTACGGCGCGATCTACAGCCCGCATACCGCGACCATCCAACCGGCCAAGCTGGTGCGTGGCCTGGCCCGGGCGGTTGAAGCGCTGGGCGTGCTGATCTACGAAAACACCCCCGCCGTCGACTGGCAGCCCGGTGAAGTACGGGCACCTCTGGCGCGCATCCGCTGCCAGTGGATGGTTCCTGCTGTGGAGGGCTACGCCGCCAGCCTGCCACCGCTGGGCAAACATCAACTGCCGGTGCAGAGCCTGCTGGTGGCCACCGAGCCCCTGCCCGAATCGACCTGGGAGCAGATCGGCCTGTCACAAGGTCAGGCCTTCAGCGAGAGCAGCCGCCAGGTCACCTATGGCCAGCGTACCGCCGACAACCGCCTGGTATTCGGCGCCCGCGGCGGCTACCGCTTCGGCGGCAGGTTGCGCGAAGACTTCACCCTGACAGATGCCGAAGTCGAACTGCGCCGCTACCTGTTCAGCGAGCTGTTCCCACAACTCAAGCATGTGCGCATCACCCATTCGTGGGGTGGCAACCTGGGCATGGCCCGGCGCTTCCGCCCGCACATGCTGTGTGACCGCCAGCGCGGTATTGCCCTGTCCGGCGGTTATGGCGGCGAAGGTGTCGGCGCCACCAACCTCGGTGGGCGCACCTTGGCCGCGCTGATTCTCAACCAGCACAACGAACTGACCGCGCAACCCTGGGTGCTCGACAACCGTCCGCTGTCGAGCCTGGCCAGCTGGCCGCCCGAGCCCTGCCGCTGGCTGGGCTACAACGCGATCATCCAGAGCTTCGTGCACGAGGACCGAACCCTCGCCAACCCCGCCACCGTGCCATGGCGGCGGCGCCTGGCCGGCTCGCTGGCGGACTTCATGGAAGGCTTCATGCACTGACTTCCCTTTCACCCACACAGGATCCAACGGTAATGAGCATCACCCAGTTCAAACACACCGAAAGCGCCGTGCTGGACAGCTCCAACCCGGTCGCGGTGCCGCTTGGCGAACCCGTGGCAGTGACCTCGGTCACCTGCGTGGAACGCAGCGATGGCGTCGAAACCGGCATCTGGGAATGCACGCCCGGGCGCTGGCGGCGGCAGATCGCGCAACAAGAGTTCTGCCACTTCATCAAGGGCCGCTGCACCTTCACACCCGACGGTGGCCAGCCCCTTCACATAGAAGCCGGAGACGCACTGATGCTACCGGCCAACAGCATGGGCATCTGGGATATCCAGGAAACCGTGCGCAAGACCTACGTTCTGATCTTCTGATCCGCTGATCGCCTGCCTTCGAAAACAACAGACAAAGCAAGGTAAACCCGACATGCGTACCCTCCTTCTCGCACCCCTGATGCTGGCCGCCAGCGTGGCCAATGCCGCCGACTCGGTAAAGATCTACAACTGGTCCAGCTACGTGGCCCCCGACACGTTGAAGAACTTCCAGCAGGCCACCGGCATCAACCCGACCTACGACGTGTACGACAGCAACGAGACCCTCGACGGTAAGCTGATGACCGGCAACTCAGGCTACGACGTGGTGTTCCCCTCCAACCACTTCATGGCCCGACAGATTCAGGGCAAGGCCCTGAAGAAGCTGGACAAGTCGCAGCTACCCGGCTGGAACAACCTCAACCCGGTGCTGCTCAAGGCGCTGGAGGTCAACGACCCCGGCAACCAGTACGGTTTCCCGTACCTGTGGGGCAGTACCGGCATCGGCTACAACATCGACAAGGTAAAGGCAGTGCTCGGTGACAACGCCCCGGTGGATTCGTGGGACCTGATCTTCAAGCCCGAGTACATGAGCAAGCTCAAGAGCTGTGGGGTCGCCGTGCTCGACAACGGCCCTGAACTGTTACCCATCGCCCTGCACTACCTGGGTTTGCCGCACCACAGCAAAGACCCGAAGGACTACGAGAAGGCCAAGGAACTGCTGATGAAGGTGCGCCCGTACATCAGCTACTTCCATTCATCCAAGTACACAGGTGACCTGGCCAATGGCGATATCTGCGTGGTGGTAGGGTTCTCGGGTGACGTGCTGCAGGCGAAAAACCGCGCCGATGAAGCGAAGAACGGGGTGAAGGTCGGCTATTCGATCCCCAAGGAAGGCGCACCGATGTGGTTCGACATGGTTGCCATGCCGGCCGATGCACCGGATGAGAAGGCGGGTTATGCCTACATGAATTACCTGTTGCAGCCGCAGGTGATGGCCAATATCAGTAACCATGTGCAGTACGCCAACGGCAACCTCAAGGCCGACGCCCTGGTGGACCCGGCACTCAAGGGCAACACCATGATTTATCCGAGCGAAGAGATGATGGGCAAGCTGTATGCGCTGGAGGCGATGCCGGCCAAAATCGACCGCATTCGTACACGCATCTGGACCAGTATCAAGGCGGGGAACTGAAATGGGGCCGCTTTGCGGCCCTTTCGCGACACAAGGCCGCTCCTACAGGAATAGGTGAGCTTCTGTAGGAGCGGCCTTGTGTCGCGAAAGGAGGGCATAGCCCTCCCAGGATCAGTGATGCTCGCGAGTAGCGCGGAACTTGACGTCCGGCCAGCGCTCTTCCATCAGCGACAGGTTGACCCGGGTCGGGGCCAGGTAGGTCAGGTGACCGCCACCGTCGATGGCCAGGTTTTCCATGGCCTTGACCTGGAAGTCTTCGAGCTTCTTCTTGTCGTCGCAGCTGATCCAGCGTGCCGACCACACGGTGATCGGCTCGTAGGCGCACTCGACCTTGTACTCTTCCTTCAGGCGGCTGGCGACCACGTCGAACTGCAGCACACCGACCGCACCAAGGATGATGTCGTTGCTGCGTTCTGGGAAGAACACCTGGGTCGCGCCCTCTTCGGCCAGCTGCTGCAGGCCCTGGCGCAGCTGCTTGGACTTGAGCGGGTCCTTCAGGCGCACGCGGCGGAACAGTTCCGGGGCGAAGTGCGGGATGCCGGTGAAGCCCAGCGCCTCGCCTTCGGTGAAGGTGTCGCCGATCTGGATGGTGCCATGGTTGTGCAAGCCGATGATGTCGCCAGCGTAGGCTTCTTCGAGCTGCTCGCGCTCGGACGAGAAGAAGGTCAGCGCGTCACCGATGCGCAGATCCTTGCCGGTACGCACGTGGCGCATCTTCATGCCCTTCTCGTACTTGCCCGAGCAAATGCGCATGAAGGCGATACGGTCGCGGTGTTTCGGGTCCATGTTCGCCTGGATCTTGAACACGAAGCCGGTGAACTTCTCTTCAACCGGCTCCACGGTACGCTCGTGGGCTACACGGGCCAGCGGGCGCGGCGCCCAGTCGACAACGGCGTCAAGCACATGGTCGACACCGAAGTTGCCAAGTGCGGTACCGAAGAATACCGGCGTCAGCTGGCCATTGATGAACTCGTCCTGATCGAACTCATGGCAGGCGCCCTGCACCAACTCGAGCTGCTCGAGGAAGCGGTCATACTCGTCACCCAGGTGGGCACGGGCTTCATCAGAGTCGAGTTTCTCGATGATCTTCGCCTCAGTACGCTCATGACCGTGGCCCGGGGTGTAGACAATGATGTAGTCGCCGGCGAGGTGGTACACACCCTTGAAGTCGCGATAGCAACCGATCGGCCAGGTGATCGGCGCGGCCTTGATCTTCAGTACCGCTTCGATCTCGTCGAGCAGTTCGATCGGGTCGCGGATGTCACGGTCGAGTTTGTTGATGAAGCTGACGATGGGCGTGTCGCGCAGGCGGCAGACGTCCATCAGGGCAATGGTCCGCGGCTCTACACCTTTACCGCCGTCGAGCACCATCAGCGCCGAGTCCACTGCAGTCAGGGTGCGATAGGTATCTTCCGAGAAGTCTTCGTGGCCGGGGGTGTCGAGCAGGTTGATCATGTGCTCGCGGTACGGGAACTGCATCACCGAGGTGGTGATGGAAATACCGCGCTGCTTCTCCATTTCCATCCAGTCGGAGGTGGCGTGGCGGTCGGACTTGCGCGACTTCACGGTACCGGCGACGGCAATGGCCTTGCCCATCAGCAGGAGTTTCTCGGTGATGGTGGTCTTACCGGCGTCGGGGTGGGAAATGATTGCGAAAGTGCGGCGCTTCGCGACTTCGGCGGCCTGGTTGGTCATGGGAAATCGCCTGACTGGGGGATTCAAAAAGGGGCGATATCATACCTGAAGTTGGGCGGGGACCAAAATTTGATCCCCTCCGTTGGTAAACGATGGTCAGTCAGGCGCGTTTCGCCTGGTTTCACAAAAACCGTCAAGCGTCACAGGAGGAATCGGAAAGGTTGTTTTGTCCATCAGCACAGATAGACAGATAGCAGGTAAACCAACGCCTTTACGTAGGATTCACGCTGTTTTTTAGTACGAAAAAACACTCGCCCCAGTGATTAACACTGGCCAAATGCCGCTGCAGATGGGAACCTTTACGCCCTCGGAGACGTCCACTCCCCTGCAACCCGCTTCGCTTGGGGACTGGTTTCATCAGCATTTTCGGGCCCGACGGGGTTCGGCTCATGGCCTGATCGCAGCCTTCGGTTGCTTCACGCTGCTAATCGCGAACACACCACTCGCCGCCAGCCATGGCCGGCCATAAAAAGAGTGTGCTCGCCGACAACACAAGGAGTCCGCCTGTGGCTACACGCTACGGAAAAGGGCTGTTGGGATGGGCCGCCGTGCTCGTCATCCTGGCCCTGCTGGTTCACTGGATCGGCATCGACACGATCGCGCGTTACCGCGACGATCTTGGGTTTTACCTGCAAGCGCACCTGGTACTGGTGCTGGCTTCGATGGCGGCGGCGTTGGCCGTGGGCATCCCCGCCGGCATTGCGTTGAGTCGACCGCACCGGGTCGACAAAGCCGAGCGCTTCATGCAGTTTTTCAACGTTGGCAACACCATTCCCCCCCTGGCCGTTCTGGCCATCGCCCTCAGTATCCTGGGCATCGGCGCCGGGCCCGCGATCTTCGCGCTGTTCCTCGCCTCCCTTCTGCCCATCGTGCGCAACACCTACGAAGGCCTGAAAAACGTCCCCGCCTCGCTCAAGGAAGCCGCCACCGGCATCGGCATGACCCCGCGCCAGCAACTGTGGCAGGTGGAACTGCCCAATGCCGTGCCGATCATAGTCGGCGGTGTGCGCGTGGCCCTGGCGCTGAACGTGGGCACTGCGCCCCTGGCGTTCCTGATCGGTGCCAACAGCCTGGGCAGCCTGATCTTCCCCGGCATTGCCCTGAACAACCAGCCACAGCTGCTGCTTGGCGCGGCCTGCACGGCGTTGCTGGCACTGGCGCTGGATGCCGCGGTGAGTTTCTCCAGCAAGCGCTGGCTGGAACGTGGCCTGGCCCAATAAAAAGAGGGAACGTATGAAGAAGAGAATCGCCTTGCTGCTGGGCGCGGCCCTGCTGTTCGCAGGCTTTGCCCAGGCGGCGGAAAAACCCCTGGTGCGCATCGGCGCACGGGTGTTCACCGAACAGACCGTACTCGCCGAAATCACCGCCCAATACCTGCGCGCCAATGGCTTCGATGTGCGCGTCACCTCCGGCCTTGGCAGCAGTCTCGCCCGCCAGGCCCAGGAGACCGGCCAGTTGGACTTGATGTGGGAATACACCGGCGTGTCGCTGGTGTCGTACAACCACATCGAAGAGCGCATGCCCAGCGCCGAAGCCACCTACGCCAAGGTCAAGGCGCTGGACGCCAAGAAGGACCTGATCTGGCTGACCCCGACCAAGTTCAGCAACACCTACGCCCTGGGCCTGCCCAAACAGGTCGCCGAGGCCTACCCACAGATCAACACGATCAGTGACCTCAACCAAGTGCTGCGCGACGAGCGCCAGCGCAACCACCTGGTAGCCCTGGACACCGAGTTCGCCAACCGCCCGGACGGCCTGGTAGGCCTGAAGGAGATGTACGACCTGCAAGTCGGCCGAGCCAACATCAGGCAGATGGACGCCGGCCTGGTCTACACCGCCATGCACAACAACCAGGTGTTCGCCGGCCTGGTGTACACCACTGACGGCCGCCTGAGTGCGTTCAACCTCAAGCTGCTGGAAGACGACAAGCACTACTTCCCCGACTACACCGCGGCCCCAGTGGTGCGCAAGGCCGTGCTCGACGCCAACCCGCAACTGGTCGCCCTGCTCAAGCCACTGGCCGAGCAGCTCGATGACGAGACCATGCGCCAGCTCAATGCCAAGGTCGACGTCGAGCACCAGAGCCCGACTGCCGTGGCCGCAGCATTCCTGCGTGAGCATCCACTCAAGGAGGTGCAGCCATGAGCCTGCTCGATACCTTCGCCCACCTCGACTGGGCCCTGGTGCTGCAACTAACCTGGCAGCACATCATGCTGGTCGGCATTGCCGTCGGCCTGGCAATCCTGGTCGGCGTGCCGCTGGGCATCCTGATGACCCGCTTCCCGGTGGTGGCCGGGCCATTGCAGGCCAGCGCCACAGTGCTGCTGACCATCCCGTCGATTGCCCTGTTCGGCCTGCTGCTGCCGTTCTACTCCAAGTTCGGCCAGGGCCTGGGGCCATTGCCTGCGATCACTGCGGTGTTTCTTTATTCACTGCTGCCCATCCTGCGCAACACTTACCTCGCCCTGACCAACGTCGAGCCTGGCATCCGTGAAGCCGCGCGCGGTATCGGCATGACCTTCGGCCAGCGCCTGCGCATGGTCGAGCTGCCCATTGCCGTCCCCGTCATCCTCGCCGGCGTGCGCACTGCCGTGGTGATGAACATTGGCGTGATGACCATCGCCGCGACCATCGGTGCCGGTGGCCTGGGCGTACTCATCCTCACCTCCATCAGCCGCAGCGACATGTCGATGCTGCTGGTCGGCGCCGTACTGGTCAGCCTGCTGGCAATCATCGCCGACCTGCTCCTGCAAACCCTGCAACGTGCCCTGACTCCAGAAGGACTGCGCTCATGATCGAACTCAAGAACCTCAGCAAAACCTTCAACGTCAACGGCAAGGACGTCAAAGCCGTCGATTCGGTCAGCCTGACCGTCAACGAAGGCGAAATCTGCGTGTTTCTCGGCCCATCGGGCTGTGGCAAGAGCACCACGCTGAAGATGATCAACCGCCTGATCACGCCAACCTCCGGCCAGGTGTTCATCAATGGCGAAGACACCAGCGGCCTGGACGAAGTGACCTTGCGCCGCCATATCGGCTATGTGATCCAGCAGATCGGCCTGTTCCCCAACATGACCATCGAGGAGAACATCACCGTGGTCCCGCGCCTGCTCGGCTGGGACAAGCAAAAGTGCCACGACCGCGCCCGTGAGCTGATGCACATGATCAAGCTCGAGCCCAAGCAGTACCTGCAACGCTACCCGCGTGAACTGTCCGGTGGCCAGCAACAGCGCATCGGGGTGATCCGTGCGCTGGCTGCAGACGCGCCGGTGCTGTTGATGGACGAGCCGTTCGGCGCAGTCGACCCGATCAACCGCGAGATGATCCAGAACGAGTTTTTCGAAATGCAGCGGGCGCTGAACAAGACCGTGATCATGGTCAGCCACGACATCGACGAAGCGATCAAGCTGGCCGACAAGATTGCCATTTTCCGCGCCGGCAAGTTGCTGCAACTGGACCACCCGGACACCTTGCTGGCGCACCCGGTGGATGACTTCGTCAGCAACTTCGTGGGCCAGGACAGCACCTTGAAACGCCTGTTGCTGGTGCGCGCCGAAGATGCGGCGGACAACGCCCCGTCGGTAAGCCCAGAAACGCCCGTGAGCGATGCGCTGGAGCTGCTGGACGAGCACGACCGCCGCTATGTGGTGGTCACCGATGCACAGAACAAGGCGCTGGGGTATGTACGCCGGCGCGACATGCACCGCCAGCAAGGCACTTGCGCGGATTTCCTGCGCCAGTTCAATGCAACGGCTTCCCACGATGAGCATCTGCGCATCCTGCTGTCGCGGATGTACGAGTTCAACCGCGCCTGGTTGCCGGTGCTCGATGCCGAACAGGTGTTCCTGGGCGAGGTGACGCAGGAGTCGATCGCGGCTTACCTGAGCTCGGGGAGATCGCGCGGGGCCAAGACCAGCATCGTCTCACCGGCTGAGGCGGTGGTTTCCTGATCAAAGGGAGCGCTTCGCGCTCCCATCGCCGGCAAGCCGGCTCCCACAGGGTTCGGCAGCGCTGCTGTCAATGTGGAAGCCGGCTTGCCTGCGATTGAGGCACTGCTGCTATCAGAACCCCACGCTGGCCTGCACATAGAAGGTCCGCGGCTCACCCACATAAATGCCGGCATTGTTGTCGCTGGAGCGGGTGAAATACTGCTTGTCGAAGAGGTTCTTCACCCCCGCCGCCAGCTTCAAATTGGCCATCTTCGGTCCGAAGTCATAGCCACCACGCGCATGCCAGGTCACATACCCCGGAATGTCGCCATACTGCCCGTCAGCGCTCGGCTCGGTGATGTAGTCGCCATTGAAGCTCCCGTCGGCATTGACCCCCGTACCCGGCGCGCGCTGCTTGGATTGGGCGTAGGCGTCCAGGTTCCAGGTCCAGTGGTTGACCGCGTAGCGCAGGCCGGCGGTGGCCACTTGGCGTGAGTAGAACGGTAGATCGCGCCCCTTGAAGCCGGGAATCTCCCCTTCATAAGTCGCGCGGGTGTAGGTGTAGCCACCATTCACCGACAGCCCTTCCAGACGCCGGTCCAACCCGGCCAGGTCGTAGCGTACCGACGCCTCGATACCCTGGTGCTTGGTTGCACCCAGGTTGGTCCAGCCCACGTCGTTGCTGATGTATTGCAGCTCGTCGTCGAAGTCGATGTAGAAGGCCGTCAGCTCCCCGGCGAAAGCACCATTGTCATAGCGCGTACCCAGCTCGTAGGTCTTGGCCTTTTCCGGCTCCAGGCCGTTAGCCGTGCTGTTACCGGTACCGCCTTGGCCCAGCTGGAAGTACTGCAGGCTGCCGAACGACGTTTCGTAGTTGGCAAACACCTTCCAGGCATCGGAGATGTGATACATGACGCTCAGCGCAGGTAGCGGTTCATTGCTGGTGATGCTGCGTTTCTTCTCAGCCACCGGGCGGTTGTTGGCACCCAGCACCGGGCGGTCGCGCCAGTCAGTATTGATGTGCTCGAAGCGCACACCCGGGGTGATGGTCCAGTTGCCGACGTCGATCTTGTCATCGATGTAGTAGGCACTGGCCTCAGTGCCGCCGCTGCGGTCCTGGAATACATGGCCGTCGGACGTCGGGGTAGGCGTCGGAACGTTGTCGATCAGCGCCAGGCGGGTCGACTGTTCGCGCATGGCTTCTTTGAGGTAGCGGTAACCGACACTGACTTCCTGGGTGGTGGGGCCGGCGAAGAAGATCCGCGAAACGCGCGGCTCGATGGCGAAGGTGTGGTAATTGCGCGGGTAGGACGACAGGGTCTTCATGTCACGCGAGGCAATGGTGCTGCCGCGGAAGCTGTCGGTGTAGTACGTCAGCACTTCGAACTGGGTGGCCTCGTCGAGTTGGCGCTGCCATTTGAACGACACGTCCTTGCGACGCCCGGCGAAGTAATCGTAATCACGCAGTGACTGGTACGGATTGCTGTCGTACTGGGCCTGGGTCAGGCCACCGGGCATGTCGGCACGGCCATCGTAGTAATGGAAGTTGAGCCAGAACTCGTCAACGTCGGTCGGTGCCCAGTGGGTCTTGAGGATGACGTCGTCGATGTCATTGCCGTTGTTGCTCTGCCGGTAGCCGTTGCCGTTCACCCCGGTGTACAGCAGCGCCACACCCATGCCGTTGTCGGCAGTGCCGCCGACGAAGGCCGACTCGGTGTGCTTCCAACCGCCGTACTGCGAGGTCTCCAGGGTGGTGGAAAGCTCCGCCGAAGCCTGCTGCGGGATCGCCCGGGTGACGAAGTTGATCACCCCACCGACGTTCTGCGGGCCATAGCGCACCGAACCGGCACCACGCACCACATCGATGCTGTCGAGGTTGCCCGAGGAGATCGGCGCCATGGACAGCTGCGGCTGACCGTAAGGAGCGAAAGCGGCCGGGATGCCATCGATCAGCACCGTAGAGCGAGGCGACAGGCGCGACGTCAGGCCGCGTACACCTACGTTGAGCGACAGGTCGCTGCCACCTGTGCCGTTGGAGTCCTGCACTTGCACGCCCGGGATGCCACGCAGTGCGTCGCGCACGTTCATCGTGCCCTTTTCCACCATGGCCTCACGGCGCACCACGGTGCGCGCACCGGGGTGATTCTGCACAACGGCCTGATCGGCATCACCCAGCCAGTCACCAACCACGTTGATATCGGTGGGCGCCAGTTCCAGGCTACCGCTGCCCAGGTCGAGGGTGGTCGGCAGCGGCTTTACCACCACGGTATCCTGGGACATTTCGAAGGTCAGCCCGCTGCCCTGCAGCAACTGTTGCAGGGCCTGCACCGGCGCCAGCTTACCGGACACCGCCGGGGCCTGCTTGCCGGCCACAAGCTCAGGGCTGTAGAACAGCTGCAGGTGGGTTTGCTGGCCCAATTGGCTGAGCGCCGAAGCCAAAGGTTGAGCCTGGATCTGGATGGTGGTGTCGCCCTGTCCGGCGTGGCTGTTGACGGCCACGGCACTGACCGCCAGGGCCAGCGCCATAACGCGCAAGCGCGGCAAAGGTTTATTGTTGTTCACGTCGTCAAGACATCCTGAAGTTCGGGATAAACGCCAACTGCATGCAAATGGAAATGCTTGGCAGTTGCAGCTGGCGAGGAAGACGAACGAGCCGAAAAAAACCTGAATCTATTTCGCGATTATTTCGCGAGAGCCGTCTTCACGGGTTTTGATCGCCACCGGCAGGATGCTCGGCAAGGCGCGCAGCAGTGCATCGGTATCATCGATGCTGAAGGTGCTGGACAGGCGCATCTGCGCCACCTTGCCGGGGGCAACGCGCAATGGCTCTGTGCGATAGCGCGAGGCTTCGGCAACCACTTCAGCCAGGGTGGCGTTGTCAAAGACCAGCTTGCCCTGGCGCCACGCCGTCAGCGCAGCGGCGTTGACCGCATAGGGCGCAGCAAGCTTGCCTTGTGCATCTATCTGTATGCCCAGGCCCGCCGTCAGTTGCGCCAGCGAAGCATCCTTGCCCCGCACGCTTACCGAGCCCTGCTCCACTGCCACACGGGTGGCGCCAGGGTCGAGCCGCACATCGAAGCGGGTACCGGTGACGGTCACACTGCCCTGTGCGGTATCGACCACGAACGGCCGGTTGCTGTCGTGGGCGACAATGAACATCGCTTCGCCGGCATCAAGCCGAATTTGCCGCCGCCCCGGGCTGTAGTCGACCTGCAACTGCGTAGCGCCGTTGAGTTCCAGCTGTGATCCGTCCGGCAGTAAGATCTGACGGCGCTCGGCAAAGGCGGTCTGCAATTGCGCCTGATGATTGAGGCGTTGGTAATGCCAGCCACTGAAGCCCAGCCCCAGGGCAACTACCGCCACACCGGCCGCCAGTGCCTGGCGCAGGAAACGCCGCCGTGGCAACTGCTGCACCGGCTCAGGTTGGCACAGCGCATCGAGGCGCTGGCGCGGTATGCAGTCGGCGGCCCGCCACAGGCTGACAAGATGCTCATACTCCTCGCGGTGTTGCGGATCAGCCTCCAGCCAGGCACGCAGCTGTGCCTGGAGCACGGCATCGTCCGGTGCATCCTGCACGCGTGCGAACCACTCGGCAGCCTGCTGGCGGACGGTATCGGTGCCGTGCTGTTTCATAGACAAGGTCTCCTGACTCATCTTGCCGACACATCCAGGTGCTCACGCAAATGCCGGAGCGTGCGGATCATATACTTTTCGACCATATTCTTGGTCAAACCCATGCGCTCGGCGATCTCGGCCTGGGTCAGCCCCTCGAGCTTCTGCCAGATGAACACACGTCGGCAATTGAGCGGCAGCTCGGCCAGCGCCCGCTCGACGCTGGCGGCCAGTTCCAGGGCATGTACATACGCCTCGGGGTCGTCCGTGCCGCCGGCCCCTTCATCAAAGGCTTCAAGCTCGAGCGCCTGGCGCCGGTCTTCGCGGCGAAAACCGTCCACCGCAATGTTGCGGGCGGTCTGGTGAAGGTAGGCACGTGGCTGCTCGACCTGCTCGCGCGGGTTTTCCAGAACCCGTATGAAGGCGTCATGGGTGAGGTCCTCGGCCTGCTGACGACTGCGCAGCTTGCGCGTCCAGGTGCCGATCAGCTCTTGGTAATGGTCGAGGAAGCCTTTGTGTCCGGACACGGTCGGGGTCGTCAGCAAGGGGCCAGATAATGGCGCGAATAGTAATATTTCTCATAAAGCACAGCAAATCCGCCAGTCGGTAACAAAAAATTTATGAGTGATTTCAGGCACTGCACTGCCAATGAACGTGGCCATAAATATGAACACCTTCGCCTTTCTCGCGGGTAAGAACGCCTCTATAGAAACCGCACTATCCCTGTGGGAGCGGGCTTGCCCGTGACGGGCCCGAAACGGTCTATTCCACAATTTTTTACGCCTGCCAACGCGCGGGGAACATCTGCCGGTCACACGAGTCGGTTATTCAAGTGACAACGCGCCGTTCCTGGGCCGACACGCCCGGATTACCTGTTGATCTTGCATTCTTCACGCCCTAAAGTGCGCGCCGAACGTCCATGCTGGAAACGATCCATCCGGCTCAAGTACTGAGTAGGCGAACCAAAGTGGGGATACGGAGGACGTTCAGTTTGCAGCCACTTATCTTTTCAGTTTGCCCATGGAGTCCCTGAGCATGTCGATCCAGGTCGAAGACTATTTCGCGCGTGACACCTTCCAGAAAATGAAGGCGTTCGCCGACAAGCAGGAAACCCCGTTCGTACTCATCGATACCCAGATGATCAGCCAGGCCTACGACGACCTGCGCGCCGGTTTCGAGTTCGCCAAGGTCTACTACGCGGTCAAGGCCAACCCGGCGGTCGAGATCATCGACCTGCTCAAAGAGAAAGGCTCGAGCTTCGACATCGCCTCGATCTATGAGCTGGACAAGGTGATGGGCCGTGGCGTCAGCGCCGACCGTATCAGCTACGGCAACACCATCAAGAAGTCCAAGGACATCCGTTACTTCTTTGAAAAAGGTGTGCGCCTGTACGCCACCGACTCGGAAGCCGACCTGCGCAACATCGCCAAGGCCGCGCCGGGCTCCAAGGTCTACGTACGCATCCTCACCGAAGGCTCCACCACTGCCGACTGGCCACTGTCGCGCAAGTTCGGCTGCCAGACCGACATGGCCATGGACCTGCTGATCCTGGCCCGCGATCTGGGCCTGGTGCCATACGGCATTTCCTTCCACGTGGGTTCGCAACAGCGCGACATCAGCGTGTGGGACGCCGCCATCGCCAAGGTCAAGGTGATCTTCGAGCGTCTTAAGGAAGAAGACGGCATCGAGCTGAAGCTGATCAACATGGGTGGCGGTTTCCCGGCCAACTACATCACCCGCACCAACAGCCTGGAAACCTACGCTGAAGAGATCATCCGCTTCCTGAAGGAAGACTTCGGCGACGACCTGCCGGAAATCATCCTTGAGCCAGGCCGTTCGCTGATCGCCAACGCCGGTATCCTGGTCAGCGAAGTAGTGCTGGTTGCGCGCAAGTCGCGCACCGCCGTCGAGCGCTGGGTATACACCGACGTGGGCAAATTCTCCGGCCTGATCGAAACCATGGACGAGTCCATCAAGTTCCCGATCTGGACCGAAAAGAAAGGCGAGATGGAAGAAGTGGTCATCGCCGGCCCGACCTGCGACAGCGCCGACATCATGTACGAGCACTACAAGTACGGCCTGCCGCTGAACCTGGCGATCGGTGACCGCCTCTACTGGCTGTCGACCGGTGCCTACACCACCAGCTACAGCGCGGTGGAATTCAACGGCTTCCCGCCGCTGAAGGCCTACTACCTGTAATGCAGAACGGGGCCGAAAGGCCCCGTTTTCATTTGTGCCTGGGTTGGCCCCATCGCCGGCAAGCCGGCTCCAATATAGAGCTCCACAGGGCTCAAGCCTTGTGCAGTACCTGTAGGAGCCGGCTTGCCGGCGATAAGGCCAGTACCGACACCATCACGCTTCGCGCTGTTCTATCTCTGCGGCATACCGCGCCGCAAAGGCCATCAACCCTGGCCCCGCTCCCTGCAAGGTCGCCAAAGCACTGCGCAGGAAATTCATGTTCCCCTCAACCCGCGCCTGTTCCAGCCACTGCCCTGCCTCGGCCATCTGGCCACGCTCTACCAGCACCAGCGCCAGGCTGAACATCCCACGAAAATCCCCCGCCTCGGCGGCACGCCTGTACCAGCGCACTGCCCGCGCCGGGCTGGGCGCCGTAGCGATACCCTGCTCCAGGTAACGCCCATAAAGGTTCATCGACTTGGCATGCCCCAGCTGCGCAGCCTTCTCGTAGCACATCAATGCCTGCGCCTGATTGGCCGGTACCCCACGCCCGGTAGCCAGCAGGTTGCCCAGGTTATACAGGCCCCAATCCAACCCGGCGTCGGCCGCACGGGCATAGTGAACCGCAGCCTGCGCCACACTCACCTCACCGCCCCAACCATGCTCCAGGCAACGCCCGAGCATGTTGTGCGCCATGGCGCTGCCACCCTGGGCGGCAATGCCGAACCAGCGCCGGGCCAATCCGGCATCCGCTTCGATGCCACGGCCGTCTAGCAGGATCTGCCCGAGCAGCAACTGCGCCTCGATCACGCCCTGCCCTGCCGCCGCGAGAATCGCCTGGGCGGCCTTGCCCGGACTGCCTTCGAGCATGGCCTTGAGGCCTGCGACATCCACCACTTCTTCACGGCGCAACTGATAGGACACGGCTCAGACCTCTGCCCAGCGGCGCAGCAGGTTATGGTAGGTGCCGGTCAATTGCAGCAACGAGGGATGCTCGGGCACATCGGCGGTGAGTTGCTGGATGGCATTGTCCATCTCGAACAGCAACGCCCGCTGGCTGTCCTCACGTACCAGGCTCTGGGTCCAGAAGAACGCCGCATAACGCACGCCGCGCGTCACCGGATTGACCTTGTGCAGGCTGGTGCCCGGGTACAGCACCAGGTCACCGGCAGCCAGCTTGACCTGCTGCTCGCCATAAGTGTCCTGGATCACCAGTTCGCCCCCGTCATAGCTGTCCGGATCACTCAGGAAAAGCGTCGAGGACAGGTCGGTGCGCACTCGCTCCGGGCTGCCTTTTGGCTGGCGCAAGGCATTGTCGATGTGGAAGCCGAAGTTGCCACCCTCGCGGTAGCAGTTGATCAGTGGCGGAAAGACTTTGTGCGGCAGGGCCGCCGACATGAACCGTGGGTTTTTCCACAGGCGGTCGATCAGCGCGCTACCGATTTCCTTCGCCAGCGCGTGACCTTCTGGCAGCTGCAAGTTGTGCTTGGCCTTGGCCGACTGATAGCCGGCCGTGGCCTTGCCATCGGCCCAATCGGCCTGCTCCAGTGCCTCGCGAATGCGGGCAAGCTCGTCGGCGTCGAACAGGCCGGGGATATGAAGCAGCATGGCGGCGGCACCGTTGAGAGTGTAAAGGCGGCAATGATATTGATTCCCTTTTACGCCGTACAAGTCCTTTCTTCACCCGAGACGTTTCAGCTTGATTAAACCGTAAAGAGAATTTGTAAAGATTGTAAGTTCGCAGTGAATGGTAACGAATCTCAATTGTGACCTGCAATCACTTGCATTATGATCCGCGGCCTTCACACCTTGGGGAAGGTCCATAACAATGCGTCAATACGTGCCATCTGCAGTGAGCTCTCCACGCCTGATCGTGTCTGCCATCGGCGTCGCTCTGAGCGCTTCGTCCGTCTACGCCGCCGATCCGGCTACCAGCAGCGCCATCACCCTGGATGCCACCAGCGTCAATGGCAAGGCTGAACAGGCCAGCACCGATTACAAGGTCGAAAAGGCCTCCTCGCAGAAGTACACCGCGCCGTTGGTGGACACCCCACGCTCGGTTACCGTAATCCCCCAGCAAGTCATCAAGGACACCAACGCCCTGAGCCTGCAGGATGCCCTGCGCACTGTGCCTGGCATCACCTTTGGCGCAGGCGAAGGCGGCAACCCGCAAGGCGACCGCCCGTTCATTCGTGGTTTTGACGCCCAGGGTGACACCTACCTGGACGGTGTACGTGATACCGGTGCGCAGACCCGTGAAATCTTCGCCATCGAATCGGTGGAAGTTGCCAAAGGCCCCAACTCGGCCATCGGTGGCCGCGGCGCGGCAGGCGGCACCATCAACCTGGTGAGCAAGCGTGCACACCTGGGCAACTCGCTGGACGGTGCCTGGACCTGGGGCAGCGACCAGACCCAGCGCTACACCTTTGACGGCAACTACCAGTTCAGCGACACCGCTGCCGGCCGTCTCAACCTGATGACCCATGAGAGCAACGTTGCCGGCCGGGACAAGGTCAACTATGACCGCTGGGGTATCGCCCCATCCCTGGCCTTCGGCCTGGGCACGCCAACCCGCGTCAACCTTGACTACTACCACCTGGAAAGCGACGACCTGCCGGATTCGGGCATCCCGTACAGCATCCCTACCGGTGGCAGCAGCGCGCGCACCTCGGCGCACCCAAGCAAGCCGATCGACGGCGGTGACAGCGACAATTTCTACGGCCTGACCGGTCGCGACTTCCGCAAGACCCGTGTGGACATCGCTACTATCGCCGTGGAACACGACCTGAGCGACTCGTTGACCATCAAGAACACCCTGCGTCATGGCAACAGCATGCAGGACTACATCCTGACCCAGCCGGACGACAGCGCGGGCAACGTGAACAACAACGGCGTATGGCGTCGTGCCAATACCCGTGTGGGCAACACTGCCACCACCACCAACCAGACCGACCTGTTCGGTGAGTTCTTCGTGGGCGGTTTCAAGAACAGCTTCTCCACCGGGGTCGAGTTCAGCAAGGAAGACTCGGACCGCCAGAGCTACACGGTGTCGCCAAACAGCAAGCTCACCTGCACCGGCCCGGGCAATGGTGGCAGCTGTACTTCGCTGAGCGACCCGAACCCCGACGATGCCTGGGATGGCACGATCTCGCGCAACTACGCTGGCACAAAGACCAGCAGCAAGACCCGCGCAATCTACGCCTTCGACACTTTGGAGCTGACGCCTGAGTGGCTGCTGAACATGGGCCTGCGTTATGACCACTTCGATACCAAGTTCCGCACTTACGATGCCTCGGGCGCGACCGTGGTGAACAAGAACGGCGTCCCGACCAAAGGCCGCGACACCAGCGAGTTCTTCACCGGCCAATTGGGCCTGGTCTGGAAACCGGCCGAGAACGGTAGCATCTACGTGTCCTATGCCACTTCCGCCACCCCGCCCGGGGCGATGCTCGGCGAAGGTACCGAAGGCAACCCGCTGTCGGGCACCACCGACCGTGGTGGCAACATCCTGGCCAGCGACATGGAGCCGGAAGAAACCACCAACTACGAAATCGGCACCAAGTGGGACCTGCTCGACGAGCGCCTGTCCCTGGCCGCCGCGCTGTTCCGCACCGAAAAGGAAAACGCCCGTGTGCAGGTGGACACCACCACCTACGAAAACGTCGGCGAAACCCGCGTGCAAGGCATCGAGCTGTCGGCCAGCGGCAAGCTCACCGACAAGTGGCAGGTGTTCGCCGGCTACACCTACCTGCAAGCCCGCCAGATCGACGGCGGCCCGTTGGGCAAGGCCAACGACGGCAACCAGTTGCCGAACACGCCGAACAACAGCGCCAGCCTGTGGACCACGTACTCGATCACCCCGAAGCTGACGGTCGGCGGTGGCGCCTTCTATGTGGATGACGTCTACGGCAACGTGGCCAACACCACCATGGTCGACAGCTATGTACGTTACGACGCCATGGCCGCCTACAAGCTGACCAAGAACGTCGACCTGCAACTGAATGTGCAGAACCTCACCAACGAGGTGTATTACGACAAGGCGTTTTCCACCCACTTCGCCAACCAGGCGGCGGGCAGGACTGCATTGCTGACCACCAGCGTCCACTTCTAAAGCAGCAACCCGGAGCCCCGTTCATTCCAGTGAGCGGGGCTTTTGCGTATCAAGGCATAATGCACCCCGCGCAGGGCGCGGCAGCAACACAAGGTGAACGATGTGGTGAAGAAGACGCTGTTCCAATTGCACTGGTTCTTTGGCATCACCGCCGGCCTGGTGCTGGCCTTGATGGGCATTACCGGAGCGCTCTATTCGTTCCAGGAAGAATTGCTGCGTGCCTTCAACGCCGATGTCTTGAAAGTCGAGGTACGCGCCCAGGGCGTACTGCCTCCGGCTGAACTGGTGCGCCGGGTCGAGGCCGCCCAAGGCGACAAAGTGTCGATGCTGTGGGTCGATGTGCGCGAAGGCAACGCCGCACGGGTCTTCTTCACACCCCCGCCGGGCGAGCGTCGCGGTGAGCTGCGTTACGCCGACCCCTATACCGGTGAGCTCAAGGGCCAGGCCGCCGGGCAAGACTTCTTCAAACTGATGCTCACCCTGCACCGGTTCTTGGCCATGGGTGACACTGGCCGGCAGATCACGGGCGCCTGCACCCTCATGCTGGTATTTTTCTGCCTCTCCGGTCTGTACCTGCGCTGGCCGCGCAAAGCCCTGAACTGGCGCACCTGGCTGACCTTCGACTGGGCAAAAAAAGGCCGCGCCTTCAATTGGGACCTGCATGCCGTTGCCGGCACCTGGTGCCTGCTGTTCTACCTTCTGTTCGCGCTGACCGGCCTGTTCTGGTCCTACGAGTGGTACCGCGAAGGCCTGAACAAGTTACTGGCCGACGCGCCTGCCGCAGGACAGCAGCACAAGCGCGGCGAAGGCCGTGGCCGCCATGGGCCGCAGAAAATGGACAAGAACGCGCCGCCGCTGGTGGTCGACTACGACGCCATCTGGGCCAACCTCAAGAACGCCGCCGGGCCAGGCCTTGCCATGTACAACCTGCGTCTGCCGCCTGCTGGCGGCCAGCCCGCCAGCCTGTTCTACCTGCTCGACAGCGCCGCGCACCCACGCGCCTTCAATACCCTGACCCTGGATCCGGCCACCGGCCAGGTGAAAAACCATGACCGCTACACCGACAAGTCCTTCAAGGCACAGCTGCTGCAAAGTGTTTATGCGTTGCACGTGGGTGAATACTTCGGCCTGCCGGGGCGGATCATCGTCACCCTCGCGAGCCTGACCATGCCGCTGTTCTTCGTCACCGGCTGGCTGCTGTACCTCGACCGCCGGCGCAAAAAGCGTCAGATCCGCGCCGCGCGTGGCAGCGTCGACAGCGCCACCAGCAACGGCGACAGCTGGCTGATCGGCTTTGCCAGCCAGAGCGGTTTTGCCGAACAACTGGCCTGGCAAAGCGCCAGGCAGCTGCAGGCCGCAGGCTTGCCGGTGCAAGTACGTGCGCTTGCCGATCTTGGCGAAGAGGACCTGCACCAGACGCGCCGTGCGCTGTTCGTGGTCAGCACGTTCGGTGACGGCGAGGCGCCTGACAGCGCCCGCGCTTTCGAGCGCAAGGTGCTGGGCCAGCCGTGGGCCCTGAACGGCCTCAGCTATGCCGTGCTGGCGCTCGGTGATCGCCAGTATCCGCATTTCTGCGGCTTTGCCCGGCGCCTGCAGGCATGGCTCGGCGAGCGCGGCGCCAGCACGGCATTCAGCCCGGTGGAAGTGGACAACGCCGACCCGGCGGCCCTGCAGCAATGGCAACAGGAGCTGGCGCAGCTGACTGGCGCTCAACCCATGGCTGCCTGGCAACCGCCAAGTTTTGGCAACTGGAACCTGGTAAGCCGCGATCTGCTCAATCCAGGTAGTCAAGGACAACCGGTATACCTGATCGGCCTGCGCTCTGAAGAGCCCGCTAGCTGGGAGGCCGGTGACCTGGTAGAAGTTCTGCCGCTCAATGGCCAGCCACGCGTGGATGCATTCCTCAGCGGCATGGCCGTCGACGCCAACGCCACTGTGCAGCTTCAGGGCCTGAACGAGACCCTCGGCCAGGCTCTGGCAGGCCGCCAGCTACCAACCCGCCGGGACCACTTGATAGGCTTGCAGCCACAAGCGCTGGTCGATGCGCTGGTACCGATCGGCAGCCGTGAATACTCCATCGCCTCAATCGCCAGCGATGGCGTGCTGGAGCTGATCGTGCGCCAGGAGCGTCACCCCGACGGCAACCTTGGCCTGGGTTCTGGCTGGCTGACCGAGTACCTGCCAGTCGATGGCACCCTTAACCTGCGTCTGCGGCGCAACAGTGGCTTCCATCTGCCCGAAAGCGCCGCGCCGATGATCCTGATCGGCAACGGCACTGGCCTTGCGGGCCTGCGCAGCCTGCTGCGGGCGCGGATCAATGCCGGCGAGCAGCGCAACTGGTTGCTGTTCGGCGAGCGTAACCGCGCGCATGACCTGCTGTGTGGCGATGAGCTGCAAGGCTGGCTGGAGAGCGGCGACCTGGCACGCCTGGACCTCGCGTTTTCGAGGGATCAGGCAGAGAAGGTGTATGTGCAGGATGTGTTGCTGCAGCAGGCTGAAGAGTTCAAGCGCTGGGTTGCCGATGGCGCTTATGTGTATGTCTGCGGCAGCCTGCAAGGGATGGCGGCCGGTGTTGATGTGGCACTCAAGGGCATGCTCGGTGAAGAAATGGTCGAGCAGTTGATCGAAGACGGGCGTTATCGGCGGGATGTTTACTGATCAGGGATTGATGTAGCCGGCACCGGCCCTATCGCCGGCAAGCCGGCTCCCACAGGTATCCCACTGCCCTCGAATACAGTGGTTTACCTGTGGGAGCCGGCTTGCCGGCGATAGGGCCGGTGCTGGCTCAGTGCAGCTCGAAGGTATCGGCATCCAGGTTGGCCGGGAAGCGGGTGCGGTAGTTGGCAAGCTCCGCCGCCCTCAGCACGACCGTAAACACCCCGTCTGCCTCGCCCGCGCTGAGCAGGCTTTCACCCTGGAAATCCAGCACCTGGCTGTCGCCCGAATACGCGAAACCCTTGCCATCGGTGCCCACCCGGTTCACCGCCGCCACGAAACACAGGTTTTCGATGCCCCGCGCCGGCAGCAGCCGGTTCCAGTGCTGGCGGCGCGCAGCCGGCCAGTTCGCGGTGTACAGCAGCAGGTCGGTATCCTGCGCATCGCGGCTCCACACCGGGAAACGCAGGTCGTAGCAGATCAGCGGGCGTACCCGCCAGCCCTTGATCTCGAACTGCACCTGACGCTCACCCGGGGTGTAATGCTTGTGCTCACCCGCCATGCGGAACAGGTGCCGCTTGTCGTAGTGCAGAATCTCGCCGTCCGGGCGCGCCCACAACAAGCGGTTGCGGTGGCTGCCATCGGCGGCCTGGATGATCACGCTGCCGGTAACCACTGCGTTGATGCGCTTGGCCTGAGCCTTGAGCCACTTGTAGGTCGGGCCGTTCTCGGGCTCGGCCAAGCTTTCCGATTCCATGGAAAAACCAGTGGTGAACATCTCGGGAAGTATCACCAGGTCGGCATCTCCAGCCTGGTCGAGCAACACCTCGAAATGCGCGTAATTGGCCTCGCGGTCGTGCCAGGCCAGGGTCGTTTGCACAAGGGCGATTTTCAGGTTGGGCAGTGCACTCAGATCGCGCATAGTTTCTCCGCTGCCTGACGCAGCGTCTCCTCACGTTTGGCAAAGCACAGGCGTACCAGGCGTTGCTCGGGGATGGGTTGCTGGTAGAACACCGACACCGGAATTGTCGCCACGCCGTGCTCACGGGTGAGCCAAAGGGCCATTTCGACGTCGTTCAGGTCTGGCCGGATCTGCGAATAGTCCACCAGTTGGAAATAGGTGCCGGCCGTGCGGGTAAAGCTCAAGCGCGAACCTTTGAGCAGGTCGCAGAACAGGTCGCGCTTGGCCTGATAGAAACCCGGTAGTTCGTCGAGATGCTGAGGGTGTTCGGCCATGAAGTCAGCGAGTGCACACTGCAGCGGTGTGACTCCGCAGAAATTGACGTACTGATGCACTTTGCGCAGCTCCGCGCTCAAGGCAGGTGGCGCGATCACGTAGCCGGTCTTCCAGCCGGTCACGTGGTAGGTCTTGCCGAACGAACTGACCACGAACGCCCGGCGGTACAGCTCTGAATGGGCCAGAACGCTGGCATGACGTACGCCATCGTAGACCAGGTGTTCATACACTTCGTCGCTGACCAGGTAGATATCGCGATCAGCGATCAGGCGTGCCAGCTGGTCCAGGTCTTCAGCCGTGATCAGCGCGCCACTGGGGTTGTGCGGCGAATTGAGGATGACCATGCGCGTGCGCGGGCTCAGGGCATCGCTGAACTTCTGCCAGTCGATACGGAAGTCGCCATCACTGAGTTGAACGTGCACGCAGCGACCGCCGGCAAGCGCCACTGAGGGCTCATAACTGTCGTAACAGGGGTCGAAGACTATCACCTCGTCGCCCGCGTGGATCACCGCCTGGATGGCACAGAAGATCGCCTCGGTGGCGCCCGGGGTGATAGTCACTTCCTGATCGGCATCGACCTTGGTCCCATACAGGCGCTCGACCTTGGCCGCCACCTGCTGGCGCAAGGCCGGCAAGCCGGTCATCGGCGCATACTGGTTATGCCCGGCGGACACATGGCGGCCAACCGCATCGAGCAAAGCCTGCGGGCCATTGAAGTCGGGGAAACCCTGGGAAAGGTTGAGCGCGCCGGTCTGCACGGCGAGCTGGGACATGGTGGTGAAGATGGTCGTGCCGACGTTCGGCAGTTTGCTGCGGATCATGGAGCCCTCTTTCCTGGGGGACGGAGAGCTATAAGCTACAAGCTCCAAGCCACAAGAAAAAGCGACATGTATCAGCGTCCGCTCATTCTTGCAGCTTGCGACTTGAAGTTTGCCGCTTGTCAGCGCTTGTCGCGGCGCTTCTTCTCGGCCTTCTTGTGGTGCGACATCAAGCGGCGCTTCTTGTTGACCTGGCGGTCTGTGAGGGTGTTCTTCTTGCCCTCGTACGGGTTCTCACCGCCTTTGTACTCGATACGGATCGGCGTACCGACCAGTTTGAGCACCCGGCGGTAAGTGTTTTCCAGGTAACGCGAGTACGACTTGGGAATCTTCTCGGTCTGGTTGCCGTGGATCACGATAAGCGGCGGGTTGGCACCACCGAGGTGGGCATAGCGCAGCTTGATGCGGCGGCCGTTGACCAGCGGTGGCTGGTGCTCACTGACGGCATCTTCGAGGATCTGTGTCAGGCGGCTGGTTGGCCAGCGGGTGACCGCCGATTTGAACGCGGCCTGCACCGACTTGTACAGGTGACCCACGCCGGTGCCGTGCAACGCCGAGATAAAGTGGATGTCGGCAAAGTCGACGAAGAACAGCCGGCGCTCCAACTCGGTCTTGACGTAGTCGCGCTCACCCGACTCCATGCCGTCCCACTTGTTCAGGGCGATGACGATGGCGCGGCCCGCTTCGAGGGCGAAGCCCAGCAGGTTGAGGTCGTGGTCGACCACACCTTCACGGGCGTCCATGACGAAGATCACCACGTTGGCGTCCTTGATCGCCTGCAGCGTCTTCACCACCGAGAACTTTTCGACTTCCTCGTGGATCTTGCCGCGCTTGCGCACGCCAGCGGTGTCGATGAAGGTGTACTTCTCGTTATCGCGTTCGAACGGGATATAGATACTGTCACGGGTGGTACCCGGCTGGTCGTAGACCACCACGCGCTCTTCGCCGAGCATGCGGTTGACCAGGGTCGACTTGCCCACGTTGGGGCGGCCGATGATGGCGATCTTGATGCCATCCTTTTCGCTCGGGCCGGGGATGCGTACCGCTTCCTCGCCTTCGGCAACCTCCTGGTCGAGGGCTTCTTCCTCAGCGTCGCGAGGAATGTGGCCCAGCACCGATTCCATCAACTGATTGATGCCTCGGCCCTGCGAGCCGGCCACCGGAATGGCATTGCCCATACCCAGCGGCGAGAACTCGGCGCGGGCGACGTCGGCGTCGATGTTGTCGATCTTGTTGGCCACCAGGATGGCCGACTTGTTCCGCTTGCGCAGGTGCTCGGCGATCATCTGATCGGCGGCAGTCATGCCGGCGCGGGCGTCGACCAGGAACAGCACATAGTCGGCTTCTTCGATGGCCATCAGCGACTGCTCGGCCATCTTCTCATCCATGCCCACTTCGTCACCGGTGATACCACCGGTGTCGATCAGGATGAAGGAGCGACCCTGCCAGCTGGCATCACCATACTGGCGGTCACGGGTCAGACCCGACAGGTCCCCCACGATGGCATCGCGGGTTTTGGTCAGGCGGTTGAACATGGTGGATTTGCCGACGTTCGGCCGTCCCACCAGGGCGATTACGGGAACCATGCGGCTCTCCACTCTTGAATTCTTGAAAATGCAAAGGCCGCTGCAAGGCAGCGGCCGGAGTTCGGGCGGCGTGTCCTACGCCGCAACTCAAGACCTGTCGTGGCCTTGAGCATAGCTTCAGCGGATGGTCAGTGCCTCGAGCTTGCCGCTGTTGCCAAAGACATAGATGGTGTCGCCGACCACCAGGGGCCGGGCGCGCAAGCCATCGCTGTCGATACGCTCACGGCCGACGAAACGGCCGTCGACCTGACTGAGCAGGTGCAGGTAACCTTCGAAGTCACCTACAGCCACGTAGCTGGAGAACACTTCCGGCGCCGACAATTGACGGCGCGCCATCGAGTCGTTGGTCCACAGTGCGCTGGAAGAACGCTCGTCGACACCCTCGACACTGCCCGAAGCTTCGCTGACATAGACGTTGCCAAAACCTTGGGCGACACCCACGTAGCTCGAGGCATCACGCTGCCACAGCACACGGCCGCTTTCCAGGTCCAGGCCCGCTACACGGCCCTGGTAGGTGCTGACGTACAGCGTACCACCGGACAGCAGCAGGCCGCCGTCGATGTCGACCACACGGTCCAGCTCGGAACGGCCCTGCGGGATCGCCACACGGCTCTCCCACACCGGCACGCCGTTGTTGATGTCGACCGCGACCACTTTGCCGGTGGACAGGCCGGCAACGGCCAGACGGTTGGTGACGATTGGCGCACCGGTGCCCCGCAGGGTCAGTACAGCCGGGGTGCTCTCGTAGATCCAGCGGCGGTCGCCGGTAGCGGCATCGAGGCCGATCAGACGGTCGTCCTGGGTCTGCACCACCACAACGTCACCGTTGTTGGCAGGCGGCGCCAGGACTTCGCTGGTTACGCGGGAGCGCCAGCGCTCTTCACCGGTGCTGGAGTCCAGGGCAATCACTTCACCCTTGAGGGTGCCGAGCATGACCAGGCCATAGCCAACGCCGACGGCGCCGGAAACGGGCAGCTCCAGATCCTGCTTCCACACTACGTCGCCAGTAATGCGGTCGAGGGCGAAGACTTCGCCATTGACGTCGCTGGCGTAGATGCGGTCGTTCTCGATGGCCGGCACCAGGGTATTGTAAGTCTCGCCCTGGCCGTCACCGATCGAACGGCTCCACTGCTTTTTCAGTACCACTTCTTCGGTGAACTTGGTCAGCTCGGCCGGAGGCAGTTCCTTCTTGCTGTTGCTGCTGCAACCTGCGGCCAGTACGGCCAGGGTCAGCACTGCTGCTTGTTTCCAACCGATCACGTCACGCGTCCCCTTTGGCCAAGTCATCCAGCTTCAGTTGCAGGCCACCGACCGCCGCCTCATCGGACAGCGCGGCCTTGGCTTTTTCATAAGCGCTGTGGGCATCGTCGGCACGACCCAACTGCACCAGCAGGTCGCCCTTCAATTCTTCACGGCTGGCCAAAAACGCCTTGTCGGCGTCGCCGTCGAGCAGCTTGAGCGCATCTTCAGCCTTGTCCTGGGCCGCGAGCACGCGTGCCAGGCGCTGGCGCGAAATTTCGCCCAGGGTGTCGTCAGCAGGCTTGTCGAGCACATTTTTGAGCTCAGCCGCGGCGTCGTCGAGCTTGCCGCTCTCTACCGCGACCTTGGCCACGAACAGGCTGCCGTACTGGGCGTAGGCGGTACCACCAAACTCGCTCTTGAGCTTGCCGGAAAGCTCCGCGACCTTGGTCGCATCCGGCTGCCCGCTCGGCGTCAGGCTGGTTTCAAGCAGGGCCTGATAAAGCTGCGATGCGCCTTGCGACTGGTTGTCCTGGTACTTGTTCCAAGTGTTCCAGCCCAACACCACCACGCCAGCCAGCAACGCACCGGTCAGCAGTGGTTTGCCGTTACGGTTCCACCAGTCCTTGACCCCTGCCAGGTCATCATCATCGGTACTCGACACCCCAATACTCCTTTTCGCCTATTCGCTTGTTGAACCGCGTTACGCCTGTGCGATCGCGGTTTCCAGGTGCTCAGCCAGAGCATCCCAGGCAATGTTCTGTTGTTCGCCCTGACCACGCAGGGGCTTGAGGCCAATCTCTTGCTTGGCCAGCTCATCGTCGCCCAGGATCAGGGCGAACAACGCGCCGCTCTTGTCGGCTTTCTTGAACTGGCTCTTGAAGCTGCCGCCACCGGCGTTGACCGCCAGGCGCAAGCCCGGCAGCCGGTCGCGCAGGCTTTCGGACAAGCGCAGGCCAGCCAGCTCCGCCTGTTCGCCGAAGGCGCACAGGTAGACATCGATCTGACGGTTGATGGACGCCGGTACTTTGCCCAGGGTCTCCAGCAGCAGGATCAGGCGCTCGATACCCATGGCGAAACCAACGCCGGTGGTCGGTTTGCCACCCATCTGCTCGACCAGGCCATCGTAGCGGCCGCCTGCGCAGACGGTGCCCTGGGCGCCAAGCTTGTCGGTGACCCACTCGAACACGGTCTTGCTGTAGTAGTCCAGGCCGCGCACCAGCTTGGTGTTGATCACGAACGGGATACCAGCGGCATCCAGACGGGCCTTGAGGCCCTCGAAGTGCACGCGGGAGTCTTCGTCCAGGTAGTCTTCCAGCTTCGGCGCGCCGACCAGCACCGCCTGGGTGTTCGGGTCCTTGCTGTCGAGGATGCGCAGCGGATTGCTCTTGAGGCGGCGCTGGCTGTCTTCGTCGAGTTGCTCCAGGCGCGCCGAGAGGAACTCGACCAGCGCGTCACGGTAGCGGGCACGGGCCTCGCTGGTGCCCAGGCTGTTCAGCTCGAGCTTGACCGCATCCTGGATGCCCAGCAGGCCCCACAAACGCCAGGTCAGCATGATCAGTTCGGCATCGATGTCCGGGCCGTCCAGGTTGAACACCTCGACGCCAATCTGGTGGAACTGACGGTAGCGGCCCTTTTGCGGACGCTCGTGGCGGAACATCTGGCCGATATACCACAGCTTCTGCACCTGGCCGTTGCCGGTGATGCCGTGCTCGAGCACTGCACGTACGCAGGCAGCGGTGCCTTCAGGGCGCAGGGTCAGCGAATCGCCGTTGCGGTCCTCGAAGGTGTACATCTCTTTTTCGACGATGTCGGTGACTTCACCGATGGAGCGCTTGAACAGCTCGGTGAACTCGACGATCGGCGTGCGGATCTGGCTGTACCCATAGGTGTCCAGCAGCCCGGCGACGGTACCTTCGAAGTAGCGCCACAGCGGCGACTGCTCTGGCAGGATGTCGTTCATGCCACGGATGGCTTGCAGCGATTTGCTCACGAAAAGTCCTTACGAATCTGTGTGTCAGCCGCGGGCGATCAGCGCCGCGTCGGCCTCGACCTTTTCGGCCGCTTTCTGGCGGATGAGCTTTTCCAGCTCATCGACCAGGTTGTCATTGGTCAGTTTCCGCGCCGGCTTGCCGTCGATGTAGATCAGGTTCGGCGTGCCGCCGGTCAGGCCAACGTGGGCTTCCTTCGCTTCGCCAGGGCCGTTGACCACACAACCGATCACCGCCACGTCCAGCGGTACCAGCAGGTCTTCCAGGCGCCCTTCCAGTTCGTTCATGGTCTTGACCACATCGAAGTTCTGCCGCGAGCAGCTCGGGCAGGCGATGAAGTTGATGCCACGCGAACGCAGGTGCAGCGACTTAAGGATGTCGTAGCCGACCTTCACTTCCTCGACCGGGTCGGCCGCCAGCGAAATGCGGATGGTATCGCCGATGCCTTCGGCCAGCAGCATACCGAGGCCGACGGCGGATTTCACCGTGCCGGAGCGCAGCCCACCGGCCTCGGTGATGCCCAGGTGCAGCGGCTGGATGATCTGCTTGGCCAGCAAGCGGTAGGCTTCGACGGCCATGAACACGTCGGAGGCCTTGACGCTGACCTTGAAGTCCTGGAAATCCAGGCGGTCGAGGTGCTCGACATGGCGCAGGGCCGATTCGACCAGCGCCGCCGGGGTCGGCTCGCCATATTTCTTTTGCAGGTCCTTTTCCAGGGAGCCTGCGTTGACACCGATACGGATCGGAATGCCACGGTCACGAGCGGCGTCGACCACAGCACGAACACGGTCCTCGCGGCCGATGTTGCCCGGGTTGATACGCAGGCAGTCGACACCCAGTTCGGCCACGCGCAATGCGATCTTGTAGTCGAAGTGGATATCGGCGACCAGCGGTACGCTGACCAGTTGCTTGATTTTGCCGAACGCCTCGGCGGCGTCCATGTCCGGCACCGAAACACGGACGATGTCGACACCGGCATCGACCAGACGCTGGATCTGGCCCACGGTGGCGGCGACATCATTGGTGTCGGTGTTGGTCATGCTCTGCACCGCAATGGGGGCATCACCACCCACCGGCACATTGCCGACCCAGATTTTGCGGGATTCGCGACGTTTGATCGGAGATTCGCCGTGCATGACTTACTGTCCCAACTTCAGGCGAGCGGTTTCGCCACTGGTGAACGGGGCAACATCGACGGCCTGGCCGTTGTAGCTGACCTGGGCGCCGCGGGCAAAGCCCAGGCGCACCGCGAACGGCGGCTTGCCGGTCAGCTCGAGGTTGTCGCCCTTGCGCTTGATGGCGCTGAACAGCACCTTGCCGTTGCCATCGGACACCTGGGTCCAGCAATCGGCGGTGAACTGGATTGCAACCTTGGCGCTGCCAGCCGGTACGGCGGCAGGCTCGGAGGCAATGGCCGGCACGCTGGCGGCAGGCGCAACAGGAGCGGCCTGGGCTACGGGGGCGGCTGGCGTGGCTGGTGCAGCAGGTGCTGCCGTTGTCGGCGCAGCCGCTTCAGCCTGTGCAGGCGCCTGCTGGACCGGCGCGGCTGCTGCGGCAGCCGGGGCGGCCTCGCTGCTGGCCTCGGCAACCGGCTCGGCAGGTGCCTGCTCCAGCGGCAGCGGCGCACTTTCGCCCTGCTGGCCTAAGGTAACCGCCTGGTCTTCAGGCTCGTCCAGCGGGTGGATCTGGGTGGTACCGTCGGCGCTTTCGACCTCGACATGCTCCAGGGCGATATTGGCCAGGTCCTTGCCGCGCAGGCTGCCCTGGTCCTGCCACCACAGGAAGCTGCCACCGACCACCGCAACCAGCAGCAAGAGGCTGACACCGCGCAGGATGTTGTGCGAAAGGCGCACCGGCTCTTCGATGCGGCCCAGTGAATGTACGTCGCTGCCCTTGGCGTGGGTACCGGTGTACTGGTCGAAGGCCTCGACCAGCGGCGCTTGGTCCATGTCCATCAGCTTGGCATAGGCACGGATGTAGCCACGGGCGAAGGTATGCCCTGGCAGCTTGTCGAAGGCACCGGTTTCCACGTGGTTCAGCGAACTTACGGTGAGGTTGAGCTTGCGGGCCACCTCGGCTTGCGACCACTCCCGTCTTTCGCGGGCCTGGCGCAACAATTCACCGGGGTTCTGGCCAGTCGCTGCTGCTACTTCGGGATGCGCGGCTTTCATCGTTGCTCCGACAGGTATTGCTGATATTCCGGCGTACCGGGATAAAGTCGTTGTAATTGCTGGCCCAGTTCGGCCTGTGTGCCCTGCTCGTCGAACACCCGGGCAAGGCGGCTGCCCAGCAGGAGGCTACGGGCATTGTGATCGCTCAACTGGCTGAAACGATCGTAGAAACCCCGTGCCGGCACATAATGCCTGTTTTCGTAGGACAACTCAGCCATTTCCAGCAACGCCCTGGGTTGCCGCTGGTTGAGTTGCAGGGCCTTGCTCAGATACGCCTGCGCCTGGTCACGGTTGCCGAGTTCCAGGGCTGTCAGGCCAAGGTTCTCGTAGACGCGCGAACGTTCAGGATACAGGGTATCGGCGCTGGCCAGGCGAAACATCTGCTCGGCTTCGGCGAAACGCTGCTGAGCATATAGGAAACTGCCGTAATTGTTGCGAATTCGCGTGTCACCGGGGCTTGCCGACAACGCTTTCTTGAAGTGTTCCTCAGCCAGCGCAGCTTCACCT
Organism: Lelliottia jeotgali; assembly: GCF_977070485.1. Lineage (NCBI taxonomy): Bacteria > Pseudomonadati > Pseudomonadota > Gammaproteobacteria > Enterobacterales > Enterobacteriaceae > Lelliottia > Lelliottia jeotgali. The sequence goes on from NZ_CDRVFO010000007.1 coordinate 110,173, forward strand.
TCGGCCTGAAACACCAGGGCCAAGGCTGCGTGGGCATCGGCATCCTTGGCATCGAGTACCAGTGCCTTGCCCAACGGAGCCTTGGCCTGCTCGGTCAAACCTTGTTGCAAATAGCCAAGCCCAAGCTGCACGTAAGCACGCCCCGCCTCCACGCGCCCCTGATGAGTGGCAAGAGGGTCGCTCGCGCCACCCGACACGCAGCCGGCCAGCAGCGAAAGCGCAAGGATCGACAGCGCGGCGCGCAGGCTCATGGCGGGCCCGGACTCAGTGGCGCACGGCGCTGTCTTGCAGCTCGGCGTCGGCAGACAGCTGACGTACGGCGATATAGCGCTCGCTGCGGCGGGTACGGTCATTGACCTGGCCGACCAGCTGGCCACAGGCGGCATCGATGTCATCGCCACGGGTGGTACGGGTGGTGACGTTGAAACCACCGTGATGCAGCAAGTCCTGGAAGCGGCGAATAGCGTTGTTGCTAGGGCGCTCGTAACCGGAATGCGGGAACGGGTTGAACGGGATCAGGTTGATCTTGCACGGTACATCGCGCAGCAGTTCGATCATCTGCGCGGCATGCTCGGGCTGGTCGTTGACGTCCTTGAGCAGGGTGTACTCGACCGTCAGCACGCGCTTGCCACCCAAGGTGGCCATGTAGCCCATGCACGACTCCAGCAACATCTTCAGCGGGTACTTCTTGTTGATCGGCACCAGCTGGTTGCGCAGTTCGTCATTCGGCGCATGCAGCGACAGGGCCAGGGACACGTCGATGTGCTTGGCCAGTTCGTCGATCATCGGTACCACACCGGAGGTGGACAAGGTGACGCGACGTTTGGAAATGCCATAGCCCAGATCATCCATCATGATCTTCATGGCAGCGATGACATTGTCGAAATTCAGCAGAGGCTCGCCCATGCCCATCATGACCACGTTGGTAATCGCGCGGTCGATCTTGGCCGGGACGGTCCCGAAGGATTTGTTGGCAAGCCACACCTGGCCGATCACTTCGGCGGCGGTGAGGTTGCTGTTGAAGCCTTGCTTGCCGGTGGAGCAGAAACTGCAGTCCAGGGCGCAGCCGGCTTGCGACGAAACGCACAGAGTACCGCGATCGTCGGTTGGGATGTAGACGGTCTCGACGCAGCTGCCGGAGGCAACGCGGATCACCCATTTGCGGGTGCCGTCTGCGGAAATGTCCTCACTGACCACTTCCGGTGGGCGAATTTCGGCAACAGCCTCGAGCTTTTCGCGCAAGGCCTTGCCGACGTTCGTCATGGCGGCGAAATCATCGACGCCAAAATGGTGAATCCATTTCATCACCTGGCCGGCACGGAAGCGCTTCTCCCCAATAGAGTCGAAGAATTGTTCCATTTCCGGCTGGGTCAGGCCCAACAGGTTGATTTTGCCAGTAGATGTCGTCATGGATTCACCCTCACCCGTAAGCTTTCGCTTAGCGAGTGGTTACCTCGGTAGCAGCGAAGAAGTAAGCGATTTCGCGAGCAGCAGCAGCTTCGGAGTCCGAACCGTGAACGGCGTTGGCGTCGATCGACTCGGCGAAGTCAGCACGGATGGTGCCGGCAGCAGCTTCTTTAGGGTTGGTGGCGCCCATCAGCTCACGGTTCAGAGCGATGGCGTTTTCGCCTTCCAGAACCTGAACGACAACCGGACCGGAAGTCATGAAGGCAACCAGGTCACCGAAGAAGCCGCGCTCGCTGTGCTCAGCGTAGAAACCTTCGGCTTCGGCTTTGGACAGTTGCTTGATTTTCGAAGCAACGATTTTCAGGCCGGCTTCTTCGAAGCGAGTGGTGATCTTGCCGATGACGTTTTTGGCAACTGCGTCAGGCTTGATGATCGAGAAAGTACGTTGAACAGCCATGGAAAACTCCAGAATATGAGTGTTGCGAAAAATTAAACCCGCGAATTATACGCGGGTTCCAGGGGATTGCCTAACCTGCAGCGTCACGCTTAGTCGGCTTCGTCTATCCAGGCCGCCTGGATGGCCTCGAGCACTTTCTCACCGCCGCGTGACGGATCGTCGCTGAATTCCGGCAAGGCCAGCACCCAGCGATGCAGATCGACGAAATTCACATAACGAGGATCGACTTCCGGCTTGCTTTCTGCAAGCTGGATAGCGATCTCAAGTACATCAACCCATTTCAGACTCATTGAAAAATCCTCAGTGGGGCGCTTCGGCAGCGTGGTTGAGCGAATATTTGGGGATCTCGATGGTCAGGTCTTGATCACCGACGACCACCTGGCAGCCGAGACGCGATTGCGCCTCCAAGCCCCAGGCCTTGTCCAGCATGTCCTCTTCGAGTTCGTCCGCTTCTTCAAGCGAGTCGAAACCCTTGCGCACGATGCAGTGGCAGGTGGTGCAGGCCTTCACGCCACCGCAGGCGCTTTCCATCTCGATGTGATGGTCGTGGGCAAGCTCCAGGATATTGGTCCCGGGCTCGACCTCCACGCTCAGCCCCTCTGGGCAGAACTTCTCATGCGGCAGGAATGTCACCAGCGGCATCGGTTACTCCTCGATCTCATTCAGGTTGCGCCCGGCCAGTGCGGCTTTGACCGTCGAATCAAGGCGACGGGCGGCAAATGCATCGGTCACCTGCGACAGACGCTTGGTCTGTTGCTCGATGGCAGGGCCATCGGTGCCGGTTAGCAAATCACGTAGTTCTTGCATCTGAAACTCGATGGCTTCGCGCTCTTCACTGCTGAGCAGTCGCTCGCCATCAGCGTCCAGGGCGCCCTGGACCGCTTCAAGCAGGCGCTCGCCGTCGACCTGGTGCTCACGAAGCTGACGCGCCTGCTTGTCGGAGCCTGCGTGCTCGAAGGAGTCCTTGAGCATACGTGCGATCTCACCGTCGGTCAGGCCGTAGGATGGCTTGACCTGGATACTGGCTTCTACGCCGGAACCCAGCTCACGGGCCGCGACGCTGAGCAAACCGTCGGCATCGACCTGGAAGGTCACGCGGATTTTCGCGGCGCCGGCAACCATGGCCGGAATACCACGCAGCTCGAAACGCGCCAGCGAACGGCAGTCGCTGATCAGCTCGCGCTCACCCTGCAGAACGTGAATCATCATGGCCGACTGGCCATCTTTATACGTGGTGAACTCCTGCGCGCGGGCCACCGGAATGGTGGTGTTGCGCGGGATCACCTTTTCCATCAACCCTCCCATGGTCTCAAGACCAAGGGACAGCGGAATGACGTCGAGCAGCAGCAGCTCACCGCCTTCGCGGCGGTTGCCGGCCAGGGTGTCAGCCTGGATGGCGGCGCCGATGGCCACCACCTGGTCGGGGTCGATCGAGGTCAGCGGGGTACGGCCGAACAGCGTACCTACTGCTTCACGCACACGCGGTACGCGGGTCGAACCACCCACCATGACCACCGCCCCCACTTCATCCAGCTCGACGCCACTGTCGCGCACGGCACGACGGCAGGCCTTGAGGCTACGGGCAATCAGAGGCTCGATCATGGCTTCGAAAGCGGCGCGGCTGAGCTCGCCCTGCCAGGCGCCATGGCTGACACTGACCACGTCGGTGTCGGTCAGGGCTTCCTTGGCGGCGCAGGCGGCCTGGAGCAGCTGGCGCTGGGTAGCAGGATCGAGGTCGGCGGACAGGCCGGCCTGCTCTATGATCCAGCTGGCAATGGCGTGATCGAAGTCATCGCCCCCCAGGGCGGTGTCACCACCGGTGGCGAGTACCTCGAACACACCTGCAGTCAGGCGCAGGATAGAAATATCGAACGTACCGCCGCCCAGGTCATAGATGGCCACCAGGCCTTCGGCATTCTGATCCAGGCCATAGGCCACTGCAGCAGCGGTCGGCTCATTGAGCAGGCGCAGCACATTCAGGCCAGCCAGTTTGGCTGCGTCCTTGGTCGCCTGACGCTGGGCATCGTCGAAATAAGCCGGCACGGTGATCACCGCACCCACCAGCTCGCCACCCAAGGTCGCTTCGGCGCGCTCGCGCAGCACCTTGAGGATATCAGCGGACACTTCCACCGGGCTCTTCGGCCCCTGGACAGTGTCGATGAACGGCATGTGCGACTCGCCGCCAATGAAGCGATACGGCAGCTGTTCACCCAGTTGCTTGACGTCGGCCAGGCCACGTCCCATCAGGCGCTTGACCGACAGCACGGTGTTCAGCGGGTCGCTGGCGGCAGCTTCACGCGCTGCCAGGCCGACCTCATTGTGGCCAGCCAGATAGCGCACCGCGGAGGGCAGAATGACGTTGCCCTGCGCATCGGGCAGGGGTTCACTGCGACCGCTGCGCAGGGCAGCGACCAGAGAATTGGTAGTACCCAGGTCAATGCCCACCGCCAGGCGACGCTGGTGCGGCTGGGGGGTTTGACCGGGTTCGGCGATCTGCAGTAGGGCCATGCTTATCTGAATACCTTAGGCGTCATCACGGGCAACGCCGGGTTAATCGTCGAGGCGCTCTTCTAGTTGGCGCACTTCCTGGGCGAGCTTGTCGAGGAACTGCATGCGGCGCATCAGGCGCTCGGCCTTGTCGCGCTCGGCAGGCACATCCCAGCAGGCGGCAAAATCCTCGTTGAGCTGTTCCTGAGCAGCCTTCAGGCGCTTCTTGAACACGGCGACACCGTCGAGGTCGGCTTCGTCCTGCAGCTCTTCGAGTTCCTCGCGCCACTGCATCTGCTGCAGCAGGAAGTCAGGGTCGTGGACCGTGACTTCCTGAGGCACCTCGTGGCCACCGATGGCCAGCAAATAGCGGGCACGGCGCGGGGCACTGCGCAGGGTCTGATAGGCGTCATTGAGGGCGGCGGATTTTTCCAGCGCTACCCGCTGCTCACGCTCGGAAGCGTCGGCGAAGCGGTCAGGATGAACCTCGCGGGCCAGCTCGCGATAGCGAGTGGCCAGCTTGTCGAGGTCCAACCGGAAGCACGGCTGGAGGTCGAACAGAGCGAAATGACAAGGAGTACCCACAGCCAGCCTCAGACGTTGAAGCTTTCGCCGCAGCCACACTCACCGCGTACGTTGGGGTTGTTGAACTTGAAGCCTTCGTTCAACCCTTCCTTGACGAAGTCCAGCTCAGTGCCGTCAAGGTAAACCAGGCTCTTGGGATCGATGATCACCTTGACGCCATGGTTCTCGAACACGGTGTCCTCGTCCGCCAGTTCATCGACGAACTCCAGCACGTAGGCCAGGCCCGAGCAACCGGTGGTGCGCACGCCCAGGCGGATGCCCTCGCCCTTGCCGCGCCCTTCGAGGGAACGCCGCACGTGGTTGGCGGCGGCTTCTGTCATGCTGATAGCCATCGGTACTTTTTCCTCAACGTCGGATACTTCGCAACAGGCGACTTAGATCAAGCCTTTCTTCTGCTTGTAATCGCGAACGGCTGCCTTGATGGCATCCTCGGCGAGTACCGAGCAGTGGATCTTGACCGGCGGCAACGCCAGTTCTTCCGCCAGCTGGGTGTTCTTGATGGTTTCAGCTTCGTCCAGGGTCTTGCCCTTCATCCACTCGGTGGCGAGGGAGCTGGAAGCGATGGCCGAACCGCAGCCGTAAGTCTTGAACTTGGCATCTTCGATGATGCCTTGCTCGTTGACCTTGATCTGCAGACGCATCACGTCACCGCACGCTGGGGCGCCGACCATGCCGGTACCGACATCCGGGTCCTCGGCATTCATCTTGCCGACGTTACGTGGGTTTTCGTAGTGGTCGATGACCTTTTCACTGTATGCCATGGTGCAATTCCTTCCTCATCAGGGAGCCGCTCTTGCCGGCGACTGCTTAGTGGGCGGCCCACTCGATCTTGGAGATGTCAACGCCGTCTTTGTACATGTCCCACAGCGGCGACAGCTCACGCAGTTTGTTTACAGCCTCGCAGACTTTCTGCGCGGCGTAGTCGACTTCTTCTTCGGTGGTGAAGCGGCCGAAGGAGAAGCGGATCGAGCTGTGCGCCAGCTCGTCGTTACGGCCCAGAGCGCGCAGTACATACGACGGCTCGAGCGAAGCGGAGGTACAGGCCGAACCGGACGATACCGCGATGTCCTTGAGCGACATCAGCAGCGACTCGCCTTCGACATAGTTGAAGCTCAGGTTCAGGTTGTGCGGGACGCGCGCAGTCTGGCTACCGTTGACATACAGCTCTTCGAGGTCCGAGACCTGCTTGAAGAAACGGTCGCTCAGGGCCTTGATGCGCTGGTTTTCAGCAGCCATTTCCTGCTTGGCAATGGCGAACGCTTCGCCCATGCCGACGATCTGGTGGGTCGGCAAGGTGCCCGACCGCATGCCGCGCTCATGGCCACCGCCGTGGATGATCGCTTCCAGACGCACGCGAGGCTTGCGGCTGACATACAGCGCGCCAATACCTTTCGGGCCGTAGGCCTTGTGCGCAGAGAACGACATCAGGTCGACTTTCAGCTTCTGCAGGTCGATTTCCACCTTGCCGGCCGACTGGGCGGCGTCAACGTGGAACAACACGCCGCGCGAACGGGTCAGTTCACCGATGGCGGCAATGTCGTTGATCGAGCCGACTTCGTTGTTGACGTGCATCAGCGAGACCAGAATGGTGTCGTCACGCAGCACCGCCTCGACCTGGGCCGGGGTGACGATGCCGTCTTCGCCTGGCTCGAGGTAGGTGACTTCGAAGCCTTCACGCTCGAGCTGGCGAGCGGTATCCAGGACCGCCTTGTGCTCGATCTTGGAGGTGATGATGTGCTTGCCTTTGGACTGATAGAAGTGCGCCACGCCTTTGATGGCGAGGTTGTCGGACTCGGTAGCACCGCTGGTCCAGACGATCTCGCGCGGGTCGGCGTTGATCAGCTCGGCAACCTGGCGACGGCCGTTTTCGACCGCTTCCTCGGCTTTCCAGCCAAACACGTGGGAGCGCGAAGCCGGGTTACCGAAGTTACCGTCGACCAGCAGGCAGTCGGCCATCTTCTGGGCGACACGGGGATCGACCGGCGTGGTCGCGGAGTAATCGAGGTAGATCGGCAACTTCATTGAGTATCTCCTATCAGGCGGTGGCGTCGCTCGTCGTCACTGTTAATAAAGGTCAGTCGACGGCGGACGTCTCAATCTTGTCCAGCTGGGCAGAACGGCCTGCGACACGACGCAGGTCCTGGCGCTGGGCGACTTCCTGCACCTCACGGCGCATGACGAGGTCGGCCAGGCTGATGCCGCTGAGGAATTCGTGGATCTGCTGGCTGAGGTCGCACCACAAGTGGTGGGTCAGGCAGGTGTCACCGGCATGGCAATCCCCAAGGCCCTGGCAACGGGTGGCATCGACCGATTCGTTGACCGCGTCGATGACTTGGGCCACCTGGATGGTTTCCATGCCACGGGACAGCTGGTAACCACCGCCCGGGCCGCGCACGCTGGATACCAGACTGCTGCGGCGCAGCTTGGCGAACAGCTGCTCCAGATAAGAGAGGGAAATGCCCTGGCGCTCGGAAATGTCGGCCAAAGACACAGGCCCATGCTGCGCGTGCAACGCCAGATCAAGCATGGCTGTCACGGCGTATCGGCCTTTGGTAGTCAGTCGCATGGCTAATGGATACCACGGGAGTTACAGGATGTGAGCGAGTATGCGATTCCCGAGCATTTAAGTCAACTATTAGACCTACTGCTTTAGTCGGGTTTGCATCTGGGAATGGGGCGCGATTGTAGCAGTAAAGGGGCGCGAGCACACGCCCCATATGTCAGTATGACTTCACTGCGGCGCGATCAATGCGACCGAGCGTCGCGCGGGACCGCTGCCGCAGTCTCGCTGAAGTCATCTTCGGGCAGGGCCGGCAGCTCCTTGGCGCAGTAGTCACTGCCCATTTTGGTCAATGCGCCGCACATGCCCTCCAGGCGCTCGTCGACAGCCTGCAGGTGGTCGAGCATCTGGCCGATGGCACGCGCCACCGGGTCAGGCATGTCGCCACTGACGCCGTAGGCATCGAAGCCGATCTTTTCGGCCATGGCCTTGCGCCTAGCCTCGACTTCGCTGTCTTCGCTCTTGACGATGATCCGCCCCGGAATGCCGACCGCCGTGGCACCTGCCGGCACCGCCTTGGTCACCACTGCATTGGAACCGATCTTGGCCCCGGCGCCTACGGTGAACGGGCCGAGCACTTTGGCCCCCGCCCCCACCACTACGCCGTTTTCCAGGGTCGGGTGGCGCTTGCCTTTGTTCCAGCTGGTGCCACCCAGGGTCACGCCCTGGTAAAGAGTGACGTCGTCGCCGATCTCTGCGGTTTCGCCGATCACGATACCCATGCCGTGATCGATGAAAAAGCGCCGCCCGATGGTTGCGCCGGGATGGATCTCGATGCCAGTCATCCAGCGGCCAAAGTTCGACACCAGGCGAGCCAGCCATTTGAAATCGCGCTTCCACAAGGCATTGCCCAGGCGATGCAACCAGATGGCATGCATGCCCGGGTAGCAGGTCAGCACCTCGAAGGCATTGCGTGCCGCCGGGTCCCGATGGAAAACGCTCTGGATATCTTCACGCAGACGTTCGAACATCTGTCAGTCCTTCCTTTTATGCGGCTCGCCCCGTGCGACCTTCTGGGTCTCGGTGAGGATACCGCGCAAAATGCTCATTTCCGGACGTTCCACCGAGCTGCGCCCGTACAGCCGGCGCAGGCGCGCCATCAGGTGCTTGGGCTTTTCGGGGTCAAGGAAGCCGATGTCCACCAGGGTTTTTTCCAGGTGCTCATAGAACAGCTCCATTTCGTCCATGGTCGCCAGCTCGCTGGCGTCGGCCTTTTCGACTTTCTGCGCCGTGCCTTCAGCCGCCAGCCAGGCCATGCGCACCTCATAGGCGAGCACCTGGACCGCAGCGGCCAGGTTCAGCGAGCTGAAGTCGGGGTTCGAGGGAATGTGCACGTGGAAGTGACATCGCTGCAGTTCTTCGTTGGTCAGGCCGGCGTGCTCACGCCCGAACACCAAGGCGATCTCCTCACCGCCGACGGCATGCTCCACGGCCTTGGCCCCGCATTCACGGGGGTCGATCAACGGCCAGGGAATACTGCGCTCACGGGCGCTGGTGCCCATGACCAGGCTGCAGCCGACCAGCGCCTGCTCAAGGCTGTCGACCACCTGGGCACCGGCCAGTACATCGTCGGCACCGGAGGCACGCGCACTGGCGTCTGCGGCGGGAAATTCTTTTGGCTGCACCAGCACCAGACGCGTCAAGCCCATGTTTTTCATGGCACGCGCAGCGCCGCCGATGTTGCCGGGGTGGCTGGTATTGACCAGAACAACACGAATATTTTGCAGCAAGGTGTTGTGCTCACAGATGCGGGTTTTAGGGGTTCGATCTTACAGAACCGACCAGCGTAACGCCATGAAAGCAAATGTGACACTTCTGCCGCCAAACTTTTCTGCTAGAATGTTCGGCTTTCTTCTTTAACATCTCCAGGTGACCCGCCCATGCAGCCTATGCTGAATATCGCCCTGCGCGCCGCTCGCAGCGCCAGTGAACTGATTTTCCGCTCCATCGAACGCCTGGATAGCATCAAGGTGGACGAGAAAGAGGCTAAGGACTACGTTTCCGAGGTTGATCGCGCCGCCGAGCAGAAGATCGTCGACGCACTGCGCAAGGCCTACCCGAACCACTCCATTCAGGGTGAAGAGACGGGCATGCACGCGGGCACCGGCGAAGAAGGCAAGGACTACCTGTGGATCATCGACCCACTGGACGGTACCACCAACTTCCTGCGTGGCATCCCGCACTTCGCCGTCAGCATTGCCTGCAAATACCGTGGCCGCATTGAACACGCCGTCGTTCTCGACCCGGTACGCCAGGAAGAATTCACCGCCAGCCGTGGCCGTGGGGCCCAGCTCAATGGCCGTCGCCTGCGCGTCAGCTCGCGCACCAGCCTGGACGGCGCCCTGCTGGGCACCGGCTTCCCGTTCCGTGACAGCCAGATGGCCGACCTGGACAACTACCTGGGCATGTTCCGCGCTCTGACTGGCCAGACTGCCGGCATCCGCCGCGCTGGTTCCGCCAGCCTGGACCTGGCCTACGTGGCCGCCGGCCGCTTCGACGCCTTCTGGGAGTCGGGCCTGTCCGAATGGGACATGGCAGCGGGCGTGCTGCTGATCCAGGAAGCGGGCGGCCTGGTGAGCGACTTCAACGGTGGCCACGACTTCCTCGACAAAGGCCACATCGTTGCCGGCAACATCAAGTGCTTCAAGGCCGTGCTGACCGCTATCCAGCCGCACCTGCCAGAGCACATGAAGCGCTAAGCGCAGATTGCAGGCACAAAAAAAGCACCTCGCGGTGCTTTTTTTGTGCCTGCAATATTATTGCTGCCCGGCGTCGCTCAGGATCAGCTTGCCATTCTTGTCCAGTGGGATGGTCGAGCCAGGCTCGCGATCCATCTTCACCTTGCCGACCTGGTCACCGATTGAGTAGGTCACGTTGTAACCAACGACCTTCTCACTGACATCGTTGACCGTGCTGCAACGGGTCTGCGTGGTGGTATAGGTATCACGCTCCTGCATGCCCTCCTGCACCTTGTTGCCTGCATAGCCACCACCGACCGCACCGGCCACGGTGGCGATTTTCTTGCCGGTGCCACCACCGATCTGGTTACCCAGCAAGCCGCCCGCCAGGGCGCCTACAACGGTACCGGCAATCTGATGCTGATCCTTGACCGGCGCCTGACGCGTCACGGCCACGTCCTTGCACACTTCGCGAGGGGTTTTCACCTGCTGCTTGATCGGCTGCACGTCGGTGACCTGGGCGTATTCGGGGCCTTTGTTCACCAAGCTGTAGGTCGCCACAGCACCTCCGGCAGTAACACCGACAGCACCCAGTACCGCACCCACCAGCATTGATTTATTCACTTGAACCTCCTGATTCATACCCGCGGGGTAAACCCGCCTGCTCCCAGCCTTGGAGCAAAAAAAAAGGCGCGAGTTCAACACTCGCGCCTTTTCGATCGCCGAACGGCGTAGGGCTATGCCTTAAGGACGATCATCCACACCGTCGGTCTTGGCCGGCGGAATCAGGTCTTCGCTGTTCAGGTTCAGCCAGATCAGCACCACGTTGGCGATGTAGATCGAGGAGTAGGTACCCGCCATGACACCGATGAACAGGGCCAGGGAGAAGCCGAACAGGTTGTCACCGCCGAAGAACAGCAGCGCAGCGATTGCCAGCAGAGTCGAAACGGAAGTGGCTACGGTGCGCAGCAAGGTCTGTGTGGTCGAGATATTGATGTTCTCGATCAGCGAAGCCTTGCGCATCACGCGGAAGTTCTCACGCACCCGGTCGAACACCACGATGGTGTCGTTGAGCGAGTAGCCGATGATCGCCAGCACCGCAGCCAGCACCGTCAGGTCGAAGGTGATCTGGAAGAACGACAGGATACCCAGCGTCACCACCACGTCGTGGATCAGCGAGATGATCGCGCCTACGGCGAACTTCCACTGGAAGCGGAAGGCCAGGTAGATGAGGATGCCGCCCAGCGCCAGGAGCATGCCGAGGCCCCCCTGGTCACGCAGTTCTTCACCCACCTGCGGACCAACGAACTCGACGCGCTTGACCGTCGCCGGGTTGTCACCGCCAATCTTCTGCAGGGCTTCGGCCACCTTGTTACCCAGCATCGGGTCATCGCCAGGCATGCGCACCAGCAGGTCGGTGGTAGCACCGAAGCTCTGTACCACGGCTTCGTTGAAGCCGGATTCGACCAGCTCGGCACGTACCGCCTTGAGGTCGGCCGGGCGTTCGTAGGTCAGCTCGATCAGCGTACCGCCGGTGAAGTCCAGGCCGAAGTTCAGGCCCTTCTGCCACCAGCTGAACAGTGCCAGCACGGTAAGGAGCACGGTTATGGCGAACGCAACATTGCGCACGCCCATGAAGTTGATGGTTTTCATCGTCGCTCCCTCAAACCCACAGCTTCTTGATGTCACGCCCGCCACAGGTCAGGTTGACCAGTGCACGGGTCACCATGACGGCGGTGAACATCGAGGTGAAAATCCCGAGGGACATGGTGACGGCAAAGCCCTTGACCGGCCCGGTACCCATGGCGAAGAGGATGCCGCCGACCAGCAGTGTGGTCAGGTTGGCATCGACGATCGCCGAATACGCCCGGTTGAAGCCTTCATGAATTGCGCGCTGCACCGACATGCCCGCAGCGATCTCTTCACGGATACGCGAGAAGATCAGTACGTTGGCGTCGACCGCCATACCCATGGTCAGCACGATACCGGCGATACCCGGCAAGGTAAGGGTGGCACCCAACAGCGACATCAATGCCAGCAGCAAGACCATGTTGCCCGCCAGGGCGATGGTTGCCAGCACACCGAACGCGCGGTAGATGGCGATGATGAACAGCGAGACGAACAGCATGCCCCACAGCGACGCATCGATACCCTTGGTGATGTTGTCGGCACCCAGGCTTGGGCCGATGGTACGTTCCTCAGCGAAGTACATCGGCGCGGCCAGGCCACCGGCCCGCAGCAGCAGGGCCAGTTCGGACGATTCACCCTGACCGTCAAGGCCGGTGATGCGGAACTGGCTGCCCAGCGGCGACTGGATGGTCGCCAGGCTGATGATCTTCTTCTCTTCCAGGAAGCTCTGCACCGGCACGTCCTTCTCGACGCCGTTGACAGTCTGCTTGACGTAGCGGGTAACCGGCTTCTGCTCGATGAAGACCACCGCCATGCTGCGCCCGACATTGCTGCGGGTCGCGCGGCTCATCAGCTCGCCACCGTGGCCGTCGAGGCGAATGTTCACCTGCGGGCGTCCATGCTCGTCGAAGCTGGCCTGGGCGTCGGTGACCTGGTCACCGGTGATGATCAGGCCACGCTCGACCTGGGCGGAACGGCCGCCCTCACGGAACTCGAAGACCTCGGTAGTAGCCCTGGACGCGCCTGGCTCGGCACCGAAGCGGAACTCCAGGTTGGCCGTCTTGCCGAGGATACGCTTGGCTTCGGCAGTGTCCTGCACGCCTGGCAGCTCGACCACGATGCGGTTGGCGCCCTGGCGCTGAACCAGCGGCTCGGCGACGCCCAGCTCGTTGACGCGGTTGCGCACGGTGGTGAGGTTCTGCTTGATCGAGTATTCGCGGATCTCGGCGACTTTAGCCTGAGTCAGCGCCAGACGCAGCACGGCGGTTTCATTACGCTCGCTGGTGGTCAGGTCGAAATCACTGAAATTCTTGCGGATCAGGGCACGTGCCTGTTCGCGGGTGGCATCGTCGGCGAAGCCCAGCATGATGCCGCCATCCTGCTGAGGCAGGCTGCGGTAGCGGACGCGCTCTTTGCGCAGCAAGGTCTTGACCTCGCCTTCGTAGACTTTCATGCGGGCGCTCATGGCCTTGTCCATGTCCACTTCCAGCAGGAAGTGCACACCACCGGACAGGTCCAGGCCCAGCTTCATCGGGCTTGCACCCAGGTTACGCAGCCATTGCGGAGTGGTCTGGGCCAGGTTCAGGGCCACGACATAATCATCGCCCAGTGCCTTGCGCACTACATCCTTGGCTGGCAGCTGGTCTTCCTGGTTGCTCAGGCGCACCAGCGCGCTGCCCTTCTCACCCAGGCTTGCACCCTTGACGGTGATACCGGCTTCGGCCAGCGCCTTGCTGACGCGGTCGAGGTCGGACTGGTTCACCTGCAGCGCCGAGCTGGCACCGCTGATCTGCACCGCCGGGTCATCCGGGTAGAGGTTGGGAGCGGAATAAATAAAACCGATCGCCAGTACCAACACGATCAGTGCGTATTTCCACAGAGGGTATTTGTTCAGCATCACGCCGCCCGTTCAAGACGCGGGGCGCGTTGCGCGCCCCGACTGGAAAAAAAACCGGTAACTCAGATAGCCTTGAGCGTACCTTTTGGCAGGGTCGCGGCAATGGCGCCCTTCTGGAACTTCAGCTCGACAGTGTCGGACACTTCCAGAACCACGAAATCATCGGAAACCTTGACGATCTTGCCAGCGATGCCGCCGTTGGTGACAACTTCATCACCTTTTTGCAAGTTGCTCAGCAGGTTCTTCTGCTCTTTGGCACGCTTGGCCTGCGGGCGCCAGATCATCAGGTAGAAGATGACCAGGAAACCGACCAGGAAAATCCACTCGAAGCCGGTGCCGGCTGGGCCAGCGGCGGGTGCAGCAGCGTCCGCATAGGCGGCGGGGATCAAGAAGCTCATTGGGCACTCCAGTTGCTTAAGTTTTAATTAGATGGTGCGAACAATCAGTCCAAAGGCGGCACAGGCAGCCCGCGCTTGGCATAGAAGGCGTCGACAAAGGCGGCCAATTTACCCTGTTGAATAGCCTCGCGTAAACCGGCCATCAAGCGCTGGTAATGGCGCAAGTTGTGGATGGTATTCAGCATGCTGCTCAACATTTCGCCGCACTTGTCCAGGTGATGGAGATAAGCGCGGGAGAAGTTCGTGCAGGTGTAGCAATCACAGGTCGGATCCAGCGGCGAATCATCGTGGCGATGGAACGCGTTGCGGATCTTGATCACCCCTGTATCGACGAACAGATGGCCGTTGCGCGCGTTACGCGTCGGCATCACGCAGTCGAACATGTCGACGCCGCGGCGCACACCCTCAACGAGATCTTCAGGTTTGCCTACCCCCATAAGGTAACGAGGTTTGTCAGCAGGCATCTGGGCCGGCAGGTAATCCAGCACCTTGATCATTTCGTGCTTGGGCTCGCCCACCGACAGGCCACCGATGGCCAGGCCGTCGAAGTCGATATTGACCAGCGCTTCCAGCGAGCGCATGCGCAAGTCCTGATACATGCCGCCCTGGACGATGCCGAACAGCGCCGCAGTGTTGTCCCCGTGGGCGTTCTTCGAACGTTGCGCCCAACGCAGCGACAGTTCCATGGAGGTGCGCGCCACATCGTGCTCTGCCGGGTACGGTGTGCACTCGTCGAAGATCATCACGATGTCTGAACCCAGGTCACGCTGCACCTGCATGGACTCTTCCGGGCCCATGAACACCTTGGAGCCATCCACTGGGGAGGCGAAGGTCACGCCCTCCTCCTTGATCTTGCGCATGGCACCCAGGCTGAACACCTGGAAACCACCCGAATCAGTCAGGATCGGGCCTTTCCACTGCATGAAATCGTGCAGGCCGTTGTGCTTCTTGATCACCTCGGTGCCTGGGCGCAGCCACAGGTGGAAGGTGTTGCCAAGGATGATCTCGGCACCAATGGCCTCGATGTCACGCGGCAGCATGCCCTTGACCGTGCCATAGGTACCCACCGGCATGAACGCCGGGGTTTCGACCGTGCCACGGGGGAAGGTCAGGCGGCCACGACGGGCCTTGCCGTCGGTGGCCAGCAGTTCGAAGGACATTCGACAGGTGCGACTCATGCTTGATCCTCTGGGCCGCGTGGCGCCGGATTGCGGGTGATGAACATGGCATCACCGTAACTGAAGAAGCGGTACCCCTGCTCGACCGCCGCCGCGTAGGCAGCCATGGTCTCGGGGTAACCGGCGAATGCCGAGACCAGCATCAGCAGCGTGGACTCCGGCAGGTGGAAGTTGGTGACCAGGGCGTCGACCACATGGAACGGCCGGCCTGGGTAGATGAAGATGTCGGTATCGCCGCTGAAGGCCTTGAGCACCCCATCGCGTGCCGCGCTTTCCAGCGACCGTACGCTGGTGGTGCCAACCGCGACCACACGGCCACCTCGGGCCCGGCAGGCCTCGATGGCATCGACCACATCCTGGCTCACTTCGAGCCACTCTTTGTGCATGTGGTGGTCTTCGATCTTGTCGACCCGCACCGGCTGGAAGGTGCCAGCACCCACATGCAGGGTGACGAAGGCGCGCTCCACGCCCTTGGCGGCGATCTTGTCCAGCAGCGCCTGGTCGAAGTGCAGGCCAGCGGTTGGCGCGGCTACGGCACCTGCACGTTCGGCGTACACGGTCTGGTAGCGCTCACGGTCGGCGCCCTCGTCCGGGCGGTCGATGTAGGGCGGCAGCGGCATGTGCCCGACACGCTCGAGCAATGGCAGCACCTCTTCGGTGAAGCGCAGTTCGAACAGCGTGTCGTGGCGCGCAACCATTTCGGCCTCGCCACCGCCGTCGATGAGGATCACCGCGCCTTCTTTAGGCGCCTTGCTGGCACGCACATGGGCGAGCACGCGGTGGCTGTCGAGCACACGCTCGACCAACACTTCCAGCTTGCCGCCGGAGGCTTTCTGGCCGAACAAACGCGCCGGGATGACCCGGGTGTTGTTGAACACCATCAGGTCGCCGGGGCGCAGGTAGTCGAGCAGATCGGTGAATTGCTTGTGCGCCAGCGCCCCGCTCGGCCCATCGAGGACCAGCAGTCGGCTGCCATGGCGCTCGGCCAGAGGGTGGCGGGCGATCAGGGAATCGGGGAGTTCGAAGGAAAAATCGGCGACGCGCATGATGATGTTCGGGTTCGGCAGGGCCGGGAAGTTTAGCCCAATGCGTGAAAATTGACCATGAAAGCCGATTGACCGACCTGAATCACCTCTCTATACTGCGCGCCACACGCCCTGATGGCGGAATTGGTAGACGCGGCGGATTCAAAATCCGTTTTCGAAAGGAGTGGGAGTTCGAGTCTCCCTCGGGGCACCAAGATCCGGAAAAAACCGACCTTATGGTCGGTTTTTTTATGCCTGCGGTTTGACCAGAGGGCTCTCCCTACCATCTTGCAAAAACGGGGCAAGGGTTCAATAACCAGGCACGTGAAATCATGAGGGTCGCCCTGCCTTGATCCACTCCGTTACTTGTCTCATGGTCAGCCGATACCTGGCGCAGTTGTGCAGCGCCAGGATATCCAGTTCAGCCTGCAATAAAGGCTGAAACTGCCTTTTCTCGTCCTCTGAAAGAGGCAGCCCGGCTACCACTGAACCGGCTGTCAGCCTGTCACGTACGACGGCACCAATCGCCTCGTTCAACACCTCTCGATACTGCAGGCGAACAGGGTCCGGAACCCCCATTGCTTCAAGCATCACGCCATACTTGCTGATCGACCTGCGATAGACCCAGACAAACAGATCCGCCGCCATCGCCATGTCACGCTGCTCGTACACCCCCATCATCGCCAGAGCATAGTCCTGCGGGTTTACGTCAAGGAACGACAAAGGCGAGCAGTTGTAGAGCATCAGCGGTATGTTCGCCGCCAATCGACTTGTGCGTTTGTTGCCATCTTCGAACGGTTGCAGGTAGGCCAGGTTTATCCACAAGAAGAATGCCGCCTCGATGGGATTCTTGATCTGACGCGCCTTGTCGAGTATCAACTCGAACATCTCTTCCAACAGTGAGGGCACCTGGGTTGGGAAATAGGTCGTACCGCTGATGTTCACTACTGTCTGGCGAATACTGCCCAGGGCATTGCTGTCTGCCAGCAGATCCTGCATCAGCAAGCCATGCAAGTTGCGGATCACGGCTGAGTTGAGCCCGTATTCCGGCACTGCATCGACCATGAATTCGATGGCCGCCTTGTGATTGAGCAACATGACCGCATCCAGATCCCCCTGCGTCACACCACTTTCGAACAGCCTCTGGGTGTCGAGCAGCGTATAGCGGTTGCCTTCCAAGCGTGACGAGGACCATGACAGGTCAATCAACAAAGGTTCGAGTACTTTGCGCGCGTAGGTGCCGGCTGGCTGCTGCCCCCTCATCCGCCCTTCAGCCTCGAGTACAACCGTCAAGCTGGGTGACAGCCAGGCAGTCTGGTTCGGCTGGTAGCTGTCTACAAGGTCGCGGTGATAGGTGACGACTTCGCGCATTGCCAATGGACGAGTCAAAGACTTGCGCAGGGCGAGACTCGCAGGCGACCAAGGCAGCTCAGCAGAAAGAGGCTGCGCAGGCGCACTATCTGGTAATTGGGCAACTGCTGTGACCAGGCGATAACGCGTGATGCGTCCGTCCTTCTCCCGCTGAACCTGACCTGCCTCCAACAACGCATCGAGGTGACGCTTGACTGTGGACCAACTCGCATCGAGACGCTCGGCGATCTCGCGCGATCTTAGGCTCTGATCGTTCTGAAGCACTCTCAGAATCTTGTTTGGCAATGTCATGGCGTCTCCGGATATAGCTCAATGCAGCTCAATATAGCTCAATCCAGCTCAATGCAGCTCAACGCAGCTCAACGCAGCTCAATCCAGCTCAATGCAGCTCAACGCAGCTCAACGCAGCTCAACGAGCTGACACCAGCTCACCCATCACCGAAAGCCCTTTTCAACCCCGCCGATTTTGACGCCACCCCAATGACCACGGCACCTCCAGCCATGCCTGGAATCTATTGGCCTCCCTCGTCACCCCCACCTAAGATGTCATTCGTCGGATATACACAGAAAGTATTGATAGCGTAATAGCACTTAGCCATAGTCGCGCTCCCATTTCTCAATGCCCGTGCAAATCATGAAATCAACTGTGCCCTGTCTGGCAGCAATGATGCTGCTCAGTGGGTGCAATGGAGTGCCAACGTCCTACGTGTCAGACCCCGTCTACGATCAGGCTTTCGTGGTCACATCCGGTGCACCGCTGCCGATGCTGTTGATGGCCACTGCCATCCAGTGGAACGAAGACTATGCGGTAACCGCCAAGCACACCCCCTTCCTGCGCAACGTGGTCCATGAAGGCCTGGGTGATGTGGTGTTCTTCAAGCACAAGGCTGCCCGGGTGCCGCTCTGGCGCCAGTATGTGCCGGGCGAGTCCGTGACAGCGGTCGGCTTCAACAGCCTGATGATGCCGGTGCAGGGCAAAGGCCACACCCTGGCTTCACTGGTACGCCTGGAAGGCACGCCAGGCAGCGTGTTCTATTCGGTGCACGATGGCCCGATGGTCAAAGGCATGTCCGGTGGCCCGGTGTTCGCCGAAGATGGCAAGGTCGTTGGGATCAATGTCGCCTTCATCGCCAAAGATGAAATCGATGCGCGCAACCGCCCAGACCTTGCCGACAAAGAACGTATCAGCGTGTTCATGTCGTATAGCGAAATCGACAAGGAATGGCGCCGGTTCCAGTATCTGGCCAATAAAACGAGGCCCAAGGCCGCGCCTGCCGCAGTCAAGGGGTATGTCGTGGTCGCAGCCACACCTTGACTTGAACCTGAGCTCAAGCACAGCGCTCAGCCTGGCATATGATGAGGCCAGCACGACTCATGCAAAGGGACCTGCCATGGCAGGCGTCGGATGGCAAAAGGGTCGCGTTGGCGAAATCAAAACTTCTTGCAACATCAACCACCGAACCTTATCCGACCCTCGACGTCCGATTCTGCATTCCCCCTGTCGAGGTTCCCCGCGTGAAAGAGATCATCGCCCGCAAGTATCGCCTGGTGGTGAAGACCTTCGGCTACATCGGCTGGTCGCTGTTCTGGCTGCTGATCTGGGACGTGCTGGTCACCATCGATTTCATGCTGTTCTTGAACAGCAAATTTACTCTACCGCTGATCCCGCTGACATTGCTGGGTTCGGCGCTGGTGGTGCTGGTGAGTTTTCGCAACAGCAGTGCCTACAACCGCTGGTGGGAGGCGCGCACCTTGTGGGGCGCGCTGGTGAACAGTTCGCGCAGCTTCGCCCGGCAGACGCTGACGCTGATCGACGACCCGGATGACGGCTTGAACCCAATCAAGGCGACCTTGTTGCGCCGGCATATTGCTTATGTGAATTGCCTGGCGGCGCACCTCAAAGGCCAAGCCTGCCCCGACGAACTGATGGCGTTCATCCCGCCCGGGGAGTTCGAGCGGCGCAACCGTTCGAACAATTTCGCCAACGATATCCTCAGCGGTTCGGCAGCCCTGCTCGCCCGCGAATACAAGGCCGGGCGGCTGGACAGCATTCGCCTTGCGCGGCTCGAATCGACGCTGGTGGACCTGTCCAACGCCCAAGGCGGCATGGAGCGTATCGCCAACACGCCACTGCCCTACCCTTACGTGTACTTTCCGCGGCTGTTCATCTCGTTGTTCTGCCTGATCGTGCCCGTGGGTCTGGTCGAATCGCTGGGCTGGTTCACGCCACTGGCGTCTACCGTGGTCGGGTTCATGCTGCTAGCCATCGAGCGGATCGGCACCGACCTGCAGAGCCCGTTCCGCTTCAGTGAACACCAGATCCAGATGGACACCATTTGCGAGACCATAGAGCGCAACCTGGAGTCGATGCAACGTGAAGCGCAGTGCGGGGAGTTAGGGGCTGATGCGTTCAGGCCCGCACATAACGCTGGCGCATGACATCACTGAACACGTCCACCAATAGCACCAAGACCAGCATGGCCAAGATCACCGTGCTGGCCTGGGCCTCCTGGAACAGGCTCAGGGTGGTATACAGCATCTGCCCCAGCCCCCCTGCGCCAACGAGCCCAAGCACACTGGCCATACGGATGTTGTTTTCCCAGCGGTACAAGCTGTAGGCCAGCAACTGCGGCCACAGGTTGGGCAAGGTGCCGAAGCAGAACGCCGCCAGTTGCCCGCCACCTTGCAGGCGGATCGCCGCCGCTGGCTCGACCGGGGTATTTTCCAGCGCCTCAGCGTACAACCGGCCAAGCACACCTGCCGTATGCAGTGCCAACGCGAGCGTCCCGGCGTTGGGGCCAAGCCCTGCCGCCAGTACCATCAGTGCTGCCCACACCAGCTCGGGAATGGCACGCAGGGCATTGAGCAGCAGGCGCGCCGCAGCTTGCAGCGGCCAACCGAAGCGGCCAGCTGCGGGTAATGCCAACAGCATGCCCAGCACCATTGCCAACAGCGTACCCAGCCCGGACATGGCCAGGGTTTCCAGGGCACCGCGCCCCACCGCTTGCAGGTGTTCGCCCGTAACGTCCGGATGCAGAAAACGCCCGGCATACTCGGCCATCTGCCCCAGCCCGCCGTTACCCACCAGCGCCTGCAGGTCGAGGTCCAGATAACTGAACGAGGCGATTACAGCGGCAACCAAGGCAGCCATCACCAGCAGATTGATCACCCGGTTCATGCCAACCGTCCCCGCAGGAAGCGGCTGAGCAGGTCCGCCAGCAGCACCAGGCCGAAGAAGGCGAGCAGCATGCTTGCCACCTCACCGCCTGCGAACATCCGCATCGACAGGTCGATCTGCTGCCCCAAGCCCCCGGCACCAACGAAACCCATCACCACCGAGGCGCGCACCGCGCACTCCCAGCGGTAGACGGTGTACGACACAAGCTCCGTCCCGGCACTGGGCAGGATGCCATAGAAGAAGGCTGTCAGCCGGCCACTGCCCGCTTGCAGCAGGGCATGCGCCGGGCGCTGGTCGACCGATTCGAAGATTTCGGCGTAGACCTTGCCGAGCATGCCGCTGTAAGTGATGGCGATCGCCAGCACCCCCGCCGTAGGCCCCAGCCCCACCGCACGCACGAACAGCAGCGCCCAGACGATCTCGGGAACACTGCGCAGGAAAATCAACAGCCCGCGCACCGGCATCCTTAGCAGGCGGGACCAGGCGCCGGAACGGCCACCACGGGAGGCCGCGCGCAACGACAAGGCACGGCTGGCCAGCAGGCTCGCCGGGACCGCCAGCAGCAGCGCCAGTACCATCCCGGCAGTGGCTACAGCCAATGTCTGCAGGGTCGCCTCGTACAGCAGTTCGAGAAATTCGCCATCATGCGCCGGCGGCCAGAAGGCGCTGGTGAAGCTGGCAATCTGCTGGCGGTTTTCCGCTTGCAGCAGCACGCCCGGGTTCAGCTCGCTCAACTGCGCCCCTGGCCACAGCAGGGCCAGCGCAACCAGGGCGACCAACAGGCGCGGCACAAACGCCGGATCGCGGGCGCTGGCCTTCAGCATCGCGGGATCTGCACAGCCAGGGCCGGGGCCGGGGGCAATGGCGACCCCAGCTGCTCGTTGGCGTAGAGCGCATCGAGCATCTGCTCGGTCACTGCCTCGGCAGAGCAGTCGAACGCCACCCTGCCCTCACGAATGCCGATAACCCGCGGGAAATGTGCCAAGGCCAGGTCCACTGCATGCAGGCTGGCCACCAGCGTCACGCCGTAGGCTTGGGCATGGCGGTTGAGCAGGGCCAGACTGTGTTCGGCCAGCACGGGGTCCATTGCTGAAACCGGTTCATCGGTCAGCAGTACCTCGGGCCGCTGATACAACGCGCGGGCGATGCCGACGCGCTGCAACTGGCCACCGGAAAGCTGCCCGCACTGGACGAACAGCTTTTCCGCCAGGCCCAGTTCGGCCAGCACCTGGCGTGCACCCTGCACATCGGTGGGGTACACCAGGTTGAGCAACGACCGCAGCGTACCCCACTGGCCCAGACGGCCGGCCAGTACAGCAGTCACCACCCGCTGACGAGGCGGCAGGGGCGGCGCCTGATGTACCAGGCCGACCCTGGCGCGCAGACGCTGGCGAGCCTTTGCCGACAACGCCCAGGGCTGCTCACCCAACACGTCCAGGCGCCCTGCGCTGGGCTGTACGGCAGTGGCCATCAGGTGCAGGAGGCTGGATTTGCCAGCCCCCGAAGGGCCGATGATCGCGACCCGCTCACCTTGGGTGATACGCAAAGAGACGGAGTCGAGCGCGCGAACCTGGCCGTGGCGCAGGCCCGCGTCGAGCAGCGTGATAGTCACTTGAGCAGGCCGGCCTCACGTGCCGCCTGCTCGGTGCCCTGATAGTTCTCGGGCTTGGTTTCGATGAAACGGCTGGCGGCCTGCAGGTCGAGGATCTTCTTGTGCTCCGGGTTCGAAGGGTCCAGGGCGAGGAAGGCTTGCTTGATCTTGTCTTTGAGCGCCGGGTCCATGTTGCCGCGCACGGTCCAGTTGTAGTCATAGTAGGTCGGGGTGGTGGCAAACACCTTGACCTTGCTGGTATCGACCTTGCCGGCGTCGACCAGCTTCTGCCAGACGCTGGCGTTGAGCACGCCACCATCGACCTTGCCGGCCTGGACCCAGGCCACCGTTGCGTCGTGGGCGCCGGAATAGGCTACGCGGCTGAAGTAGCCCTCAGGCTTGATGTTGTCTTCCTTGAGCATGAAGTAGCGCGGCATCAGGCTGCCAGAGGTGGACGAAATCGAACCGAAGGCGAAGGACTTGCCCTTGAGGTCGGCCAGGCTCTTCACCTGCGGGTTGGCCGTGATGAACTTGGACGTGAACTGGGCGTCCTGCTCACGCTGCACCAGGGGTGTGGCGGTCGGGTCTTTGAGGTGTACCTGAACGAAGGTGAACCCCCCCAGCCAGGCCAGATCCAGACGGTCGCTGGCCAGCGATTCAACCACTGCCGGGTAGTCGGCCACCGGCACGAACTTCACCTGCATGCCCAACTGCTGGGACAGGTATTTGCCCAGCGGCTCGAACTTGCGCAGCAGTTCGGTTGGCGCTTCGTCGGGAATGGCACTGACCCGCAAGGTATCAGCGGCCTGCGCTACAACGGCACAGCAGGACAGCACGAGGCCGGCGGCGAGCGCCAGAGGGCGTTTGAGCATGGGATTCTCCGGTTCAATAGCGGGGAAAGTGTCGGCGATAGGCAGACGGAGAAGGATTATAAGTGGCGCAGACGCAAAGGCCAGCTTTGCTACAATCGCGCATCACGAAAAATGAGGTGCGTAATGAGCGAGCCGATTCGCCTGACCCAGTACAGCCATGGTGCTGGCTGTGGCTGCAAGATCTCCCCCAAGGTGCTGGATGTGATCCTTGCCGAAAGTGGCGCCCAGGCCCTGGAGCCGAACCTGTGGGTCGGCAACGCCTCGCGCGATGACGCCGCCGTATACGCCCTGGATGATGAACGCGGCGTGGTGTCCACCACCGACTTTTTCATGCCCATTGTCGATGACCCCTACGACTTCGGCCGCATCGCCGCCACCAACGCCATCAGCGACATCTACGCCATGGGCGGCGACCCGCTGATGGCCATCGCCATCCTCGGCTGGCCGGTCAACGTACTGCCACCAGAAGTGGCCCGTGAAGTGATCCGCGGTGGCCGCGCCGTGTGCGCCGAAGCCGGCATCCCCCTGGCCGGCGGGCACTCGATCGATGCACCCGAGCCGATCTTCGGCCTGGCCGTCACCGGCGTGGTCAGCAAGCGCCACCTCAAGCGCAATGACACCGCGACAGAGGGTTGCCGCCTGTACCTGACCAAGCCATTGGGCATCGGCATTCTCACCACCGCCGAGAAGAAGGCCAAGCTGCGCGAACAGGACCAAGGCCTGGCCCGCGACTGGATGTGC
Source organism: Lelliottia jeotgali (assembly GCF_977070485.1). Lineage (NCBI taxonomy): Bacteria > Pseudomonadati > Pseudomonadota > Gammaproteobacteria > Enterobacterales > Enterobacteriaceae > Lelliottia > Lelliottia jeotgali. The sequence goes on from NZ_CDRVFO010000007.1 coordinate 134,227, forward strand.
ACCCTCAACACCCCCGGCAGCCGCTTTGGCAAGCTCGACGGGGTCAAGGCGATGACCGACGTGACCGGTTTCGGCCTGCTCGGCCACCTGGTCGAGCTGGCCGAGGGCAGCGGGCTGACCGCGCACCTGGACTACGCGGCCGTCCCGCGGCTGCCGAGCATCGAGCACTACATGGCCGAGGGCTGCATCCCCGGCGGTACCCTGCGCAACTTCGACAGCTACGGGCACAAGATCGGCGCGCTGACCGACGATCAGAAGCACCTGCTGTGCGACCCGCAGACCAGCGGCGGCCTGCTGGTGGCGGTCACCCCCGAAGGTGAGCAGGCGTTCCTTGCCGTTGCCGCCGAACTGGGCCTGGACCTTGCGCCGATCGGCCTGCTGGCCGAGCGACAGAGCCACGCAGTCGAGGTGAACTGATGCGCCACGACTGCACCGACTTTCGCCAGTTGTTCCTCGACGACGTGCCGATGATGGACATGCGTGCGCCTGTCGAATTTGCCAAGGGCGCCTTCCCCGGCGTCGTCAACCTGCCGCTGATGACCGACCAGGAGCGGCAAAAGGTCGGTACCTGCTACAAGCAGCAGGGCCAAGCCGCAGCCATCACCCTTGGCCATCAACTGGTCAGCGGCACCATCAAGCGCGAGCGCCTGCATGCCTGGGCCAGCTTTGCCAAGGCCCACCCCGATGGATATCTTTACTGCGCCCGCGGCGGCCTGCGCTCGCTGATCGTCCAGCAGTGGCTGCGCGACGAAGCGGGCATCGCCTACCCGCGCATCAAGGGTGGCTATAAAGCCCTGCGCACTTTCCTGCTGGATACAACCCAGCAGGCCGTGGAGCAATGCGATTTCGTTTTGGTCGGCGGCCTCACCGGCACCGGCAAGACCGATGTGCTGCACCAGCTGAACAACGTGATCGATCTTGAAGGCCATGCCAACCACCGCGGTTCGAGCTTCGGCAAACGCGCCACCGCACAGCCGGCGCAGATCGACTTCGAGAACAAGCTGGCCATCGACGTGCTGAAGAAACGCGCACGTGGTATCGAGCAGTTCGTGCTGGAGGACGAGGGCCGTATTGTCGGGAGCTGCACGGTGCCGCTGGAACTGTACCAGGGCATGCAGCAATACCCGCTGGTGTGGCTGGAGGACAGCTTCGAAAACCGTGTCGAACGCATTCTGCGTGACTACGTGATCAACCTGTGCGCCGAGTTCGTCGCGCTACATGGCGAAGAACTCGGGCGCCGACTGTTCGCCGAGCGCCTGCTGCAGAGCATGAGCAACATTCACAAGCGCCTGGGTGGCGAGCGCTACCAGCGCCTGTCCGAGATTATGCGCCTGGCGCTTGATGAGCAGCAGCGCAGCGGTGGCATCGATTTGCACCGGGGGTGGATCGAGGGCTTGCTGAAGGAATACTACGATCCGATGTATGCCTACCAGCGTGATGCGAAGGCGGACCGGGTGGAGTTTGCAGGGGATGCTGTGGAGGTGCGCGAGTACCTCAAGGCTCGCAATCGCTAGGGGCCGCTTCGCGGCCCATCGCCGGCAAGGGCTAGCACCTGACTTGTGGGAGCTGGCTTGCCAGCGATGGGGCCCGCACAGGCAACATCACTGCCCAGGGCTGAGCACCCGCTCCAGTTCAGCCGCCCGCTCGCGGGTCATGTCCAGCACACACATCCCGCCTTCCAGCTGGGCCATCGTCCCGCCGCTGGCTTGAACATGGAACTTGCAGTTGCCATCCCGGTAAGCGATCCACTGGCGCTGAACATCGCGCAAGCTCTTCTTCGGCTCCGCTTCGAGCTTGCCCATCAGTTGCTTGTAGGCCCGGTTCAACCGCGCATCCTGCAGCTGGGTCTCGGCCTGGATGCAACTGCTCATGGCCACCGTACTGGAAGCCTTGTCCATGCACTGGGTATAGCTCGGCGAGTTGTCCTCGGCCATTGCCACGGGCATGCAGCATGCCAAGGCCAACCCCATCAGATACTGCTTGTTCATCACCATCTCCTGGTCAATATCAAAACGCCTGCGGCTGCTCAGGAGGCATCAGTACCTTGCCCGGCACAAAGCGCAGCGATGGCATTTGCGTGGCGGCATACAACGCCAGCGCCAGTGCCGCGATCAGCGCCACGTCGAGCCAGCGCCAACCCGGCATGTCCTCTGCACTGCGCGCCTTCCACACATGCCATGCCTGCCCTGCGCAAAACACCACGATAGACGCCAGCCAAAGGTAAAAACCGGCACCAAAGCCGGTACGGTCCTGAAACGCGTAGCTGATGTTATCCGGCAGCCGTTCGATGCCAAAGCTGCTGGCCGCCAGGTACAACGCAGCCAACCCGGCTACCAGCGCCAGGCGGCGGAAACGCCGATGGGCAAGGACTGCGATGGCCAGCAGCGGGTTGGCAAACCACTGAAACAGCCCGAACGGAACGCCCCACGGCCCGTACAGCAACATCTGCAAGGCAGGCATGTGCCTGCCGGCGCTCATCAGGGCGCCATCGAAACACAGGCCGAGCAAAAACAGGGCAAGGCTGAAGGTGAGGTAGAAAGCAGTCATGCAACGGGGGGCTCGAGCAACAACCCGTAAATGCCCGAGTCGGACAACTCACCCGCCACACACCAGCGTGCGCGCAAAGTGCCTTCAAGGACGAAGCCCTGGCGCTCCAGCGTACGTGCCGAGCCATTGTTGCGCGGGTCGATCTCGGCCTCCAGGCGGCGCATGTGCAGGGTATGGGCGAGGTAGTCGATGAAGCAGGTCAGTGCCTCGTCCATGTAGCCCCTGCCCTGCACTGCGCTGGCCAGGCAATAGCCGATCTCGCCACGGCGGGAGGTGTCGTCGATGTTGAACAGTTGGACCATGCCGATCAGTTCGCCAGTGTCACGGCGGTACATGCCCAGCTTGAGCTGGTCACCATTGGCATAGGCCTCGCGGTCGGCAGCCAGTGCGCTTTGTGCCTCGGCCAGGTCTTGCCAGGGGGCATGGTGCCAATAGCGCATGACCTCGGGGTCGGCCATGATCGTCAGCCATTGCTGGGCATCGGCGTGGCGCATCGGGCGCAACTGCAGACGCGGGCTGTCGAGGCAGAGGTCGGTGGGGAAACTTCGGGGTGGGGTCACGCCGCATCTCCTGTCCATTGCTGGGGAAATGACAGTTTAACGTCATGTGGGGGGCTGGGGCATGCCTGGTGTTTCAAGGGGTATTGAAGACTGAGCGCCGCGCGGGCGGCGCTCGATCTCAAGTGCGCTGGGCGAACACGCTTCAGGGCCCGCGGTTCAAGCCCATTTCCATGTCATTGATCAGCGCCTTGGCCATGGCACTTAGAATGCGCGCGGCGCTCCCGGCAACGAGGTTGCCCTCCATCTCGGCTTCCTCACTCAAGTGCCGAATGCACCCAAGCAGAACGGAAAGTTCGTCAAACGCGTGATCGAGCGGCACTCCCGGCTGGATGGCATACAGATCGAGAAACGTCTCTTGGCCAACCGTGGTTCGCGCTTTCAGGTCATCACTCATGCACCCTCTCCAACGTGCTCATATGGCCGAAAAGGGCCCGCAGGAGCTCGGTGAGGATGCCCATGTTACCCAGCAACACATTGCGTTGGTCTTCGGCCCCGGTGCTGAGGTAGAGCTCGATGGTCCCCGAAAGGCTGTCCATAAGCGCGGCGGCATGGGCCTTGGCATCTTCAAGGGAAAGGTCGGCGATTATCGAGATGTAGGGAATGGGGAAGCTGTCGGGCGGATCGGGTACGAGCTTTTTCATAGTCACTTCTCGGTAGAGTTTTCAGAAGCAACCACTCACATCCTTCTCACAGATTGGGTGGCAGCCATGCGCGAGGTGAGAAGACCGTGTCCGAGATCACCACGGCCAGACCGAAGCCTGCACGCGCACGGCTGCCATATCTGGCAAGCGATCTCAAACTACAGGCTTCTCACACCTGGTCGCCAAACCACAGCGACCGCGAAAAGTTACCTATGAGGTACAGGCTTGCCTATCAGACGGCATCCGACAGGGGTCGTAGGATAATTCGCCAAGCCCGCCTTTCTGAAGCATTTGGTTTCAGGTTCAGAAACTTCTTACAGATGACTGACGATGCGATTGTTGTAGGAGCGGCCTTGTGTCGCGAAAGGGCCGCAAAGCGGCCCCAACGATACCTGTGGCGACCCTAAAATCCTGAGGGCGCTTCGCACCCTTTCGCGACACAAGGCCGCTCCTACGATGACCGTGTCGGCGGTGGTCAAGCCACTTCAGCCCCGTCATCCGGCCAATGCGGCTCGTTGGCCCCCGGTGGCGTCAGCGGCGGCAAACCATAAGCAGCACGTGCATCGTCGCAACTGGGGTTGTGTACGCCACCCTCCCACGACGCTTCGAACTCACGGCAAGGGCTGGAACGGTTGGCGTAAATGGTGCACGCCACCTCGGTGCCGATCTCGCCCTTGAGGCTGACGCAGCGGCAAGGCTTGGCATCGGTGCCGATCATGGCTACCCGGGTCGGGTTGATCTGCACCACCAGGTCATCGGGCACAACGCCACCGGCTGACTGGCATTCGCCCCAGAAGAAGGACACACGGAAGTACCCGCAGCAGGCGCCGCAGTCAAGGCAAGGGTTGTATTCGGACATGATGGCACGGAAGGGGAAGGTTATTGTTATCGGGGCTGGCCCGCGGCGCCATTTGTAATCGAAGCCAGGTCGGCTGAGAAGAGGGGCAACGAAAAATAGTTTGCCGTCGATCCGGCAAACATCAGGGGCCGCATGGCGGCCCCTGATACAGCACTATTTGCGGCTCAGGCCATCAGCCCGGAACATCTGCCGGATGCCCCGTATCGCCTGGCGAATCCGGTCCTGGTTTTCGATCAGGGCGAAACGCACGTGGTCATCACCGTAATCGCCAAAACCGATGCCCGGCGAGACACACACCTTGGCTTCAGCCAGCAGCTTCTTGGCAAATTCCAACGACCCCAGGTGGGCGTACTGCTCGGGTATCTTGGCCCATACATACATCGACGCCTTGGGGTTTTCGACCATCCAGCCCAGCTCATGCAGGCCTTTGACCAACAGGTTGCGGCGCTGGCGGTACTGCTCGGCGATGTCGCGCACACACTGCTGGTCACCTTCGAGCGCCGCGATTGCCGCGACCTGCAAGGGCGTGAACGTGCCGTAGTCGTGGTAGCTCTTGATTCGCGCCAGGGCGCTGACCAGCTCAGGGTTGCCGACCATGAAGCCGATCCGCCAGCCGGCCATGTTGTAGCTCTTGGACAGCGTGAAAAACTCCACAGCAATGTCCTTGGCACCCGGCACCTGCATGATCGACGGTGCCTTCCAGCCGTCGTAGACGATATCGGCGTAGGCCAGGTCGTGCACCACCAGCACGTCATACTGCTTGGCCAAGGCCACCACGCGCTCGAAGAAGTCCAGCTCCACGCATTGGGCAGTGGGGTTGGACGGAAAGCCGAGGATCATCATCTTAGGCTTGGGGATGGACTCGCGGATCGCGCGCTCGAGCTCGTTGAAGAAGTCCACACCGGGCACCAGCGGCACCGAACGCACCTGGGCACCGGCGATCACTGCGCCGTAGATGTGGATCGGGTAGCTCGGGTTGGGCACCAGCACGGTGTCGCCCTGGTCGAGCGTGGCCAGCATCAAGTGGGCCAGGCCTTCCTTCGAGCCAATGGTTACGATGGCTTCGCTTTCCGGGTCGATGTCGACCTCGTAGCGCTGCTTGTACCAGTTGGAAATGGCCCGGCGCAGGCGCGGGATGCCGCGAGAGGTGGAATAGCCGTGGGTGTCTTCACGCTGGGCAACCTGCACCAGCTTCTCGACGATGTGCGGCGGGGTAGCGCCATCGGGGTTACCCATGCTCAGGTCGATGATGTCCTCGCCACGGCGGCGGGCGGCCATCTTGAGCTCGGCAGTGATGTTGAAGACGTATGGGGGGAGACGATCGATGCGCGCAAAGCGGCGCGGCGAACCAGGGTTGGCCATGGTTTCCTCTGAGTACGTAAGCGCCCGGAACCGTCCGAGCGACGCTGGCCGATGTGGCGGCCTGAATCAGAAGATAATGCCGAAACAGCATGACTGTAAAGGACATAATCCTGTTTTGTTAGAACTTTTCAGATGTATTTTTTGAAAATCAGAGATTTATGTTTCCAAGCCGATGATAGGGCCAGAATCGAAAAAAAACCCCGGCACATGGCCGGGGTTTTCGTGTAACAGGCGAATGTGTCAGCGTGCGTAGGTCATCAGCACGTCCGCAGCGGTCTGGCTGTCCACACCCATCATCACGCTCAGGGCGGTAACGGTGAGGATGGAGAAGCCGAATACCTTGCGGGCCCACTTGCTGTCGTCCTCGGCCTTGTAACCACCCCAGGCCATGTACAGCCAGTACAGGCCCATGGCAGCTGCCACGGCCAGGTAGCCGAGGCCGGCGTAACCGCCGAGGGTGAGCATCAGGGTAGCGAGCACGAAGGCCAGCACGTACAGCACGATCTGCTTCTTGGCCGCAAGAATACCGCGTGCCACCGGCAGGACCGGAATGTTGGCGGCGCTGTAATCCTTGAAGCGGAAGATTGCGATCGCGAAGCTGTGCGGCATCTGCCACAGGCTGAACATCACCAGCAGGGTCACTGCCGCCAGGTCGAAGCTGTTGCTAACGGCGCAGTAACCGATCACCGGAGGCATGGCACCGGACAGGCTGCCAACCAAGGTGCCGTGCACCGATTTGCGCTTCAGCCAGAGGCTGTAGAAACCGACGTAGACGATGAACCCGATCAGCGCACAGAACGCCGACAGCGGGTTGGCCTGGACATACAGCAGGCTGAAGCCCGCCACCCCGAGGAGGGTGGCGTAGACCAGCGCGAGGGTCAGCGACATGCCGCCCTGGACCATGACGCGGTTCTTGGTACGTTCCATCTTGATATCGATGTCGCGGTCGATGCAGTTGTTGAACACACAACCGGACGCAACCACCAGGGACGTACCTATGACCACCGCCAGGAACAGGGCGAAGTCTACATGGCCCTTCGAGGCAAGGAAGAAACCGCCTGCCACGGAAAGCACGTTACCGAAAATGATCCCCGGTTTGGTGATTTGGATAAAGTGCTTAACGGACATGCAGTCTTACCTCACTTGGCCATCATTTCGTAGTGGATGCTGAACATGATCCACAGCGACAGGCCGACCAGCAGTGCAATCACCATGGTGGTGAACAGGAACGTCGACACGTTGGAACGCTGCTCTTTCGAGCGGTCCATGTGCAGGAAGTACACGAGGTGCACTACCACCTGGATGACGGCCATGGCCACCACGATCAGGACGGTCAGGTTCTTCGGCAGGCTCGGGTACATCACCAGGCCGAACGGGATCGCGGTCAGGATGATCGACAGTACAAAGCCGATCATGTAGGACTTCACGCTGCCGTGGTTACCTTCGTGATGAGTGTCGTGTGCGTTAGCCATTACAGAACCCCCAGCAGGTAAACGACGGTGAATACGCAGATCCAGACCACGTCCAGGAAGTGCCAGAACAGGCTCAGGCAGCTCATGCGGGTCTTGGCGGTCGGCGTGATGCCGTGCTTGTTGATCTGGTACATCATGATTGCCATCCAGATCAGGCCGGCGGTCACGTGCAGGCCGTGGGTACCTACCAGGGCGAAGAAGCCCGACAGGAAGCCACTGCGCTGCGGGCCGTAGCCCTCAGCGATCAGGTGATGGAACTCGTAGATTTCCATCGCGATGAACGCAGCACCGAACAGGAAGGTCACTGCCAACCAGCCCAGCACGCCTGCTTTCTTGCCGTCGAACATCTTCAGCATGGCGAAGCCGAAGGTGATCGAGGACAGCAGCAGGAACAGCGTTTCTACAGCTACGAAATCGAGCTGGAAGATGTCATGACCCGACGGGCCGCCGGCAAAACTGCCGGACAGCACCGCGTAGGTGGCGAAGAGCGACGCAAACAGGATGCAGTCGGTCATCAGGTACAGCCAGAAACCGAGTACGGTCATCTGGCCCGAGTCGTGGTGGTGATCGTCGTGCCCATGGTCGTGACCATGAGCAGCGCCGTGGATTACTTGACTGGACATTGATTACACCCGCTCAAACGATTCGACACGTGCGCCGGCAGGCAGAGCACCTGCTTTGGCCAGCGCTTTCATGCGCTCGCCTTCGATGCGCGCCACTTCTTCGGCCGGAACCATGTAGCCCTGGTCGTCACGCGCAGCGTGGCGAACGAAGACAGCGATGGTCGCAACCAGGCTCGCGCCCACCAGCCACCAGATGTGCCAGATGAAGGCGAAGCCGAAGACGGTCAGGAACAGGCCCATGAACAAGCCGGTAGCAGTGTTGCTCGGCATGTGGATCGGCTCGTACTTGCTCGGTGCCTTGTAGGCAACACCGGCTTCCTTGGCTTCGTGCCAGCAGTCCAGGCCAACTTTCTCAGGCATGTGGGCGAAGTTGTAGAACGGAGGTGGCGACGAAGTCGACCATTCCAGGGTACGGCCGCCCCATGGGTCGCCGGTCACGTCCAGGTTCTGGTTGCGGTCGCGGACCGAAACGTAGATCTGGATCAGCTGGCAAGCGATACCGAACAGGATCAGCACGGCGCCGACGACGGCAACGTACAGGTAGGGTTCCCACAGCGGGTTGTCGGAGTGGTTCAGACGACGGGTCATGCCCATGAAGCCCAGGGCATACAGCGGCATGAACGCAACGTAGAAGCCCGAGATCCAGAACCAGAAGGCAGCTTTGCCCCACTTCTCGTTCAGGGTGAAGCCGAAGGCTTTCGGGAACCAGAAGGCGAAGCCGGCAATGTAGCCGAATACCGCACCACCGATGATCACGTTGTGGAAGTGAGCGATAACGAACAGGCTGTTGTGCAGCACGAAGTCAGCACCTGGAACAGCCAGCAGAACGCCGGTCATGCCACCAATGGAGAAGGTGATCATGAAGCCCAGGGTCCACATCATCGGTGCGGTGAAGCGCACACGGCCCTGGTACATGGTGAACAGCCAGTTGAACAGCTTCACACCCGTCGGAATGGAGATCAGCATCGTCGCCAGGCCGAAGAAGGTGTTGACGCTGGCGCCGGCACCCATGGTGAAGAAGTGGTGCAGCCATACGGCAAAGCCCAGGATGGCGATCGCGCCCGATGCGTAGATCATCGAGTGGTGGCCGAACAGACGCTTGCCGGAGAAGGTCGAAGTCACTTCCGAGAACACGCCGAAGGCCGGCAGGATCAGGATGTAAACCTCAGGGTGACCCCACGCCCAGAACAGGTTGACGTACATCATCGGGTTCCCACCAAGCTCGTTGGTGAAAATGTGGAAGTCCAGATAACGGTCAACAGTCAGCAGTGCGAGTGCAGCGGTCAGGATCGGGAAGGAAGCGACGATCAGCACGTTGGCCCAGGTGCAGGTCCAGGTGAAGATCGGCATGTCCATCAGTTTCATGCCAGGTGCGCGCATCTTCATCACGGTGACGAGGAAGTTCACACCGGTTAGTGTCGTACCCAATCCGGATAGCTGTAGCGCCCAGATGTAGTAGTCGACACCCACCCCAGGGCTGTACTGAATGCCCGCGAGCGGCGGATAGGCAACCCAGCCGGTCTTGGCGAATTCACCAACGCCCAGCGAGATGTTGACCAGCAGCACGCCTGCCAGCAGCAGGTAGAAGCTCAGGGAGTTCAGGAACGGGAAGGCAACGTCACGTGCACCGATCTGCAGAGGAACCGCAAGGTTCATCAGGCCGGTGAAGAACGGCATCGCCATGAAGATGATCATGATCACACCGTGAGCGGTGAAGATCTGGTCATAGTGTTCAGGCGGCAGGTAGCCTTCGGAGCCGCCGGTAGCAGCAGCCAGCTGGGTACGCATCATGATGGCGTCGGCAAAGCCGCGCAGCAGCATGACCATCGCGACGATGATGTACATCACCCCGATTTTCTTGTGGTCGACCGTGGTCAGCCACTCGGTCCACAAGTAGGTCCACTTGCGGAAATAGGTGATAAGGCCGACGACAGCGATACCGCCGAGCGCGATCATGGCAAGCGTCACCATGACTATCGGCTCGTGATAGGGTATCGCCTCCAGGCTTAATTTACCGAACATCTCTTACTCCTCTGCACCGGCAGCTGGTTGCGTACTCGATTCCACACCCGTGGTGGTGGCCAGATCTTTGCTGCCTGCTTCTTCGTGGACCGGCTTGCCGCGGTTCATGCCTTCGTACTTGTCGACGATGGTCTGGAACAGCTCCGCTGGCGCCTCGCTGTACAGCGCGACTGGGTTGTATTCGCTAGGCTTGGCCAGTGCTTCGTACTCGGCCTTGCCCAGTTTCAGAGGCGACTGCTTCACTTCGGCGACCCACTTGTCGAAGTCTTCCTGGGAAGTGGCAGTAGCCTTGAATTTCATGCCGGTGAAGCCAGCACCGCTGTAGTTGGCGCTGATACCGTCAAACACGCCGTTTTCGTTGGCGATCAGGTGCAACTTGGTGGTCATGCCGGCCATGGCGTAGATCTGGCCGCCCAGGCCCGGGATGAAGAACGAGTTCATCACGGCGTCGGAGGTGACGCGGAAGTTGACCGGGGTGTTAGCCGGGAAGTTGATCTTGTTGACCGTCGCGATGCCCTGCTCCGGGTAGATGAACAGCCACTTCCAGTCCAGTGCGACCACGTCGATCTGGATCGGCTTCACGTCCGAATCCAGCGGACGGTATGGGTCCAGCTTGTGGGTGGACTTGTAGGTGACATAACCCAGGGCAATGATGATCAGGATCGGGATGATCCACACCGCAGCCTCGATCTTGGTCGAGTGCGACCAGTCCGGGGTGTAGGTGGCCGCCTTGTTGGAAGCACGGTACTTCCAGGCGAAGGCCACGGTCATGATGATGACCGGGATCACCACCAGCAGCATCAGGCCGGTAGCGATGAGGATGAGGTTCTTTTGCTCAATGCCGACCTGACCTTTCGGGTCGAGCAGGGTCCAGTTGCACCCGCTGAGTAAAAGCATGCCTAAAAAGGGCAATATGCCAAACAGTCTGGGGTAACGCTTTTTACTCATCTCACGACCTCTAGATCAGCTTGCTTCAATGCAATTTGTGTTTTGGTAGCCAACACTTCGTCCTGCCAAGTGAGGCATTTCGCGCCCGAATACGCTCCTGCCTGGTGTCCGACTGCAGGACCTTGGCTCAAGCGTGTTAGCGGTGCTTATGGTTTCGTAGGCAACAGGCCTGTACTTCAGACCAAGTCCATTTGGTGCGGGAAAACGCGGAGGGGTATCCGCCCGGTATCGCCGCTGGGCGAAACTTGACGAAGTCAGCAAAAGAAAGCGCTGGGGCTTCCTTCAATCCTGCGACTCGCAAGCAGTGCCGAACGGAAATTGGGGGCGATTGTAGTGAGGTCGCCAACCCTTGACTATGACTTATTGAGCAACAGTCTTTTACAGAATGCGTAACAATACTGGTCAAAAATTCAACTTCGCGACAGTTTGTCGCACCCCGCTTGATAGGCCTCAAACCCGCATTGCGCAAGGCTTTGTGGTTGATCTGGATCAAGCGGGAGGCGACTTTTCCCTCTTCTCTGTGGGTGCAAAAGACCACAGCAAATTCGGGACTTATGTCTAAGGCTGGCGCCGATTGCGGTAGATGCCCAGCGGAACCAGAATGGCCGTCAGCACGAACGCCATCAGTGCCCATTGCGCCAGGGACAAACCGAGGATCGGCGGGTATGGCGTGCTGCAGAAACCGTCGACCTGGAATGCGAGCGGCCAGAGCTTGGCCAGCGGCAGGTCGTCGACGATCGGCTGCAGGGTATCGATACCGCAACTGACCATGGGGTTGGCGAGTATATACACATGGTTGCCGGCCGCAACGATTCCGCCAATTGCGCTCAGCACCACCAGCCCTTCGAACAACGTCAGGCTGCGCCGCCCGGGCATCGCTGCGCCGATGAAGGCAAACACGGCGATGAACAGCAGGGCATAGCGTTGCAGGATGCACAACGGGCAGGGGGCTTCGCCGAGCACCACCTGCATGTACAGAGCGCCACCGATCAGGGCGAGACAGATCCCCCCCAGCAGCACCAGAAAGCGCCGTTCCCGATTCAGGCGCGATGTTTGTTCGTTCATTGCCGGTTCCTTCGATGGATAGGGGCAGCGTGGTCCACCTGCCTGGCGCAAGTCTACACGCAGGTCTGACCGTTAGCGTGTCGAGGAAGCGGCAAGACAGCACTGCGAGGGCTATCCGGAGTGGGCTTGAGACCGGCAGGTGTGACGTCGGTTCAACGTCGGCCGGTAAAAAAGCGGCTGCCCGGGCGCCGCGCAGGGGCAAGCCCCTCGACACCCGGGAGTGAAGGATACAGTGATTAAAGGACGATTAACGATGAAAGATGGCTGGCACGATTCATCTTTCCTTTATATGCAAAGCAGCCCAGAAACCACAGGTACGGCAGCGTACCTGTGGGAGCCGGCCTGGCGGCAATGGGGTCAGAACAGTCAGTAGATCACTCCAGAGCTGCCGCCGGCCCGAAGAACTCATAGCGGCTCTGCTGCTGGGGCACACCCAGCTCTTTAAGGTAACGCTTGATCACCGCCATGAAACCCTTGGGCCCGAGGAAGTACGCATCCACGTCACGCTCACCCGGCATCCATTCACCCAAAAGCTCCTGGCTCAACAGCCCCACCGCATTCGCATCGCGCGAACCATCATCCTCGGCATAGCAATAGAAGCGCTTGAGTTGAGGATGTTGCTGGGCCAGCCCATCGACCCAGTCACGGAACGCATGGACCCCTGCATTGCGCGCACAGTGGATGAAATGCACCGGTCGCTTGGTTTCAAGGGCCGCCTCGAGCATGGCCAGGGTCGGTGTGATGCCGACGCCGCCACTGATCAGCACCAGTGGCCTGTCACTGGCGGCAAGGGTGAAGTCGCCAGACGGCGGGAACAGTTGCACGGTACTGCCGACCATCATTTCATGATGCAGGTAGTTGGACACCTTGCCGCCCGCCTCACGCTTGACGCTGATGCGATATTGCTTGCCATCGCACAAGGCCGACAGCGAATAGTTGCGACGCTGCTCGGCGCCGTCGATGAACAGCTGCAAGCCGATGTACTGGCCCGGTTCAGCCTTGAGCACCGGTTTGCCGTCGACGGGAGCGAAGTAGAACGAAACGATCTCGCTGCTTTCCTGCTCGCGGCGTACCAGGCGGAATTCGCGGGTACCGCGCCAGCCACCGGCGGCCTCTTCCTTCTGTTTGTAGAGGCCTTCCTCGGCGCCGATGAGGATCTCGGCCAACTGCCCATAGGCCGCGCCCCAGGCAGCGATCACCTCTGCAGTGGCGATCTCCTTGCCGAGCACTTCCTCGATGGCACGCAGCAGGCAGCTACCGACGATCGGATAATGCTCCGGCAGGATTTGCAAAGCGACATGCTTGTTGATGATCTGGCCGACCAGGCCACCGAGCTGTTCCAGCTGGTCGATGTGCCGGGCGTACATCAGCACGCCGTTGGCCAAGGCGCGCGGCTGGTCGCCACTGGCCTGATGCGCCTGGTTGAACAGTGGGCGCACTTGCGGATACTCGCTGAGCATCAACTTGTAGAAGTGGGTGGTAAGCGCCTCTCCACCGGTTTCCAGCAGCGGGACGGTGGCTTTGATGATTGCACGTTGTTCGGCATTGAGCATTTGCAACGACTCCTGAGCCAGAGGCTTCGAATGGTTGCATGTGCCGTATCAGCATTCGTGCCAACATTTAAACTCAATAAAATCAATGTATTGCCTAAAGCCATGTCAAAACGACCAGGCCAAGCGTATAGTCATTAAGACCCACAGGAGTCATTATGACCGCAAAGCCGCTGCTCACCGCCCTGCTCCCCTTGGTCAGCGACCTGTCCCGTGACCTGCCCGACCAGGAACGCTACCGCCGCCTGCTACAAGCCATGCGCGGCTTGCTGCCCTGCGATGCCGCTGCATTGCTGCGGCTCGATGGCGAATGGCTGGTACCACTGGCTGTCGACGGTTTGTCTGCCGATACCCTGGGCCGGCGTTTCAAAGTAAGCGAGCATCCGCGCTTCCAGGTTTTGCTCAGCCGCGCCGAGCCTACGCGCTTTCCCAGCGACTCCCAGTTGCCCGATCCTTATGACGGCCTGGTCAATGCCCACGACGTCGACCTTCACGTGCATGACTGCATGGGCTGCCCGCTGATGGTCGACGAGCGCCCATGGGGCCTGGTAACCCTCGATGCCCTCACCCCGGGCCAGTTCCAGAGCCTGGAGCTCGATGCCCTGCAGGCCTTCGCCAGCCTGGCAGCTGCCACGGTCACGGTGGCCGAACGCATAGAGCACCTGGCACTGCGCGCCGAGGATGAGCATCAGCGCGCCGAAATCTATCGCCAGGCCAGCGGCCAGGACAAAGAGCTGATTGGCCAAAGCCCGGCGCACAAGCGCCTGCTGGATGAAATACGCCTGGTTGGCGGTAGCGACCTGACCGTGCTGATCACCGGCGAAACCGGCGTGGGCAAGGAACTGGTGGCCCAGGCCCTGCACCAGGCCAGCCACCGCGCCAACAAGCCCCTGATCAGCCTCAACTGCGCCGCGCTGCCCGACACGCTGGTGGAAAGCGAACTGTTCGGCCATGTGCGCGGGGCCTTTACCGGCGCCCACGGTGAGCGTCGCGGCAAGTTCGAACTGGCCAACGGCGGCACGCTGTTTCTCGACGAAGTGGGCGAACTGCCGCTGGCGGTGCAAGCAAAGCTGCTGCGGGTATTGCAAAGCGGGCAACTGCAGCGCCTGGGCTCAGACCGCGAACACACGGTAGATGTGCGCCTGATCGCAGCAACCAACCGCGACCTTGCCGCCGAGGTGCGCAACGGCAACTACCGCGCCGACTTCTATCACCGCCTGAGCGTGTACCCGCTGCAGGTTCCGCCGCTACGCGAGCGTGGGCGCGATGTGCTGCTATTGGCGGGCTACTTCCTCGAACAGAATCGATCACGTCTGGGCCTGAACAGCCTGCGCCTGAGCAACGAAGCGCAATCGGCGCTTCTGGCTTACGACTGGCCCGGCAACGTGAGAGAACTGGAACACCTGATCGGTCGCTCAGCCCTCAAGGCGCTGGGCCAGCACCCGGACCGGCCACGCATCCTTACCCTGCAAGCCAGTGACCTGGACCTGCGTAACGTGGCGGGCGGGGTACAGGCACCCTCCCCTGCGCCCCTGCCGGCGCCGTCGCTGGCCGAAGGTGGCTTGCGCGAAGCTGTCGACGGCTACCAACGCCAGATCATCGATGCCTGCCTGCAGCGCCATCAGGACAACTGGGCCGCCGCCGCCCGCGAACTGGGCCTGGACCGCGCCAACTTAAACCGCTTGGCTCGGCGCCTGGGCCTGCGCTAGACGCGTTTCCTACCAAAGGATTAACCCAGAAAGCCTCTGGTTGCTTTCCGTTGGGCTGCTATATCTCCCTTACCATCGGTAACAGGGCCGTTATACGACCGGGCTGCGTGCTACTGCACAAGCGGTTGCGCCAGCAGGATCGCCAACGGTGCCCCTGTGTACCGCACACCAGCAGGGAGCATCCATGGACAACATCGTCGTCGCCGACAAGCAAACCACCGTCGCCACCCAGAATGCCTGGGGCAATATCACGCTCAACAGCCCAGGCGTGGTGCAAATGCCCGTTGCGCCTGACCAGGTGGCAACCGTGACCCGGCGGGGTCAGGACCTGATCGTCACACTCAAGTCAGGGGAAAAGGTTACCGTCGGCAACTTCTTTGCCGTGGACCAGGCGGGTGTCGGCAGTGACATGGTCTTCGTCGGCGAAGATGGCACCCTGTGGCACGCCAACTACGATGCCGAAGCCTTCACCGGTTTCACCTTCGAGGAAGTCGCCTCGCTCGATGAACTGGTCGCAGGCATCGGCGGCGCTGGCAGCGAAACCCCGACCTGGGCGATTGCCGGGCTGAGCCTGCTGGGCGTTGGCGGCGCTGCCGCCGCCGCAGGCAGCGGTGGTGGAGGCGGTAGCAGCGGCGACGGCTCTGCGCCAGGCGACACCACGCCACCCGCCACGCCCATAGACCTGCTGGTTTCGCCCGATGGCCTGCGCCTGACTGGCCGCGGCGAGGTCGGTGCCACGGTGAATGTACGCGACGGCGCCGGCAACCTGATCGGCAGCGGCACTGTGGGCACCGACGGCACCTTCACCGTGACCTTGAACCCACCCCAGGTCAATGGCGAAAGCCTGGATGTCAGTTTGACCGATGCTGCTGGCAACGTCTCGCAGCCGGGCAACGTGGCCGCACCGGATGCAACCGCTCCCCTGGCCCCCAGCGACCTGGCCGTCAACGAGCAAGGAACCACACTAACCGGCCGCGCTGAACCCGGGTCCACCGTGCAAGTGCGTGCCGCCGACGGTACCGTGCTGGGTACCGCCGTGGCAGGTGCCGACGGCCTGTTCAGCATCACCCTGCAACCCCCGCAAACCGAGGGTCAGCCGCTGCAAGTCACAGCCAGTGACGCCGCTGGCAACACCTCACCCGCAACAGCCGTCAACGCACCCGATGACGGGGTCGGCAACCCGCCCGACACCACGCCGCCCGCACAACCGACCGACTTGGCCGTCAGCGCTGACGGCAGAGTAGTAAGCGGGCGTGCCGAACCAGGTAGTACTGTGCGCGTGCTCGCAGCGGACGGCACCACGGTACTGGGTAGCGTGGTCGTGGGCGCCAACGGTGCGTTCAGCATCACCCTCGACCCACCGCTGGTCGACGGCGAGCAGTTACAGGTAACGGCCACCGATGCCGCCGGCAACACCTCCCCTGCCGGCACCGTCACCGCGCCGGACATCGACACGGGCGGTGGTGACACCACTGCGCCAGCGCCCGCCAGTGGCCTGATCATCAGCGCCGATGGCCGTACAGTCTCGGGGCGCGGTGAAGCAGGAGCAACGGTAACCGTATCGAACGACCAGGGCCAGGTCGTGGGGACCGGGACGGTGCAGCCTGATGGCACCTTTACCCTGCAACTGACCCCGCCCGTGACCGATGGCTCGTCGCTGCAAGTGACCTTGACCGATGCCGCTGGCAACGTATCAACGACAAGCCCGCTGACGGCACCGGACCTGGTAGCCCCCGGGCAACCGACCGGGCTGACGCTGAGCGATGGTCAAACGCTGACCGGCAATGCCGAACCCGGTGCACGGGTGCAAGTGCGCGACGCCTCCGGAGCCCTGATCGGCAGCGCTATCGTCGGGCCGGACGGCAGCTTCAGCCTCACCCTCGACCCGGCCCAGGCCGACGGTGAAGCCTTGGCCATCACAGTCACCGATGCCGCCGGCAACAGCTCCGCACCACTGGCTTATACCGCCCCGGACATTACTGCCCCGGCCCTCATCACCGGCGTGGTGGTGGGCGCCGGCAGCGTCGTGATATCGGGCCGCGGTGAAGCGGGTGCCACAGTGCAAGTGCTGGATGCCGACGGCAATGTCATCGGCAGTGGCACCGTGGCAGCCAATGGCACCTTCCTGGTCGAACTGGATGCTCCGGTGGCTGCGGGCGAAAGCATCGTGCTGGTGCAAACCGATGCTGCCGGCAATCCGTCGCCTGAGCTCAGCATCATCGTGCCACAGACCCCCGTCCCGGAAGGCCCTGCCGGGGTGGTGGTAGCCCCCGATGGCTCGTCCGTCAGCGGCACCGCTCCGGCGGGCAGCCTGGTAGAGGTGCGCGATGCCCAAGGCAATGTGCTGGGCAGCGTGCAAGTGGGCAATGACGGCAACTTCACCGTCGCCCTTGATCCCGCTCAGGCTAATGGTGAGCTGCTCGATGTGGTGGCCTTGGACGCCGACGGCAACAGCTCACTGCCGACCCAGGTCGGCGCACCGGACATCACCCCGCCCAACCCGGCCAGTGATCTGCAACTGAGCGCCGATGGCGCCACCCTCACTGGCCGCGGTGAACCCGGGGCCAGCGTGCAGGTGAGCGATGCCCAGGGCACGGTGCTGGGCACTGCAGTGGTCGGCGCGAACGGCGTCTTCACCCTCACACTGACACCGGCCCAGTCCGATGGCCAGATGCTCGACGTGGTACTGCGTGACGCTGCGGGCAACACCTCGACCGCAACCCTGACCGCGCCGGACCTGGACGGGCCTCTGCAGCCTTCCGGGCTGGCCGTCGACAGCGCTGGCCTGCACCTGACCGGCCAGGGCCAGAGCGGCTCGATCGTCACTGTACGTGCGGCGGACGGTACCGTGCTGGGCACCGCGACAGTCGGCGCCGACGGGCGCTTCGATGTCACCCTCGACCCGCCACAGCGCAATGGCGAAACCCTCACCGTGGAGGCTACCGACAATCTCGGCAACAGTGCCGGCCCGGTCGACTTCACCGCACCAGACAGCACCCCGCCGCAACTCATCGGCAACCCGAGCATCGACGCCAGCGGTACCACCGTTACCGGCACCGGCGAACCGGGTGCCACCGTGATCGTGCGCAGCCCCGACGGCGCTATGCTGGGCAGCGTCGAGGTGGCTGGCGACGGCACCTTCGAACTTACCCTGGACCCTCCACAGACCAATGGCCAGGCCTTGACCGTGGAACAACGCGACCCGATCGGTAACGTGTCAGCAGCGGTCGACCTGCCTGCTCCGGACAACGAGGCGCCCGACACCCCTACCGGCCTGGCCCTTTCCGCCGATGGCACCGTGGTTACCGGTAGCGGCGAACCCGGCGCGCAAGTGCGCGTCACCGGCACTGGCGGCGCAGTATTGGGCACCGCCGTGGTGGAGGCCGACGGTAGCTTCCGGGTGACCATCGACCCACCTCAGCTCAACGGTCAGACGCTGTCCGTCAGCCAGGCGGACGCTGCGGGCAACACCTCCGCTGCCGACACCATAACCGCCAACGACCTCGAAGCACCGCAACCTGCACAAGGCCTGGGGCTGAGCGCAGACGGTAGTGTGCTGAGCGGGCAGGGTGAGCCAGGCGCCACCGTAGAAGTGCGCGATGCCGGCGGGCAACTGCTGGGCGATGCCCAAGTGCAGCCCGACGGCAGCTTCACCGTGACCCTCGCACCTCCCCAGACCAACGGCGAAGTCCTGTCGGTAGTGCTTGTCGACGGCGGGGGCAATACCTCGCCATCGGCCACCTTCACCGCTGACGATTCAACCGGCCCCGCCACGCCGACCGGCCTGCAAGTCAGTGCCGATGGCACAGCGCTGCAAGGCAACGGCGAGGTGGGCTCCACCGTAGAAGTGCGCAATGCCAACGGCGATCTGCTGGGCACGGTCGTGGTGCCGGTGGGCGGCAACTTCAGCGTGCCGCTGTCGCCGGCCCAACTGGATGGCCAGAACCTCGACGTCACCCTCACCGATGCTGCCGGCAACACCTCGACCGCAGCCCAGGCAACTGCGCCGGACCTCACACCGCCTGCACTGCCGACCGATGTAAGCGTCAGCCCGGACGGCACCACTGTGACCGGCAACGCACCCGGGGCCAGCTCGGTCACGGTGACCGACCCCAATGGCACTGTCGTCACCGTTGCAGTGAACGGCGATGGCAGTTTCAGCGTACCGCTGGATACCCCGCTCACCAATGGCGAGAGCCTGACCGTGGTGGTCAGCGACGCAGCCGGCAACGACTCTGGCGCATCGACCGTCACCGCGCCGGATACCACCCCGCCCGCTGCGGCGACCGACATCACGGTCAGCCCGGATGGCGGCTTTATCGGTGGTACGGCCGAACCCGGCACCACCATCATCGTTCGCGACGGCACCACTGACCTGGGCACCGCAACCGCCGGGCCGGACGGCACCTTCGTTGTCGAAGTCGACCCACCCCTGGTTTCCGGCGACACCGTGCAGGTAGTGGTCCGAGACGACGGTGGCAACGAGACCACGGTCGACGTGGCCGGGCCAGACGGCACCGAAGTCGCTACACCAACCGCCCTGACCATCAGTGCCGACGGCTTCCTCCTGACTGGCGAAGGCACCGTGGGCTCGCTTATCACCGTGACCTCCGGCGGCACCACACTGGGCACCGCGACGGTCGGCAGCGACGGCATTTTCCGAGTGTTCTTCAGCGACGCCCAGCTCAATGCCCAGACCCTGCAGGTCAGCGCACGCCTTACAGCCGGGGGTAAACCCTCGGTACCAGCCACCATCGTTGCAGAGGACAGCACCGCGCCGGATGCTCCCACCCAGCTTGCCCTCGACCGCAGTGGCAGCACCCTTATCGGCAAGGGCGAGGTGGGCGCGACCGTACGCGTGGTGGATGCCCAAGGTACCGAGCTGGGCACTGCCACCGTTGGCAGTAACGGGTTGTTCAGCGTCAGCCTGACCCCCCGCAAGCCAATGGCCAGAACCTTACCGTTACCCAGAGCGACGCCGCGGGCAATACTTCGCTCGCCGCAACCTTGCAGGCGCCTGATCTGCAAGCGCCTGATGCTGCCACCGGCCTGAGCCTGAATAGCGCGGCAACCGTAGTCAGCGGCCAGGGTGAGGCGGGCGCGACGGTGACCGTACGCGATGCCAGTGGCGCGATACTGGCCACAGGTACCGTCAACCAGAGCGGCCAGTTCCAGGTCACCCTGCCAAATGCACAGACCACCGGCAGCGCCTTGCAGGTCACCCTTAGCGATGCCGCTGGCAATGTGTCTGGCCCGGCGAGCCTGGCAACACCGGACCGCACGCCCCCGGCTGCGGTCGACAACCCGGTGCTCAGCGCCGACGGCAAACAGCTGTCTGGCAGCGGTGAAGCCGGCGCCACCGTGCAGGTGCGCAACGCTGCCGGCACCGTGGTCGGCACCGCGACCGTGGGCGCCGATGGCCGGTTTACGGTCACCTTCGATACCCCACAGGCAACCGGCCAGGCCATCGGCGTGAGCCAGGTGGATGCAGCGGGTAACACTTCCCCTGCTGTCACCCTCAGTACACCCGACCTCACCCCACCAGCCCCACTGAGCAATGTGGTGCTCAACAACAATGGCCTGACCCTCACCGGCCTGGGTGAAGCGGGTGCCAGCGTGACCGTGCGCGGCCCCGATGGCACCATCATTGGCACAGGCGTGGTGGCCGCCAACGGCAGCTTCACCCTCACCCTGACCAGTGCGCAACTTAACGCTCAGAACTTGAGCGTGACCCAGACCGACGCGGGCAACAACACATCACCTCCTGTTGCAGTAACAGCGCCGGACTTCACCCCACCGGCGGCGCCGGCCGCCCTCGCCCTGGCCGGTACCGGCCTGCAGCTGAGCGGCAGCGCCGAAGCAGGCAGTACCGTGACCGTGCGTGATGCCGCAGGCAATATCCTGGGCACCGCCGTGGCCAGCAGCAATGGCACCTTCCAGGTCACCCTGAGCAGCGCCCAGACCAACGGCCAGATCTTGCAGGTTACCGCCACAGATGCCGCAGGCAACGTGTCGCCTGCGGCACCTTACACCGCTGCCGATACCACACCGCCCACCGCCGTCGCCAACCTGGCCGTCGCTGCCGACGGCGCCAGCCTTACAGGTACTGGCGAAGCCGGCGCCACGGTCACCGTGCGTGCGCCCGACGGCACCTCGCTGGGGACCGCCACGGTCGGCAGCGATGGCCGCTTCACCGTAGCGCTCAGCCCTGCGGCAACCGCCGGCGACAGCCTCAGCGTGACCCAGGCCGATGCCGCGCAGAATGCCTCGCCGGCACAGACCGTGACCGCGCCGGGCAACCTGGCACCGGACATTCCGGACAACCTGACGCTCTCAGCCGATGGCCTGGTGGTTACCGGCAATGCATCCCCTGGTAGCACCGTCAATGTGTATGGCCCTGACGGCGTGCTGTTGGGCACTGCGCCAGTGGGCAATGACGGCAGTTTCACGGTCAACCTCGACAGCGCCCAGGCCAACGGCGAAGTCTTGCAGGTCAATGCCGTGGGCACCGATGGCAGTGCTTCGCTGCCTGCGACCCTGCAGGCACCGGACACCACTGCCCCGCAACCGCTGACCAACCTGGTGCTGAGCAGCGACGGCCTGACGCTCACCGGCCGAGGTGAGCCGGGCGCCACAGTCACCGTGATCGGCGAAGGCGGTGTCGACCTGGGCACCGCCGTGGTCGATGCCAGTGGTAACTTCAGCATTGGCCTGAGCATCGCACAGATCAATGGCGAACAGCTCAGTGCACAGCAGACCGACGCAGCGGGCAACGAGTCCGACAGTGTCAGCCTGACTGCGCCCGACCGTGTGGCACCTGATGCTGCGGGCAACCTGGCATTTGCCGGCGGCGGCGGCTTGCTCAACGGTACCGGCGAGGCCGGCAGCACCGTCAAAGTGCTGGCTGCCGATGGCAGCACACTGGGCAGCGCTGTGGTCCGCGCCGACGGTACCTTCCAGGTCACCCTCAGCGCGCCGCAGGCCAACGGCCAGCAGGTGCAAGTGATACTGACCGATGCCGCCGGCAACCAGTCCGACCCCAGCGCCATCATTGCAGCCGATACCACTCCACCGGCCGCCCCCACTGAGCTTGCGATTTCCAGCGACGGGGTTACCCTGACCGGCCGCGGCGAGCCCGGCGCGCAGGTCAGCGTCAGCAACGCGCAGGGCGACGAAATCGGTACGGCAGTGGTCGATGCCAGCGGTAACTTCACCGTCACCCTCAACCCGGCGCTGGGCAACGCCGAACTGCTCAGCCTCAGCCAGGCCGACGCAGCCGGTAACGTGTCGGCAGTCGCCACGTTGCAAACGCCTGACTTCACGCCGCCGGCCATCCTCACCGAGGTTGACATCAATGCCGATGGCAGTGTGGTCACCGGCCTTGGCGAACCGGGCGCTACCGTCACGGTGACCAATGCCGCAGGCGTAGTGCTCGGTTCGGCCACTGTGCTCGCCGATGGCAGCTTCTCTGTGGAACTGGCGCCAGCCCAGATCAACCAGCAAGTGCTGTCGGTACAACAGGCCGACCCACCCGGCAACATCAGCGCGCCGGTCACGATCGATGCACCCGACCTCACGCCACCTGCACCGGCAACCGAACTGCGCCTCAATGCTGCCGGCGATCAGCTAAGCGGCGTCGGCGAAGCAGGCACCACGGTACGGGTGTACCTGGGCACCACTGAAATCGGCACCGCCACGGTGGATGCCGACGGTACCTTCGTGGTTGACCTCAGCTCGCCGCAGCTCAATGGCCAAACCCTTCAGGTAACCCTGACAGACGAGAGCGAAAACATATCGCCCATCAGCTCGGTCACCGCGGTCGATACCACGCCCCCGGCCACCGTTGTCGCGTCGCTCAACGACAGCGGCACCCAGCTGATCGGTAGCGGCGAAGCGGGGGCACGCATTACGGTGATGAACGACCGTGGCGACATGGTCGGCCAAGGCGTGATCGACCCCGACGGCACCTTCGTGCTTGACCTGACAACCCCACAGATCGACGGCCAGGTACTGACCGTCGTCGCTCAAGACGTCACCGGCAACCCCTCCGCGCCATTCGAAGTGACCGCACCGGACTTGGTGCCACCAGCGCAACCTGCCGACTTGGCGCTGGACCCGACGGGCACGCTGCTGATCGGTAGTGCCGAACCCGGCAGTACCATCACCGTGCGTGGCCCGGACAACATCATTGTCGGCACCGTCCAGGCCACCGAAGACGGCACCTTCAGCGTGACGTTGAGCCCGGCGCAGAACAACGGCCAATTGCTGACCGTGGTCGCCACCGATGAGGCGGGCAACGCCTCGCTGCCAGCCACCTACCAGGCTGCCGACACGTCACCACCTGCTCTGGTCACCAACCTGGCAATCAATACCGACTACGACGTGCTGACCGGGCGCGGTGAGCCTAACGCCACAGTGACTGTCAGCCTGGCAGGCAATGTGATTGGCACCGGCGTGGTCGATGCCAACGGTAACTTCTCCATCGAACTCGAACCCGCACCTGGCTCGGTCGCGACATTGGCTGTGACCCAAAGCGACGGTACCAATACCTCGGCAGTGCAGACCTACATCACCCCGCTTATCCCACCACCAGCGCCCCCCACCAATGTGGTGCTGGACGCCGATGGCCTGACCCTCACGGGTAACGCCACCAGCGGGGCGTCCATCCGTGTCTATGACGATGAGGGCAATTTGATCGGCACGGGTGCAGCGGACCTCAACGGCGACTTCAGTCTCCAGCTCAACAGCGCCCAGTTGAATGGGCAATCGCTCTCGGTCACTGCCGTGGCTCTGGTGGGCGGTGAATCGCAGCCGGTATTCGTGCAGGCAACCGACACCACGCCGCCGGCCAACCCGGTGGTCACGGCGCTGTCCGCCAATGGCCTGGTGCTTACCGGGACCGGTGAAGCCAATGCCACGGTCACCGTGCGTGATGCCAGTGGCAATGTGCTCGGCACCGGCGTAGTCAACGCTGGCGGCGTGTTCAGCATCAACCTGGCCAGCGCGCAGCTCAACGGCCAGGTACTCGGTGTGACGCAGGTCGACGTTGCACAGAATACCTCGGGCAGTACCAGCTATACCGCACCGGACACACAGGCGCCGACTGCACCGACCAGCCTTGCCGTGACCGGCGCAGGCACCGTACTGACCGGCGTCGGCGAGCCCGGCGCGACAGTCACCGTTACCGGCCCGGGCGGTCCGTTGGGCAGCGCCGTGGTACAACCCGACGGCAGCTTTACCGTCACCCTCACCAGCACGCAGAACGACGGGCAGTTGCTTACCGTGCGTCAGTCCGATGCCGCCGGCAACCAGTCCGGCAGCGCCAGCATCACAGCACCGGACACCACGCCACCCGCCGCGCCAGTGGCCGCCATCAACGCCAACGGCACCACGGTAAGCGGCTCTGGCCAGATCGGCAGCACCGTCACCGTGCGCAACACTGCAGGCACCGTGCTGGGCACCGCCATAGTGGGCAGCAACGGCCTGTTCGTGGTCAGCCTGGCGGCGGCGCAAATCGACAACCAGGCCCTGACTGTCACCTTGACCGATGCCACCGGCAACACCTCGACCGGCACCGCACTGACCGCTCCAGACCTCACCCCGCCAGCGCTCGCCAGCAACCTGGTGATCAGCGCCGACGGCAGCACCCTGACCGGCAGCGGCGAGCCTGGCGCCACGGTCACGGTGCGCAGCTCCACCGGCACGGTACTGCAAACCGGCACGGTGCAGCCCGACGGCACCTTCTCCGTAACCCTGACCCCTGCCCAGGACAACGGCCAGACACTGTCGGTATCGCTCACCGACCCACGCAACAACGTCTCCGGCAACGTCAACATCACTGCGCCGGACGTCGACGCCAACGCACCGGTGATCGCCAGCGACAACCTGGCCACCGCCACCGTCAACCTGGCACCGGTTGTCGCCACGCAGACCTACACCGACAGTTTCACCACACTGCTGGCGGGCTTCAGCAAGACCTACACCTGGACCGTCGACGCCGGCACCACGGCGGACCCGACCCTGACGCTGACCACCAGCAGTGCCCTGGCCCTGCTCGACAACGCCACCTTCACCCTGCAGGTAAAAGACGCGTCCGGGGCCTGGGTGACTTTGGCTACCGGTAACAGCCTGGGCCTGCTAGACCTGATTCTGCTTCCCCTGGGCCAGGGGGTGCAGGTCGACATCGGCGAACTGCAGGCCGGTGAATACCGCCTGACCGTAGGCAGCGGCGGCATCGGCCTGGTGACCAACGTCACCACCACGCTGGACATCGAAACCTCCAGCCTGACCGAGTTCACCGGCATCGGTACCCCCACTACCGGCAACGTCATCACCGACCCCGGTGTCGACGGCACCACCGATGCCCGTGGCCCGGACAGCAGCGCCGTGCTGCAGGTGCTCAAGAACGGCAGCTACGTCACCGCCGGCAGCGCCACCGAAGTGCAAGGCCTGTATGGCACCCTGGTGATCCGCGCCGATGGCAGCTACACCTACACGCCGAACGGCACCCCATCCAGCGTCGGCAAAGTAGACGTGTTCAGCTATCAACTGGTGCACGGCAACGGCCTGACCGATGTCGCCAACCTCTATGTGCGGATCGACAGCCCGCAAGCCACGGAGGTCTGGAGCGACAGCAACCTCAGCGCGCCCGCCACGGTGGTCGATGCCGTCAACGACATCGACAGCACCAACATCAGCCTGGCAAACCGGGTGGACACCGGCAGCGCCACACTGGGGACGCTGTCCCTGCCGCTGATCGGCTCGCGGCAGGCGGTCTATGACACCAGCGTTGCCGCCGATACCACCGCCAACCTGCAAGTGGTGCTCAACTCCGCCAACCTGCTAGGCCTGCTCAACGGCACCACCATCGCCCTTTACAAACTCAACACGGCTACCGGCCAGTACGTGCTTGTGCAGTCTGTGCCCGGCAGTTCGCTGATCAGCCTGCTCGGCGGCGGCTCGGCCTACACCTTCCAGAACCAGGGCCCAGGTGCCTACGAGATCCGTGTCAGCGCAGGCGGCATCGGCCTGGCCAGCTCGATCACCACCAGCCTCAACACCACCACCACGTATACCAACGAGTTCGTGGTCAGCGGCTACACCCCAGTGACCGGCAACCTGTTGACCGACACCGCCGGCGGCGGTGCCGACAACCTCGGTTCGACGCTGACCGTGCTCAGCGTGCTGGTAGCGGCCAACACCTACGCCATCCCCGGTTACAACGGCGTCAGCGTGACCGGCACCTACGGCACCCTTTTGGTGAATGCTGACGGCAGCTACACCTACACCCTCAAGGCAGGCCTGACTTCGGCAGTTGTCGGCCAACAGGACACTTTCACCTACGAACTGACGCACCCCAACGGCACCACCGATACCGCAACGCTGACCATCAACCTGGACAACGCTGCCGGGCTCACCGCGACCACTTCGCTGCTGGCTGACAGTGGCGACGAGGGGGCGGCCCTGGCCAGTGTCGCCGCGGCTGCATCCACCGAGGTGATTGCCGGCACCGATGGCAATGACCAACTCGATGGCAGCCAGGGCGGGCAGATCAGCCTGCAAGGCGGCTCCGGCGACGACACCCTCGTGGTGGTGGATCAGGCCTTTGCCAGCGTCGATGGCGGCAGTGGTACCGACACCCTGCTGTGGGGCGGCGGCGATGCCAGCATCGACTTGGGCTCCCTGGCCGGGCGTGTCCACGATATCGAAATCATCGACCTCAACGACACCAGCGGGGTGACCCTGACGCTGAACCTGGCGGATGTGGTGGCCGTCACCGAAAGCGGCAGCAGCACGCTGCTGATCAAAGGCGACGACAAGGATTCGGTGCACATGACCGATAACTGGAGCCTGACCGGCAGCCAGAGCGCCGACGGCATCGACTATAACCAATACACGGCCCAGGAGGATCCGAGCCACCACCTGTGGGTGCAAAACGGCATTCATGTCGTCTGAGGCCGCAGTAACCCGCCGGGCGCCATGCCCGGCGGCAAGGACGATCAGCAGTAAGGGAATTATGTGAAGCGAAGCAGTCCGCTGTCACCGCTGTTGCCGGGAGCCGTCGCGCTCCTGGTACTGATTTCAAACCCGGTTGCCCAGGCAGCCGATGACATAGACCCCTCGCTGCGCTCCATCGGGCCGTCACTGCTACGCGATGCCCCCGATGCCATCCCTGCCCGCCCACCGGCAGGCCAGGCCGCCAACAATGGCGATCGCCTCGGCCTGGCCGAGGCGGTGCTGGCCGCTGCGCAGTGGCACCCCAGCATCGCTAAAGCCATCGGCAACCTGTACAAGCAAGGCGAAGGCATCAACGTGGCCCGCGCCGGTTACTACCCACAGGTTTCCGGCGGTATCCGCACCGGCTATGACAGCGGGTATGGCGGCGACCGCAGCAGCCAGGCGCTGAACCTGTCGCTCAAGCAGATGCTCTACGATTTCGGCAAGGTCGACAGTGCTGTCGACGCGGCTCACGCTGCCGCCGCCCGCGCCCAGGCCAACATCCTGCTGGTGGTAGACGACCTGGCCCGCGATACCGCCTACGCCTGGATCGAAACCCGCCGTTACGAGCAGCTCATGGTGATTGCTCGCGAGCAGATCAAAGGCGTTGGCGATATTGCCGGCATGGCGCGCCAGCGCAGCGACATGGGCGCCAGCACGCGCTCCGACGTGGTCCAGGCCGAGTCCCGGGTGGAAGGCGCCCGTGCCACCCTCGAGGAGTATCAGGCCCAGTACGAGCGGTGGCGCTCGACCCTCGCCGCCCTGCTCGGCCGCGTCGCACCGCCGGCCCTGGCCGAAGAAACGCCCCCCGAACTCAACCAGGCCTGCAAGCGCCCACCGCAAGCCGACGACCGCCTGCCTGCAGTGCTCATGGCCCTGGCCCTGCGCGCGCAATCCAAAGCCGAACTGGCACAGGCCAAGGCCGAGGCCTACCCGACACTGTCGCTGCAGCCGCAGGTCAACCACTACCTGGACAACGACTACGACCGCGACAACAACCGCCTCGACCGTACCCAGGCGGGCATTTACCTGAACCTCGAAGTGCCGATCTACCAAGGCGGCGCCATCAGCGCCCGCAGCCGCGCGGCCGGGCATGCCCTGACCGCCGCCGATTCCGCCGAAGACGCCGCACGCCTGCAGGCCCGCCGAGGGCTGGCCGAAGCCATGGCGCAAACCTCGGGGCTGGGCCGCCGGCTGAGTTCGCTGGAGGCGCGCCAGACCAGCATCAAGGAAGCACGCATGCTCTACGGCCGGCAATACCTGGACCTGGGCACGCGCCCGCTGCTCGACCTGCTCAATGCCGAGCAGGAAATCTACCAGTCGCGCTTCGAACTTGCCGGCACCCGTTCCGACCTGCTGCGCCTGGATGTCGACTGCCTGTACAACACCGGCGCCCTGCGCATGGCCTTAGGCCTTGAAGGGCGCAACCTGCAAGGGGTGGAGATCGAGCCATGAACGATACCGTCAACCTGAGCCAAGCCACGCAGCAGCAAAACCCGGAGCAGGCTATCGTCCATCGGCCGGACCTTGGCCCGTGGCTTGAAGTCATGCTGCAGGTCGCCCACCACTACCGGTTGGATGTATCCCCACAGCGCATTCGCCTGGCGGCCGTGGAAGATGCCCGGCCGCTGGATGAAATCCTGCGCCACATGGCGCGCCAGGCAGGCCTGTCGCTGCGCTTCGTGCGCTTCGATGCCAAAGCCCTGCGGCAATGGCGTACACCACTGGTGCTGGAACTCGACGATGGCCAGTTGGCTGTGGTCGAAGCCGTGACCGAGGACAACGAGCTGGCCGTGGTGTTCGCCGGCGATCAGAGCCTCACCTCGCGCCTGCCCCGCGAAGCGCTCGAAGGGCGCATCAACCGCGTGGCACTGATGCGCCCGGCTCGGCCGTTGCGCGATGTGCGTACCGACGACTACACCGCCCCGTACGACCGCCACTGGTTCGCCCGCATCGTCCTGCGAGACCTGCGCCCGTATGGGCAGGTGATGGTCGCCTCGCTGGTGGCCAACGTGCTTGCCCTGGCCGGCGTGCTGTTCTCGATGCAGGTGTATGACCGGGTGATCCCCGCCGAGTCCCTGCCCACCCTGTACGTGCTGTTCGGCGGTGTGGTGCTGGCGCTGGTGTTCGACTTCAGCATGCGCCTGCTGCGCCTGAAGGTTACCGACCTGCTCGGCAAGCGCGCCGACCTGCGCGTGTCAGATCTGGTCTACGGCCATGCCCTGCGCCTGCGCAACTCGGCGCGGCCGAAGTCCACCGGCTCGTTCATTTCGCAGTTGCGCGAGCTGGAGTCGATCCGCGACCTGATCACCTCCAGCACCGCCACCGCGCTGGCAGACCTACCGTTCTTCCTGTTGTTCCTGTTCGTGTTCTGGCTGATCGGCGGCGTGCTGGTGTTTATCCCCCTGGTGGCACTGCTGGCCATGCTCCTGCCTGGCTTGCTGGCGCAGCGCCGGCTGGCACGCCTGGCCAATGCCTCGATGCGCGAATCGTCACTGCGCAACGCCATGCTGGTGGAAAGCGTCCAGGGCCTGGACGAAATCAAGGCACTGCAGGCCGAAGCGCGCTTCGAGCGCCAATGGAACCAGTACAACGCAGCCTGCGCACACACCAACCTGCGTCTACGCACCCTGACCAACGGCCTGGTGACCTGGACCCAGAACGTGCAAGGCGCGGTGTTTGCCGTGGTCATCGTCATAGGCGCGCCAATGGTGATTGCCGGCGACCTCACCACCGGTAGCCTGGTAGCCGCCTCGATGCTTTCCTCGCGGATGATGGCGCCGCTGGCGCAGCTCACCCATGTGCTGACCCGCTGGCAGCAAGCCAAGGTGGCACTACAGGGCCTGGACAAACTGATGCAGTCACCGGTCGACCACCCCGAAGGAGAAGCCCGTGTGCACCTGCCGGCCATCCGCGGCGAGTACCGGCTGCGTCAGGCCAACTTCCGCTACGACCCCGAGGCACCACCGGTGCTGAACATCGGCCAGCTGGACATCCGGCCGGGCGAACGCATCGCCGTGCTGGGGCGCAACGGCGCCGGTAAGTCGACCCTGCTGCAGGCGCTGGGCGGTGCCATGGACCTGGTGCAAGGCGAGGTCACGCTCGACGGCATTGCCCTGGCCCACCTGGACCCGGCCGACCTGCGCCGTGACGTCGGCTTGCTGGCGCAGTATGCGCGGCTGTTCCACGGCACCCTGCGCGAAAACCTCACCCTCGGTGCCGGCCAGGCCAGTGACCAGGAACTGGTTGCCGCGCTGGCCGCCACGGGCGCACTGGACTTCGTGCGCCGGCTACCCAAAGGCATGGACCACCTGATTCTGGAAGGTGGCCTGGGCCTGTCCGGCGGGCAACGCCAGGCACTGGTGCTGGCACGTTTGCTGGTGCGCCAGCCGCAGGTACTGCTGCTGGATGAACCCACCGCCTCGCTGGACGACACGACCGAACGCAAACTGCTCGATAACCTCGACCGCTTCTGCCAAGGCCGCACCCTGGTGATCGCCACTCACCGTTTGAGCGTGCTGCAACGGGTCGAGCGGATCATCGTGCTCGACGGCGGGCGCATCGTCATCGACGACAGCCGTGAAGCCGCCCTGGCCAAATTGCAAGGAGCGCAGGCATGAGCAACCATGAACTCCCCGCGTCCTACCTGGATGGCCAGGACGATCAGGCCGTGCTGCGCGCAGGCCGCGTCATCACCGCGTGTGCGCTGATGCTGGCCGCGTTCCTGGCCTGGGCCGCCTGGTTCGAGGTCACCGAAGTCTCTACCGGCACCGACAAAGTGATCCCCAGCTCACGCGAGCAGGTGATCCAGTCGTTCGAAGGCGGCATCGTCGCCGAGATGAATGTGGCCGAAGGCGACCTGGTCGAGCGCGGCCAGGTGCTGGCCCAGCTCGACCCGACCAAGACCGCCTCCAGCGTCGGTGAAAGCGAGGCCAAGTACCGTGCTGCCACGGCCAGCGTTGCGCGCTTGCGCGCCGAGGTCACCGGCAAGCCGCTGGCCTTCCCCGACAGCTTGCGCGATTCGCCGGACCTGATCGACGCCGAAACCGCGCTGTACCAGACCCGCCGCCGCGGCCTGGAACAGACCCTGGCGGGCATCGAGGACTCGCTGCGGCTGGTGCGCAGCGAACTGCAGATCACCGAAAACCTGGCCAAGATGGGCGCCTCCAGCCGGGTCGAAGTGATCCGCCTCAACCGCCAACGCTCGGAACTCGAGCTCAAGGCCAACGAAGCACGGTCCGATTACCTGGTACGCGCCCGCGAAGAACTGGCCAAGGCCAGCGCCGAAGCCGACAGCCTCTCGGAAGTGATCCGCGGACGCAGTGATTCGCTGTCACGCCTGACCTTGCGCTCGCCGGTGCGCGGCATCGTCAAGGACATCGAGGTCAACACCCTGGGCGGGGTGGTACAGCCCGGCGGGCAGGTGATGAAGATCGTGCCGATGGACGAACGCTTGCTGATCGAGACGCGCATCGCCCCCCGGGACATCGCCTTCATCCACCCCGACCAGGCGGCCAAGGTGAAGATCAGTGCCTATGACTATTCGGTGTATGGCGGGCTGGAGGGCAAAGTGGTGGGCATCTCGCCCGATACCCTGCAGGATGAGGTGAAACCGGAGATCTATTATTACCGGGTGTTCATCCGTACCGAGCAGGACAGCCTGCAGAACAAGGCCGGCAAGCGCTTTGCGATCGTGCCGGGGATGATTGCCACGGTGGATATCCGCACGGGCGAAAAAACCATTCTCGATTACCTGATCAAGCCGCTGAACCGCGCCAAGGAGGCCTTGCGCGAGCGCTAAGGGCCGCTGCGCGGCCATCGCCGGCAAGCCGGCTCCCACAGGAACTGCACAAGCCGTTGGCGCACTGGTGACCTTGCAGGAGCCGGCTTGCCGGCGATAGGGCCAGCAAAGGCTGCCGCCAAGTTAAAGCCCAGCCCGAACAGGCCGATAACCGGTTATCCCCTGTCTTCCATGAAGGTCACCATGGCCACGCAAAATGCCCGCGCGGACGCGTTGTCCCTGCTGCTGTTCACCCTGCGCAGCGGCAAGCTGATGGCAATCAACCTGCTCAAGGTCAGCGAGATCATCCCTTGCCCGTCGCTGACCAGGTTGCCCGAATCGCACCCCCACGTGAAAGGCGTGGCGACGCTGCGCGGCAACCCGCTGTCGGTGATCGACCTGTCGCGGGCCATCGGTGAACGCCCGCTGGCCGACCCGGACGGTGGCTGCCTGATCGTCACCGAGATCAGCCGCTCGCGCCAGGGCCTGCATGTGCAGGCAGTGAGCCGCATCATCCACTGCCTGAGCACCGACATCAAGCCGCCGCCCTTTGGCTCGGGCAACCGCTCGTTCATCACCGGCGTGACCCGTGTCGACAATACCTTGGTGCAGGTGCTGGACATCGAAAAGGTGATCCATGCCATCGCCCCGCCGGAGCCGGAGCCCGCTCCGGGCAAGCTGAACGAAGAAGACGCCAGCCTGTTGGCCGCCGCCAACATCCTGGTGGTGGACGACAGCCAGGTGGCGCTGCAACAGTCGGTGCACACCCTGCGTAACCTGGGCATCGACTGCCACACCGCACGCAGCGCCAAGGATGCAATCAACGTGCTGCTGGAGCTGCAGGGCACCGCGCAGGAGATCAACATCATCGTGTCCGACATCGAGATGTCGGAGATGGACGGCTATGCCTTCACCCGCACCCTGCGCGAAACACCGGACTTCCAGCACCTCTACGTGCTGCTGCACACCTCGCTGGACAGCGCGATGAGTGCCGAGAAGGCCAGGTTGGCGGGGGCCAATGCCATCCTGACCAAGTTCTCCTCACCGGAGCTGACCGATTGCCTGGTGGTGGCGGCACGCACGGTAGTGTTTGCCGAGCGATGATGGCCGTGCTGTCATATTCAGCGACAAACTCCCTGGCCTGTTGCCAGGGATGACTCGGTCATACTTCCCCCCCTCGAACGTTTCACGGTACAGCGTATGAAGTTTTTCAGCTCTCTCCTGATCGCCTGCGCCCTTTTCAGCGGTGTTGCCCAGGCCTCCAGCAGCCAGGCCTGGAACGAACAACGCCAGCAGATGCTCAAGGCCTGCCTGGCCGCCAGCCAGTTCAAGGATGCCCACGCCCGCGGCAAGCCCGCAGAGTTCGATGACCAGGTCGGCTTCAGCGCCCTGGTCATCGAAGGGGTGTATCCACAAACGCACATGCAGCAACGCACCGGCTCCGAGCTGTGCTTGTACGACCGCCAGCACCAGC
The DNA here is from genome assembly GCF_977070485.1 of Lelliottia jeotgali. NCBI lineage: Bacteria > Pseudomonadati > Pseudomonadota > Gammaproteobacteria > Enterobacterales > Enterobacteriaceae > Lelliottia > Lelliottia jeotgali. Next base: position 167,836 of record NZ_CDRVFO010000007.1, read on the forward strand.
GGGCCTTCGTCAGCGAATGGAACCCAGACGCCAAGTGAACGACTCTCTGCGTTTTGCCTGTACCGGCTGCGGCAAGTGCTGCACCGGCCACCATGTACCACTGACCCTGGCCGAGTCGCGCCAGTGGGCGGCATCCGGCGGCCAGGTGGTGGTGCTGATCGAAGCCTTTGTGGAGGATGGCCCGGGGATGCCGGCAGACCAGCGTGAGCATGTGCTGCGCCGCTCGCACCCGGTACCTTGCGGTGACAGCGAGGTACGGGTTTCGGTGACCTTTGCCGCGTTCAACCCTGGGCGGTGCCGCAACCTGGACGAAAACGACCTGTGCACCATCTACGAGAGCCGGCCGCTGGTCTGCCGCATCTACCCGGTGGAAATCAACCCGCACATTCCGCTAAGGCCAGAGAACAAGGACTGCCCGCCAGAGGCTTGGGAGCAAGGGCCTGAGCTGATTCATGGTTCGTTGCCGGTGGACCCGGCGCTGCTGGCACTCGTGCAAGCGTCCCGGCAGGCAGATCGTGATGACATCGCGGCCAAGGTCGCCGTGTGCCAGGCCTTGGGCATGACCATCAGCGCGCTCAAGGGCAATGGCTTCACGGCCTACCTTCCGGACATGGGCGCCTTGGCTGCGGCGGTGGCGGATGTACCGCCAGCGCACGATGCGCCGTGGGCGCTGCACGTGCAGGACACCGCCCTGCTGGCCAAACTGCAGGCGCAGGGCTTGCAGGCTGGCGACACGCCTTCGCAGTACTACGCCTTCATCGGTTTCTAGCAAAGCCAGCACCAAATCCCGGCGATCTCCCTGTGGGAGCCCGGCTTGCCGGCGATCCCCATGTGGGAGCCGGGCTTGCCGGCGATGGGCCGCAAAGCGGCCCCACAACCGCTTAAGCGCTGCGGTTCATGCCCATTTCCATGTCGTTGATCAGTGCTTTGGCCATGGCACTGAGAATGCGTGCCGCACTGCCTGCGATCATGTTGCCTTCCATCTCGGCTTCCTCGCTCAAATGCCGGATACAACCGAGCAAGACCGACAGCTCGTCGAAAGCATGATCGAGCGGTATGCCCGGCTGGATGGCGTACAACTCGAGGAATGTTTCCTTGCCGGCTGTGCTGCGCGATTTCAGTTCATCACTCATGGATGATCTCCTTGCATCGCCATATGGGCGACAAGGACACGCAGCAGTTCAGTGAGAATGCCGAGGTTTTCCAGCAGCGCGTAGCGATGGTCTTCGGCTTCGGTGTCGAGGTAGAGCTGGCTGGTTTTGCAGAGGCAGTCCATCAGCGCAGCAGCGTGAGACCTGGCGTCTTCGGGGGAGAGGTCGGCGATGATTGTGATGTAAGGGATCGGGAATGAGTCCGGTGGATCGGGAACGATTTTTTTCATGATGACTTTCCTGAAGATGCTATTGGAAAGCGACCACCTTGTTCTTCTCACGGATTGGGTGGCAGCCGTACGCGAGGTGAGAAGACCGCGTCCAGGAACCGCGGCCCGGACCGAAGCCCGCACACGCACGGCTGCCATGAAAAATGGCATCCTGGATACAGCTGCGGCTTCTCACGGCCGCTCGCCGTTGTGGCGAACCGTGAAGTTATCGCTGAAACAGTTCCCCGCCTATCAGACGCCATCCGACAGAGCGCGTAGGATAATTCGTCATGGCTGCGCTCTTGAAGCATCTGGTTTCAGATTCAGAATCTTCTTACGGATCAAGGGGAGCAGAGGTATGAATCAGTCAGGATCGCGTTAGGGCTGCCAACTGCCCCCAACCTGTCAGCGCTGTCAGCCAGCTGTCACGCTGCCGACCCGGTCACAGCGCTATAAGCTTCAATAACCGCCCCCTCCTCTTGGCCAAGGTGCCCGCGCCGATGCGACGTCCTACCCGCCCTCTCCTGCTGGCCGCCACCACCCTGCTCGCCCTCGCAGCACTGGGCATCTGGTATGGCCAGCGCCAGGAGGCGCCGGTTGCGCGCGCCCAAAGCGCCGTTCCGGTGCGCGTGGTCAGCGTTGCCCAGCAGGACGTGCCGCGCTACGCCAGCGCCATCGGCTCAGTGCTGTCGTTGCACAGCGTCGAAATAAAACCGCAGGTCGAAGGGGTGCTGACCCGGGTACTGGTCAAAGAGGGCCAGTGGGTCAAGCAAGGCGACCTGCTGGCCACCCTGGACGATCGCAGCATCCGCGCCAGCCTCGACCAGGCCCGCGCCCAGCTCGGCCAGAGCCAGGCTCAAATCCAGGTGGCCGGCGTCGACCTCAAGCGCTACCGCCTGCTCAGCAGCGATGACGGCGTGTCCAAGCAGACCCTCGACCAGCAACAGGCGCTGGTCAATCAGCTGTAAGCCACCGTAAAAGGCAACCAGGCCGCCATCGCCAATGCCGAAGTCCAGCTCTCCTACACGCAGATTCGCTCCCCTGTCACCGGGCGTGTCGGCATCCGCAACATCGACCCCGGCAACCTGGTGCGCGCCAGCGATACCCAGGGCCTGTTCAGCGTGACCCAGATCGACCCCATCGCGGTCGAGTTCTCCCTGCCGCAACAGATGCTGCCAACCCTGCAGGGCCTGCTGAAGGCGCCCACGCCCGCATTGGTGCAGGCCTACATGGACGCCGATGGCGAAAGCAACCTGCTGGGTGAAGGCCACCTGGCCCTGATTGACAACCAGATTTCGGCCAACACCGGCACGGTGCGGGTCAAGGCCGAGTTCGACAACAAGGACGGCCGGCTGTGGCCGGGGCAACTGGTGACCATCCGTTTGCGCACTGCCGTGGAAGAAAACGCCCTGGTGGTGCCGCCGCCAGTGGTGCAGCGCGGCGTCGACGGCCACTTCGTCTACCGCCTGGACGGCGACAAGGTCACCAGTGTGCCGGTCAAGGTGCTGTACCAGGACAGTGGCCTGAACATCATTGCCGGGGTCAAGCCGGGCGAGCGTGTGGTGCTCGATGGTCAGTCGCGGCTCAAGCCGGGCTCTCGCGTGGAGGTCACCCCGGACGCACCGCCGCCGTCGGAAATGGCCGACCGCCGGAGCCAGCCATGAATAGCCGCAACAGCGTGTCGGCCTGGTGCATCGACCACCCCGTCGCCACCCTGCTGCTGACCTTCGCCCTAGTACTGCTGGGCGCCATCGCCTTTCCCCGGCTCCCCGTGGCGCCCTTGCCAGAAGCCGACTTCCCGACCATACAGGTCACCGCCCAGTTGCCTGGGGCCAGCCCGGAAACCATGGCCTCTTCGGTGGCCACGCCGCTGGAGGTGCAGTTCAGCGCCATCCCCGGCATGGCCCAGATGACCAGCAGCAGCGCACTGGGCTCGACCACCCTGATCCTGCAGTTCACCCTCGACAAGAACATTGACACTGCCGCCCAGGAAGTCCAGGCGGCCATCAACACGGCTACCGCCCGCCTGCCCCAGGACCTGCCCAACCCGCCGACCTGGCGCAAGGTCAACCCGGCCGACAGCCCGGTGCTGGTACTCACCGTCAGCTCCGCACAGATGCCCGGCAACGACCTGAGCGACTATGCCGAAACCTTGCTGGCACGCCAGCTGAGCCAGATCGAAGGGGTCGGCCTGATCAACATCACCGGCCAGTTGCGCCCGGCCATCCGTGTGCAGGCCCAGCCGGAAAAGCTCGCCGCCATGGGCCTTACGCTCGCCGACCTGCGCCTGGCCATCCAGCAGACCAGCCTGAACCTGGCAAAGGGCGCCCTGTATGGAGAGCACAGCGTGTCGACCATCGCCGCCAACGACCAGCTGTTCCACCCCGAGGACTATGCCAGGCTCATTGTCTCTTACCGCGACGGCGCCCCGGTGCACCTGCAGGACGTGGCCAAGGTGATCAACGGCGCCGAGAACGCCTACGTCAAAGCCTGGTCTGGCAACCAGCCGGGCCTGAACCTTGTGGTTTTCCGCCAGCCTGGCGCCAACATCGTCGACACCGTGGACCGCGTGCTCGGCGCCTTGCCCAAGCTGCAGGAGATGCTGCCGGCCTCGGTCGAGGTATCGGTGCTGCAGGACCGTACCCAGACCATCCGCGCGTCGCTGCATGAGGTGGAACTGACCCTGATGATCGCCGTAGCCCTGGTGATCGGGGTGATGGCGCTGTTCCTGCGCCAATGGTCAGCCACCCTGGTGGTGTCCAGTGTGCTGGGCGTATCGCTGATCGCCACTTGCGCACTGATGTACGTGTTCGGTTTCAGCCTCAACAACCTGACCCTGGTGGCCATCGTCATTGCTGTCGGTTTTGTGGTGGACGACGCCATCGTGGTGGTGGAGAACATCCACCGCCATCTGGAAGCCGGCGAAGACAGCCGCACTGCTGCGCTCAAAGGGGCAGGCGAAATCGGCTTCACCGTGGTGTCGATCAGCTTCTCGCTTGTTGCCGCGTTCATTCCGCTGCTGTTCATGGGCGGCGTGGTGGGCCGGCTGTTCAAGGAGTTCGCCCTTACCGCCACAGCCACCATTCTGATTTCGGTGGTGGTGTCGCTGACCCTGGCACCGACCCTGTGCGCGCTGTTCATGCGTCGCCCGCCCACGGAGCACCATGGCGGCTTCGGTGAACGGCTGCTGAAGTGGTACGAAAAGGGCCTGGACCGGGCGCTGGCTCATCAGCGCCTGACTCTCGGCGTGTTCGGCCTGACCCTGGCCCTGGCGGTGATCGGCTACGTGGCCATCCCCAAGGGCTTCTTCCCCCTGCAGGACACCGGTTTCATTCTCGGCACCACTGAAGCGGCAGCGGATGTGTCATACCCGTCGATGATCGACAAGCACCTGGCACTGGCGAAAATCATCGAAGCCGACCCCGCTGTGAGGGCCTTCTCCCATTCGGTAGGGGTTACCGGCAGCAACCAGACCATCGCCAACGGCCGTTTCTGGATTGCCCTCAAGCCCCGCGGCGAGCGCGATGTTTCGGCCAGCGAGCTGATCGACCGGCTGCGCCCGCAACTCGCGCAAGTGCCTGGCGTGGTGCTGTACATGCGCGCCGGCCAGGACATCAACCTGAGCTCCGGCCCGTCACGTACCCAGTACCAGTACGTGCTCAAAAGTAACGACGGCGTCGCCCTCAACCTGTGGACCCAACGCCTGACCGAGCGCCTGCGCGAAAACCCGGCGTTGCGCGACCTGTCAAACGACCTGCAACTGGGCGCCAGCGTTACCCGCATCGACATCGACCGCCAGGCTGCGGCCCGCTTCGGCCTGACCACCACCGACGTCGACCAGGCGCTGTACGACGCCTTTGGCCAGCGGCAGATCAGCGAATTCCAGACCGAGACCAACCAGTACAAGGTGATCCTGGAACTGGACGCCCAACAGCGCGGCAAGGCCGAAAGCCTGAATTTCTTCTACCTGCGCTCGCCCCTGACCAACGAAATGGTGCCGCTGTCGGCATTGGCGCATGTCGCCGCGCCCAGCACCGGGCCGCTGTCGATCAGCCATGACGGTCTGTTCCCGGCCGCCAACCTGTCGTTCAACCTGGCCCCCGGCGTGGCCCTGGGCGATGCGGTGGCGATCCTGGAACGCACCCAGCGCGAACTGGGCATGCCCGACTCGATCAGCGGCAACTTCCAGGGCGCGGCGCAGGCCTTCCAGAGTTCGCTGTCGAGCCAGCCGTGGCTGATCCTCGCCGCACTGGTGGCGGTTTACATCATCCTTGGGGTGCTCTACGAGAGCCTGGTGCACCCGCTGACCATCATCTCGACCCTGCCTTCGGCGGGCCTGGGCGCGTTGCTACTGCTGTGGGCCATGGGCCAGGACTTCAGCATCATGGGCCTGATCGGCGTGGTGCTGCTGATCGGCATCGTCAAGAAGAACGGCATCCTGCTCATCGATTTCGCCCTGGAAGCCCAGCGCCGCCATGGTCTGACGCCCGAGCAGGCGATTCACCAGGCCTGCCTGACGCGCTTTCGGCCGATCATCATGACTACCATGGCCGCCCTGCTCGGCGCGGTGCCGCTGATGTTCGGCTTTGGCGCTGGCGCCGAGCTGCGCCAGCCGCTGGGTATCGCGGTGGTCGGCGGCCTGCTGGTCAGCCAGGCCCTGACGCTGTTCACCACCCCGGTCATATACTTGGCCCTGGAGCGCCTGTTCCATCGCCGCAAGGCCGCCAGCGCGGTCGCGCCAAGGACCTACTGAGACAAGACCATGCGTGTGCTGATCATCGAAGACGAAGAGAAAACCGCTGACTACCTGCATCGCGGCCTGAGCGAGCAAGGCTTCACTGTCGACCTGGCACGGGACGGCATCGACGGCCTGCACCTGGCGCTTGAAGGTGACTATGCGGTGATCGTGCTCGATGTGATGCTGCCGGGTCTGGATGGCTATGGCGTGCTGCGTGCCTTGCGTGCCCGTAAGCAGACACCGGTGATCATGCTCACCGCCCGCGAGCGCGTCGAGGACCGCATCCACGGGCTGCGCGAAGGTGCCGACGATTACCTTGGCAAGCCGTTCTCCTTCCTTGAACTGGTCGCCCGCCTGCAGGCCCTGACTCGCCGCAGCGGCAGCCACGAGCCACTGCAGGTGCAGGTCGGCGACCTGTGGATCGACCTGATGGCGCGCAAGGCCAGCCGTGCCGGTCAACGCCTGGACCTCACCGCCAAGGAGTTTTCGCTGCTCAGCGTGCTGGCCAGGCGCCAGGGCGAAATCCTCTCCAAGACCGCCATCGCCGAGCTGGTCTGGGACATCAACTTCGACAGCGACGCCAATGTCGTCGAAGTGGCCATCAAGCGCCTGCGCGCCAAGCTCGACGGGCCATTTGACAACAAGCTGCTGCATACCATCCGAGGCATGGGCTATGTCCTGGAAAACCGTGCCGGTTAACTCCATCGCACTGCGCCTGTCGGCGCTGTTCATTCTGGTGGCGATGGGCGTGTTTCTGTTTATCGGCTCGGCACTTTACCGCCAGGTCGACCATAGCCTGGACATGCTGCCGGCGGCCGAGCTGGACGCCCGCTTCAGCGTGCTCGAATCCACCCTCAATCGCTACGGCAGCCCCGAGCACTGGGCCAAGATCCGCAACAAGCTCAACCTGCTCAGCGAGGAAGACAAACGTATCCGCTTCTGGGTGGTCGGCAGCGACCCGGCGTTCGAATATGGCCACCCCAGCGAACGGGTCCGCGCATTTGCCGAAGGCCCTGAAGGGATGCGCGACCTGCGCCTGCCTGACCGGCCCTACCCTTACAAGGTGCTGGTCAGCGAGTTGCCGGCCCTGGGCGCTCGCCCGCCACTGCGCTTTCTGATCGCTATTGATACCGAGACCTTCTGGCAGGCTCAGCACAGCCTGCTGGTGGCCATCGTCGGGCTGGCGGTGCTCGGTGTGCTGCTGGCCTCGGTGCTCGGCTACTGGGTGGCGCGCATTGGCCTGCGCCCGCTGCTGGCGCTGTCCAACGAGGCACAGGCCTTGGCCCCCCCACGCCTGGATGGCCGCCTGCAAACCGTCAACCTGGCCCCGGAACTGGCGCAATTCGCCGGCGCTTTCAACGCGGCGCTCGACCGGGTCAGCCAGGCCTATTCGCAGCTGGAAGCGTTCAACGCCGACGTTGCCCACGAACTGCGCTCGCCGCTGACCAACCTGATAGGCCAGACCCAGGTCGCCCTCACCCGGGGGCGCAGCGCCGAACACTACTTCGAAGTGCTGCAATCAAACCTGGAAGAGCTCGAACGCCTGCGCAGCATCATCAACGACATGCTGTTCCTGGCCAGCGCCGACCAGGGCAGCAAGGCCACTGCCCTGACCCAGGTATCGCTGGCCGAGGAAGTGGCCACCACCCTCGATTACCTCGACTACATCCTCGAAGACGCCCAGGTCAGCGTCACTGTCAGCGGCGATGCCCAGGCCCCCATCGAAAAAGCCCAGTTGCGCCGGGCGTTGATCAACCTGCTGAACAATGCCGTGCAGCATACCGCACCGCACCAAGTGATCCGCGTGCATATCGATGCCGGGCCGGAGCAGGTCAGCATTGCCGTGAGCAACCCAGGGCCGGCTATCGACGATGATCACCTGCCTCTGCTGTTCGAGCGGTTCTACCGGGTGGATGCGGCGCGCAGCAACAGTGGCGGGGGCAATCACGGGTTGGGGTTGGCCATCGTCAAGGCGATTGCGCTGATGCATGGGGGTGAGGTTTTTGTGCGCAGCGAGGCGGGTGCCAACACCTTCGGCATTCGCCTGCCAAACGCTCAACTGCAGGGGTTTGCGGCAAAGATCTAATGTTTTTCGCAGGGATAGTTACCTTTTGCGCAACAGTGCTTATCGCGCCCGGTGCTGTTTCCAAGGCAATGAAGAGACTAACTTTAGCCCTGTCTCCATTAGCACTTGCACCGCAAGAAGGTAGTTTCAACATGTCCAACAGTATGGGTATTGCCAGCGTTTTCGTTCTGTCTTCCCTGTTGTTGTCGCCCCTGGCCATGGCCGAAGAATCCCCGGCTTTCGTCGCCCGTAATGCAGAGCTTGCTGCTGTTCACCAGGAAGCCCGCGAGGCCGTAGCGCACAAGGCCGACGCAGGCAAAGATGCAAAACAGACAGCTTCCAAGGTTTCCATCGACGCCAATGCCGAGAGCTGATCGCGCAACGATGCCGCTCCCGTTTCCCCCCGGCTACACCATGGGCACCGCCGGTGCCGATATGTTAGCCTTTTAAAGCCGCTGCCGATCAGCGGCTTTTTTTATGTGCTTTGACGATCAGCCCGGCCGTTATTTCTCTAACAAGAAAGTTGCACATTCAAAAATAAAAACTGCCCCACCGTCAGACCAAAGGAGCTAGTACCGGTGCCTTCCGCGTTTCGTGTTACCCCGCTGTTCATTGCATTGACCGCAACGATGCCTTTCGCCGCCCAGGCAGATGAAGACAAGGCTGATGGCTTCATCGAAGGCTCGTCCTTCAACCTGCATTTTCGTAACGCCTACTTCAACCGCGACAACCACAACAGCGGCGTGCGCGACACCCGCGAGTGGGGCCAAGGCGCGGTTGCCCGCTTCGAGTCGGGCTACACGCCAGGCGTAATCGGCTTTGGCCTCGATGCGCACGCCATGCTGGGCTTGAAGCTCGATGGCGGTGGCGGCCATGCCGGCACCAGCATCCTGCCCGAACACGTGAAGGACAACGGCGAACTGGGCGCCGCCCCGCACTCGTTCTCCACCGCAGGCGCGGCGGTCAAGCTCAAGGCCTTCGACACCGAACTCAAGGCCGGTGACCTGTTCCTTACCAACCCGGTGATCGCCGGCGGCGAAACCCGCATGCTGCCGCAGACCTTCCGTGGCGTCAGCCTGACCAATACCAGCATCGACGGCCTGCTGCTCGAAGGTGGCCAGGTCAGCTTCACCAAGCCGTACAACCAGAGCGGCCACCGCCGTATCGACACCTACTACGGCTCGCTGGATGAGCACGACAAAAGCAAGCATCTGAACTGGGCTGGTGCGTCGTGGAGCGGCACCGAGAACATCACTGCCAACCTTTACGCCGCCGAGCTGAAGGATATCTGGAACCAGTACTACGCTGATTTCGACTACACCTACGTGGTCAACGACCTGGTCAGCCTCAACCCGGGCGTGCACTTCTACCACACCCAAGACACCGGCCAGGCGCTGCTGGGCAAGATCGACAACAATACCTACAGCGTGCACTTCACCGTCAATGCCGGCTATCACAGCGTTACTGCCGCCTACCAGCGGGTCAATGGCGACACGCCGTTCGACTACATCAACCTGGGCGACAGCGTGTACCTGGACAACTCGCGCATGTACTCGGACTTCAACGCGCCCAACGAGCGTTCGTGGAAGCTGCAGTACGGCTATGACTTCGCCGGGCTCGGCATGCCAGGGCTGACCACCACCGTGTCGTACTCGCGTGGCGAGGCGGACCTGACCAAGGCTGACCAGGGCAACACCCACTACGACTACTACCGCGCCGACGGCAAGAACGCTCAGCACTGGGAACGTGACCTGGACGTGAAATACGTGTTCCAGCAAGGCGACTTCAAAGACCTGTCGGTGCTGGTGCGTTATGCCGTACACCGCGGCGGCCAGGGCTATGCGTCGATCGACAGCAACAGCGATAACGACGAACTGCGGGTGATCGTCGATTATCCGTTGAACGTGTTCTGACCTGAGACCGCAAGTCAGCCCCACACGGTGTGTGCAGACCGGTAGGAGGGGGCCGCTTTGCGGCCCGTCGCCGGCAAGCCGGCTCCCACAGGGAAAGCGCAGACCTCAAGAATTGCGCGGTCTCGGTAGGAGCTGGCTTGCCGGCGATGGGCTGCGTAGCAGCCCAATGCACGATTCCGTCGGACAAATCTTGTCCGACAATCACCACTTCCCTAGAATGTCGCCCGCCGCAACCGGCCCTGCCTCAGCAGTAGCGCGCATGCCCACTCGATTACCGCGTCTCGCACTCTACAGGTCGCACCCCGAGCTGATCCTCAATCTGGGCAGTTGCATCGCCGTGCTCGCTATCGTGGGCATCGTCAGTTACCTGTTGGGGCGCGAGCGCGAGAGTGTCGAGCAATCGGCCATCCGCTCCTCCAGCAATATCGTCCAGCTGATAGAAAGCGACATCCTACGCAATGTCGAACTTTACGACCAATCATTGCGCGGGCTGATCTGGGCGGTGCAGCATCCCGAACTGCTGCAGGTCGCGCCCAACCTGCGCCAACAGATCCTCTTCAACCAGACGTTCGCGGCCCCGGTGCGCGGCGATATTCTCTGGCTCAATGCCAATGGCGACGTCGTGGGCGACTCCACCAGCGTCACCCCGCGCCAGGCCAATTTCGCCGACACCTTCGACTTCCGGGCCCATCGCCGCGACCCTGGCCTGGGCTTGTTGATCAGCCCGCCTTTCAAGGCACGGCTCGGCGACCTTGACTGGTGCATCAGTTTCAGCCGGCGCATCTCCGCAGCCGATGGCAGCTTTGCCGGGCTGGCCGCCGGTGCCCTGCGCCTCTCCTATTTCAGCGAACTGTTCCAGCGCCTTGATATCGGCCATGAAAGCAGCATCAACCTGCTCAACGTCGACGGCCAGTTGCTCGCCCGCCAGCCGCGCCGCGACCAGGACCCGTTGATCGGCACCAGCTTTGCCGACCGCCCCAACTTCAAACGCATCCTGGGCGAGCGCAGCGGTAGCTTCACAGCCCGCTCCAGCATCTATGGCACCCAGCGCATGTACACCTTCGCCCGGGTCGCCGACCTGCCGTTGATCATACTGGTGGTGCACTCAAGCGATGAGGTGTTCCAGTCATGGCGCCGCACGGCGTTGGTGGTCAGTATCGCCACAGGCGTGCTGTGCATTGGCATTCTCTGGCTCACCCTGCTGCTGGGCCGCGAATTGCGCCGCAGGCATGAGGCCGAGCAGGGTCTGGCCACGCTGGCAGCAACGGATAGCCTGACGGGCCTGGCCAACCGTCGCCGGCTGGATCAGGTGTTACGCCAGGAATGGGCGCGCGCCCAGCGCAACCGTAAACCGTTGGCCGTGCTGATGGTGGATGTGGATCACTTCAAGGCCTTCAACCAGCGCCATGGGCACGCTGGAGGAGATCACGCCTTACGTGAAGTGGCCAAGACGATCGAACAGTGCATACGACGCCCGGCGGACCTGGCGGCGCGTTATGGGGGTGAGGAATTTCAGGTGGTTTTGCCGGAAACCGAACTGGCCGGCGCCCGCTTGTTGGCAGAGAGGATCCGCACCCGAGTCGAGGCATTGGCACCTTTTGCCGATGATGCACACGCGGTGACGGTGAGTATCGGCATCAGCGTCCACACCCCCGGCACCCAACAAGACCTGACGACCATGCTGGGTGCCGCGGACGAGGCGCTCTACCGGGCCAAGGCCAAGGGCCGAAACCGGGTAGAGGGCCCTGCGGATTAGGAGCGGGCGCGTGCGGCGTTGCGCAGTGCCTTCACCTGGTCGTGGTTACGCTGTACGCCCTGCAGCTGCTTTTCCACGAGCATATAGCTCGAATCGCTGACGGAGCGACCCAGCTTGACCAGCTTCTCACGCGCTTCCTTGTAGGCTTTGAGGGCATGGTCTTCGCCGCGTTCTACTTCGTTGAGCACAGCCTCTTCATCCTTACCGGTAACCATCGACTTGAGGTTTACCCAGCCGCGGTGCAGGTCGCCGCTGATGCTGGTGGATGTTTCCGGGTCGCCGCCCAGGCGACGCACTTCACTCTGCAGTTCGCCTGCTGCATTGGCGCATTCGCCAGCGCGCTGGACGAAGAACGCTTTGAGCTCCGGGTTTTTCACATCGTCGGCCGACTCCTTGAACCCTTTCTCGCCGTCCTTGCTGTACTCGATCAGGTTGTTGAGCACGTCGATTACGTCTTTGTTGAGGTCGCTCATGGCTGAAACTCCTTGGCAGGTAATAGTCATGTAAACAGGAGCAGCCTTCGTGCCAAGCCGCGCAATAAGTAAAAACACTTAAAAAACAAGAAGTTATAGGCAAGTATAAAACACTGAAAAACGGCGTTATGCATGATTGCCGCTTGGGCGCTCGTGCAGATTGCAGTATGGTCGGCGCACTTCCACTGCCAGGCACTGCCGATGAAACCGGAAACCCTTGAACTGCTGGTAATCCGCACCATGCCCTTCGGCAAATACCAAGGCCGGATAATTGCCGACCTGCCGGGTGACTACCTGGCATGGTTTGCGCGCAAGGGGTTTCCGGCGGGTGAGCTGGGTGGGTTGCTGGCGTTGATGCACGAGGTCGATCACAACGGCCTGGGGGATCTGCTGGTGCCGTTGCGGCAAAAGCATCGGCGCTGAGCCGGTTGCGGACTACCGCCGGCTCCACAGGTACACCCTTGGCCTTGAGAGCAGTGGCGTACCTGGGGGAGCCGACTTGCCAGCGACCAGAGCAGGATGATCGAACGTCCTAGCCCTTGGCCGGCGCCACGACCATTTCCACACGCTCGCTCTTCTTGATCAGCGCATACACCACCGCTGTCAGCAGGCTACCCGCGACAATGGCCAGCAGGTACAGCAGCGCATGGTTGATCGCATTGGGAATCAGCAGCACGAACAGCCCGCCATGGGGCGCCATCAGCTTGCAACCGAAGTACATCGACAGCGCGCCGGTCAAGGCGCCGCCAGCGATACTTGCCGGGATGACCCGCAGCGGGTCTTTGGCGGCGAACGGGATGGCGCCTTCGGAAATGAAGCACAAACCCAGCACCAGAGCGGCCTTGCCAGCCTCGCGCTCGCTCTGGGCGAACTTGCGACGGGCCAGGAACGTGGCGATACCAAGGCCGATCGGCGGCACCATACCCGCTGCCATGGTCGCCGCCATCGGCGCGTAGCTCGAGGATGCCAGCAGCCCTACCGAAAAGGCATAGGCCGCCTTGTTGATCGGGCCGCCCAGGTCGATGCACATCATGCCGCCGAGCAGCAGCCCGAGGAGGATGGCGTTGGTGGTGCCCATGCTGTCGAGAAACTGCGTCAGGCCTTCGAGCATAGCGGCCACCGGCTGGCCGACCACGTAGATCATCACCAGGCCTGTGAACAGGCTCGCCAGCAGCGGAATGATCAGGATCGGTTTGAGCGCATCGAGGCTGCTCGGCAGGCGTGCCCAGCGCGCGATGGCTTTGGCGCTGTAACCGGCGAGGAAGCCGGCAACGATACCGCCGATGAATCCGGCGCCCAGAGTGCTGGCCAGCAGGCCGCCGATCATGCCGGGCGCCAGGCCCGGGCGGTCGGCGATGGACCAGGCAATGTACCCCGCCAGCAACGGCACCATCAGTTTGAATGCGGCCTCGCCGCCGATCTGCATCAATGCAGCCGGCAGGGTGCCCGGTTCCTTGTAGGCTTCGATGCCGAAGACGAACGACAGGGCGATCAGCAAGCCGCCTGCCACCACCATCGGCAGCATGAAGGAAACACCTGTCAGCAAGTGTTTATAAACACCGGTTTTCTCGGCCTTGCCGGCACTTGAAGCGGCTGCAGCGTCACCAGCGCTTTCCACCTTGGCCTCGGCAAGGGCCTTGTCCAGCGTGGCGCGGGCCTGCTTGAGGGCAATGCCGGTACCACAGCGGTAGATACGCTTGCCGGCAAAACGGGCGGTGGGCACTTCGATATCGGCAGCCAGCAGCACCACGTCGGCGTCGGCAATGGCCTGGGCCGACAACGGGTTACGGGCGCCGACCGAGCCTTGGGTTTCTACCGTAAGTTGATAGCCAAGCTGTTGCGCTGCCTGCTGCAGGGCCTCGGCGGCCATGAACGTGTGCGCCACGCCAGTCGGGCAGGCGGTTACCGCGACGAGCTTGGCCCCAGCAGTGGCCAGGGGCTGTTCGGCTTGATGAGCATCGGCCTGTACCTGGGCATTTGCGGCCGCCTCGTCGAGGAAACCTTCACGGTCGGCCAGCGCTTGCGCCGGTGTGCTCTGGAACAAACGCTTGCCCGCGAAGCGGGCCAGGTCAACCGGCCCGGTGCTGACAACCAGCACCCAGTCGGCATCAGCGATCTGCGCGGCGCTCAGCTGGCGGTCGGGGTGTTCGGCATCCTGCACTTCCACGCAGGTTTTCCAGCCGCGGCGCTGGGCGGCAGCGGCCAGCAGGCGCGCACTCAGCACGCTGGATACCTGGCCGTTGGGGCAGGCGGTGACAATGGCAATGTTCATCGGCGAGCCTCTTGTTGTTCTGTCAGTTGCACGGCGGCCTCCAGGCGCGCCAGTTGCTCGCGGTCACGGATACCGAAGCCGACCTGGGTCACGGCCTGGGCGGCGATGGCCGTGGCGCGGCGCAGGGTTTGCGCAGGCGCTTCAGCCAGCAGTAAGCCGTGAACCATGCCGGCCACCAGCGAGTCGCCCGCCCCCACCGTACTGGCAACCGGCACCTGCGGCGGCTGGGCGTGCAGCGTGTGGCCAGCTGTAAACCAGCTGACGCCTTGCTCCCCCGCCGACACCACCACGTGCTCGACACCCGTGGCCAGCAGTCGTTGGGCGGCAGCCTGCTGTTCGGCGGCGCTGTTCACGTCAAGGCCAAGCACTTCGCCCAGCTCTTCGGTGTTCGGCTTGACCAGCCAGGGGGCGCTCTGCAGGCCTGCGCGCAGGGCCGCACCGCTGCTGTCGAGGGCAACCCTCAGGCCTTGGCCTTTGAGCTGTTCGAGCAACCGGGCGAACCAGTCCGGGCTGATACCGCGTGGCAGGCTCCCAGCCACCACCACGGCGTCATGCCCGGGGGCGACCTGTTCAAGCAGGCGCATCAGGGCCTCACACGCGGCCTCATCGACCTGCGGGCCTTGCCCATTGATGTCGGTCACCCGGCCATCAGCCTCGACCAGTTTGAGGTTGCTGCGCGTCTCACCCGGCACACGGACGAAGCAATCGGCAAAGCCGCGCCATTCGATCAACGCCTCGAACGGTTGCAGGTTGTCCTGGCCAAGGAAACCACCGACGGTCACGCTGTGCCCCAGGTCGGCCAGTACCTGGGCCACGTTCAGCCCTTTGCCGGCGGCATGGCTGTGCTGGTCCTGGGCGCGGTTGACGTGGCCGAGGCGCAGGGCGTCGAGGCTTACGGTGATGTCCAGCGCCGGGTTCAGGGTCAGGGTAAGGATCTTGGCCATTCAGTAACGCTCCACCAGCGCGCGAACCGCTGCGGCGCTGTCTTGTTGCAGGGCCTCGCGCGCCAGGGCGCGGGCCGTCTGATGATCGGCCTGGCGAACCAGGGCCTTGACTTCGGCAACGCTGCGGGCGGCCACGCTCAGCTCGTCCACGTCCAGGCCCAGCAGCACCGCCACCGCCTGCGGGTCCGCGGCCAGTTCACCGCACACCCCTACCCACTTGCCCTCGGCATGGGCAGCGCGCACGGTCATGTCGATCAGGCTCAACACTGCCGGGTGCAGGCCGTCGGCCTGGGCCGACAGGCTGGGGTGGCCACGGTCGATGGCCAAGGTGTACTGGGTGAGGTCATTGGTGCCGATACTGAAAAAGTCCACTTCGCGGGCCAGTTGTGGCGCCAGCAAGGCGGCGGACGGCACTTCGACCATGATGCCCAGTTGCAGGTCGGCTACCGGAATTTCTTCACGCAGGCGCTCGACCATCGCCCTCGCTTCCCGCCACTCATGCACCTGGCCGACCATCGGGAACATGATGCGCAACGGGCGCTGATCAGCGGCGCGCAGCAGGGCTCGGAGCTGGTCTTCCATGATCTGCGGGCGCTGCAAGGTCAGGCGCACGCCACGCACACCGAGGAACGGGTTTTCTTCGGCTGCGATCGGCCAGTAGGGCAACGGTTTGTCCCCACCCACATCGAGGGTGCGCACGACCAGTGGCCGCCCGCCCAGCCCATCGAGCACACGGCGGTATTCGGCTTCCTGGGTGGCGACATCCGGCGCCTGCGAGTGGGCCATGAAGATCAGCTCGGTGCGCAGCAGGCCGACACCTTCGGCGCCTTGCTCCACCACCTTGTCGATGCCGCCGCTCTGGCCGATGTTGGCGAATACTTCGACGGCATGGCCATCGCGGGTTACCGCTGGCTCATGACGGTTGGCCCAGGCTGCTTGCAGACGCTGCTCGCGCAGGTCACGCTCGGCCAGCGCACGTTGCAACTCATCAGCTGGCGGGGCGACGCTGACTACGCCTCGCTGGCCATCGAGCAACAGCGGCGTACCAGGTTCAAGGAGCAGAATCGCCGCCCCCGCGCCGACCACGGCCGGGATGCCCAAGGCCCGCGCAACGATCGCGCTGTGCGCGGTTGCGCCGCCATGGGCAGTGACGATACCGGCGACCCGCGCCGGGTCCAGGCGGGCAACATCAGAGGGGCCGACCTCGCCCATCACCAGCACGTAAGGTTGCTCAGGCTCGGCCTGCGTCTGCACACCGCACAGCTGCGCCAACACCCGGCGGCCGATGTCGCGCAGGTCGGCAGCACGCTCGGCGAGCAGCGCATCATGCAATGCCTCCTGTTGGCGGGCCGCCGCTTCGATCACGGCCATCCACGCGGCGGCGGCGCTTTCACCCTGGGCCAGACGCAGTTCTACATCGTCGGCCAGTGCAGGGTCGGCGAGCATTTCCTGATGGGTGACGAAGATCTCGCCGACGGCCTTGTCGCTGCGCTGCACCAAGGCCTGCAACTCGGCGTTCACTGTATCCAGTGCCCGGCCCAGCTTGACCCGCTCCTGCGCTGGCGATTCGCCACGCAGCGGATAATCGATGTCACGCTCGACGCAGACATGGGCGGGCCCACTGGCAATGCCGGGGGCCGCAGCCACGGCCTGGATACGGCTACCGGCAGCCGGCGCCTGCAACACCTCGACGGGCGCTGGGCTCACCGCGGCCGCAGTTTTCGGCAATGGCTCAACGTCCTCACCCAAGCCCTGCTCGATTGCCGCCAGCAGTACCGGCAAGGCATCACCGGCAATAGACGGCTCGGCCAGCAGCTCCAGTTCCTGGCCACGGCGCGCGCCAAGGCTGAGCAGCTTGCTCAAACTCTTGACCGAAACCGCAGGTTGCGCGCTGTCCAGCACACGCAGGCGGATTTCGCCCTCGAAACCCTTGGCCAGCTGCGCCAGGATTTTTGCCGGGCGCGCGTGCAGGCCATGTGGGTTGGCCAGCACGATACGAGCGCTGGGCCAGTCGGGAGCGGTCTCACCACCGAGCACCTCAAGTACCGCGCGGCTGCTGGTGGCCTGGTAAAGCGTTTGCCCGCGCCCCTCGATCAGCACCTCGCACAGGCGCTCGAGCAGCGCCTGGTGGGCAGCGCCGAGGCTGGCCAGACAAAACAGACCATTGAGTGGCTGGTCGCGGTAGCGCAGCGGCTGCTGCGGGGTGACGAAGGCCAAGCCTGGCTGACGTACCTGTCGCTCGCTGTGCAGCCACCAGAGCCCCTCGCCCAGAGGCAAGGGCTCGGCCTGCTGCAGTACCGCGGCAAAACCATTGTCGACACACCCGGCACGCTGCAACAGGCGGGCACCGCGCCAGGCCAACTCGTCGAAATCTTCGGCAGGCAGGTTCAGGCTGACCAGCTGCGCATCCAGCGCCAGCGCCTGGGGTGCGCCCTGCAGCAGCTTGAGCAGCGCCTCTGCGGAACTGGCACGGCGCAGGGCTTCGGCCAGGTCGGTCTCGCCCAGGGCACGGGTCAGCAACTGCAGCAAACGCAGGTGCTCGTCGGAGCGTGCGGCAATGCCGATGGCCAAGTAGACGATCTGGCCGTCACCCCAGTCCACGCCTTCAGGAAACTGCAGCACACGCACGCCAGTGGCATACACCAGGTCGCGGGTCTGCGGCGTGCCGTGGGGGATGGCGATGCCTTGGCCAAGGAATGTGGAACCTTGCGCTTCGCGCGCCTGCAGGCCCTGCAGATACCCTTCGGCGACCAGGCCGTCAGCGACCAGCCGATCCGCCAGCAGGCGCAGGGCCTGGGCTTTGTCGGCGGCCGTCTGGCCCATGGCTATCTGCTCTTTGGCGAGCTCGAGCATGACCTTCTCCTTTTGCAGCCCCTGCGCGCACTTTTGCACCGGGTACTGAGGTATTGTTGTGAAATTCACGTATTCAGCCAGTCAACGGCCTTGCACGAGCGGCAGGGAAGGCAGAAAAATTAATAGCTGAAACGTTTAATCTGACCAAGCGGCCACGTTACTCGATAATCTTCCAGGGAAAAAGCCCCATCCTGTCGGACAATTGCGACAATGGTCGTCTGCGCGTGGCGACCAGCCCGGGTCAAACTGCCCGGTCTGGTTGTATAGCCCGCCCCGGTAATAACAAGGAAAATTCGGTGAAACTCAGCGATATCGCCCGTCTGGCTGGTGTGTCCGTGACCACTGCCAGCTACGTCATCAATGGCAAGGCCGAACAGCAGCGCATCAGCAACAGCACCGTCGAGCGGGTGCGTGCGGTGGTCGAGGCCCACGGCTTCACGCCCAACCCCCAAGCTGCGGGCCTGCGCAGCCGGCATACCCGCACCTTGGGCTTCATTCTGCCGGACCTGGAAAACCCCAGCTACGCGCGCATTGCCAAGCAGCTGGAGCAAGGCGCCCGCGCCCGTGGCTATCAACTGCTGATCGCCAGCAGCGATGATAGGCCCGACAGTGAGCGCCAACTGCAGCAGCTTTTCCGGGCCCGGCGTTGCGATGCCCTGTTCGTCGCCAGTTGCCTGCCCCCCGAAGATGACAGCTACCGTGAACTGCAGGACAAGGGCCTGCCGGTGATCGCCATCGACCGGCGCCTGAACCCGGCACATTTTTGTTCGGTCATCAGCGATGATCGCGATGCCAGCCGCCAGTTGGCCGATAGCCTGCTGGCCACGGCACCGCGCAGCATCGCGCTGATCGGCGCGCGCCCGGAGCTGTCGGTCAGCCAGGCCCGCGCAGGCGGCTTCGACGAAGCCATGCAGGGTTTTGCCGGGGACGTGCGCCGTTATCAAGGCGAGGCATTCAGCCGCGAATGCGGCCAGCGCTTGATGCAGCAGTTGATCGACGAGCTGGGCGGCCTGCCGGATGCCTTGGTCACGACGTCCTACGTGCTGCTGCAAGGCGTGTTCGACACCCTGCAGGCGCGCCCGGCCGATTCGCGCCTGCTGCACCTGGGCACCTTCGGTGACAACCAGTTGCTCGATTTTCTGCCCCTGCCGGTCAACGCCATGGCCCAGCAACATGGCCTGATTGCCGCCACCGCCCTGGAACTGGCCCTGGCGGCCATCGAGGATAAGCGTTACGAACCTGGCGTGCATGCCATCGGCCGAACCTTCAAGCAACGTATTACTGTGGCCTGAACATGCGCCTGATCGACACTCACACCCACCTTGACTTCCCCGACTTCGATGCCGACCGCACGCGCCTGATGGCTAATGCGGCAGGGCGTGGGGTGGAGCGCATGGTAGTGCTGGGGGTTTATCAGGCCAATTTCCAGCGGGTGTGGGACCTGGCCTGCAGCGATGAGCGCGTGCGCGCAGCGCTTGGGCTGCATCCGATCTACCTGGAGCAGCATCGCCCCGAGCACCTGGTGCAGTTGCGCCAATGGCTTGAACGCCTGCATGGCGATCCGCGGCTGTGCGCCGTGGGCGAGTTCGGCCTGGACTACTACGTCGAAACGCTGGACAAGGCGCGCCAGCAATCGCTGTTCGAAGGGCAATTGCAGCTGGCCTGTGACTTCGAACTGCCCGCCCTGCTCCACGTGCGCCGCAGCCATGCCCAGGTGATTGCCACACTCAAGCGCTACAAGCCGGCGCGGGCCGGGATCATCCACGCGTTCGCGGGCAGCTATGAAGAGGCGCGCGAATACATCAAGCTCGGTTTCCGGCTTGGGCTGGGTGGTGCCGGTACCTGGCCTCAAGCAGTGCGCTTGCGCAAGACCCTGCCGCGCCTGCCGCTGGAAAGCATCGTGCTGGAAACTGACGCCCCGGACATGGCCCCGGCGATGTTTGCCGGTGAGCGAAACAGCCCGGAGCATCTACCGGAGATTGCCGGGGCATTGGCCGAGGTAATCGGCATTGATGTGCAAGTGTTGGCCGAGACCAGCAGCAAGAATGCCTGTGAGCTGTTTGGCTGGTAGTACTGGCTAAACCCTGAACGCCCCGATCAACCGTTTCAATTCCACCACCTGCTCCGACAATGCCCGGCTGGCATCTTCGGTCTGGCAAGCCCCCAGCGAGGTGTCCTGTGCCGCCTGGTTGATCGCCACGATGTTCTGGTCGATGTCATGGGCCACCGCCGTCTGCTGCTCTACCGCCGCCGCTATCTGCTGGTTCTGCTCGACAATGCCGCCAACCGCGCCAAGGATGTTGCCCAGCGCCTGCTGCACCTGGCGAGCCTCCTCGACCGTGCCCGCAGCCATCTGATGGCTACTGCCCATGGCGCGAACCGCTGCCCCGACGCCGTCCTGCAAACGCTGGATCATCTGCGCTATCTGCGCAGTGGAGTCCTGGGTACGCTTGGCCAAGGTGCGCACTTCATCAGCGACCACGGCAAACCCCCGCCCTTGCTCACCGGCCCGGGCTGCCTCGATTGCAGCGTTGAGTGCCAACAGGTTGGTCTGCTCGGCGATACTGCGGATCACCTCAAGAACCTGGCTGATCGCCTGGCTGTCATCAGCGAGCTGGTTGATCGCCAACACGGTCTGGTCGATTTCGGCTGCCAGCCGGCCAATGCTGCCCTGCTGCTCTTGCACCAACGTGCGCCCATTGGCACTTTCGTGGTTGACCTGCTGCGCACCATCGGCAGCCAATGCAGCGCTGCGCGCAACTTCCTGCGCAGTGGCGCTCATCTGGTTCATCGCCGTGGCGACCTGCTCGATCTGTTCACGCTGGCCGCTGACTGACTGGCTGCTGCGTGCCGATACCGCCAGTACCTGCCCCGCCTGCACTTCGACCGCCACAACGGTGTGGCCGACCTGCTCGATCAGGCAACGGATACGGCGCACGGTTTCGCTGAAACCCTGCGCCAGTTCGCCCAGTTCGTCGCGGCTGTGGGCCTTGAAACTGACCGTCATGTCACCGGCCGCCACCTTGTCCATCGCGCCCCCCAGCTTGCGCAGCGTCGTGCGGGTCGAGACATAGAAGCCGCCGTAAAGGTAAAGGATCAGCGCGAAAACGCCCGTCAGCACGGCCACCAAGGCGACCATGCGCAGGCGCTGCTGACCAAGGCGCTCCTGCAACTGCAGGTGCAGATGCCCAAGGACTTCCTCGTTCAGTTGGTAAGTGTGAGCCATCAGCTCACTCACCTGTTGATAGAAGGCGGGCCAAGGCGCATCCAGGGTTTCAGCAACCACCACACGTTCCTCGAACAATGCGGCGGCTTGTTTGACGGAAGCTTTGCTGGCCTGCGCCGCGGCTATCATGTCCGTGGCGACGCCAAGGTCACTGGCCAAGGCTTCATCCACCCGCATGCCATAGTCTGCCGCCAAACGCTCCAGGCGCTGCAGCAGGTCTTCGAAGCGGACGCTGCCGGCCGAGTCGATGAACCCTCGGCCAAGCGCGATGGCACCCATCGTCCTGCCCTCGCCCAAGGCCAGGGTCACCTGGGCGGTGGCAGTGCCAAGCAGTTCGCTCAACTGACGCACCGAAACCTGGCTGTCCTGGCTCAGGCCGGACTGGCTGGCCACCAGTTTGCTCAGCACCTGTGCTTGAGCCAGCAGCTTGTCGAACAGGGCGACCTTGGCCTGCAAAGACGTTTCGGCCTGGGCGCTGGCAAAAGCGTCAGCCAGCTCGTCGAGCTTGGCCTGGGGAACCGCCTCATGGCCCTGCAGGGCCTGCATCTGAGCCCGGATATTGTCCTGCAACGCAGCGATGCGCGACTCCAGGTCGCCGGCCTGGCCCGACTGCCCGAGCACGGCATTGATCTGCATGAGGTTGCCGAGGGCTTCCAGGTCGGTGCGCAATGCCAAGCTGCCGCTAAGCGGGGTAATACCCTGCATTTGGGCACGGGTTGCCTGAAATTGCTGATAGGCGTCGCGCACCAGGTAGCTGCTGGTGGCGAGCATGGGCAGGAAGAACAGGGCGCTGATGAGGCTGAACTTCTGGCCGAAGCTCAGCCGGTTCATCAGTGCGATTGCCGGGTAGAGCAGACGCTTCACGGGGCACCTCCTTGAATTCTTGTTGTTCTGCGAGGGGTAGCACTAGGCCACCTGTATAGCGCAGATCGAACCGGAGGTTTGTAACTTAAGGTTAACCGGCGCTCAGACCAGCACCGTCCACAACGCAAAGCCCGCATACCACAGCACCGCACAGCGCAGCAGCAGCTCCCACAGGCTATCGAGCCTAGCCAGACCGCGCTGGCTGTCCTCTTGGTCGGGAATGTCATCGGCAACCCGCCCGACCCTGGCCACCAGGTGACCGGCGCTGATGTGCCAGTTGAGCAGTTCGTGCAGCATCACGCGGGTCACTGCGACGAAATTGCCGACGAGGGCGAAACTCAGGGCCAACACGCGCACCGGAAGCCAGTCCATGATGTGCCGCAGCTGCTCGGCCCGGGCCTTGAGTGCAGGTTGGCAACTGTTATCGCCTGTCAGCGCCAGCAGGCGATAGGCCAGCGCCGCCCCGGGGCCGAGCACGAAGTACCAGAAGATCACGGCGAAGAAACTCTGATAGGCCTGCCACAACAGGTAGCCTTGCACGCGCACCAGCAAAGCCTGGGGTTCATCAGCTACCAGGCCCAGGTCGCGCTCGGCCACATGCAGCGCGGCCTGGTCGTCGCCGCGCCGCCAGGCATCGCGAAACGGCCCAAGGGCGGCCTTGGCATCGCCACGGCCGAGGCTGTAGATCAGCACCAGCAGGTGCACCGGCAGGGCCAGCAAACCATAGGCCACCGGGTCGAGCACGTGCAGCAGCAACACCAGCACTGCCACGGGTGCAAGCACCAGGATGGCCAGGCTCCACCAGGGATGCACCCTCCTGCTGCGCTCCAGGCGCACCAGCTCGCCCAGGAAGAAGCCATCGCGCTGTACCTGATGGCGCAGGGCGGAGAACTTCTCGACCCACAACGCCAGTATCAACACCAGAAAACTCATGCCTTGTCCTCGTTGTCCTGCATGGCTGTGCGGTAACGCTGCCAGTCGAATGCCGGGCCGGGGTCGGTCTTGCGCTGCGGGGCAATGTCGCTATGGCCCTGGATCCGGCCCAGGCCGATCGCGGGCCAGGCCGCCTGAATCTGCCGGGTGAGTTGCGTCAGCACACTGTACTGGGCGTCGCTGTAGGGTAGATCGTCGGTACCTTCCAGCTCGATACCGATGGAAAAGTCGTTACAGCCTTCTCGCCCGTCAAAACAGGACACTCCAGCATGCCAGGCACGGTCGAGCAACGACACGAACTGGGTCACTGCACCGTCGCGTTCCACGAACAGGTGTGCTGATACCGTCAGGTGGCTGATGCTGGCAAAGTAGGGATGTTCGCTGGGGTCCAGGCGGTTCTGGAAGAATTGCTGGACTTTGCCGCTGCCGAAGCAGGCCGGCGGCAGGCTGATGTTATGGATCACCAGCAGGGAAATCGATTCGCCCTCCGGTCGCGCGTTGAAGTTCGGCGAAGGGCAGTGGGTGATTCCGTTTCCGTGGAACCAGCCGGTGGCACGGTCCAATTGCATGGGGCAGTTCCTGAAGAACGCTGGGTACAGAGGCGCAGTATGCCCTGCCAGTATCGCGCTTTGCATGTGAATCTGCAGCAGCAGGTCAATGAACCTGCTGCTGGCGCAAGGTTTCCAGCACGGTCTCCAGCGCCCGCTCGAACAGCAGGCCATCATCCAGCAGCCGCACCTCACCAAGGCGCAGTGCTTGGGCGAGGCCCAACATGTTCCACTCGCGGACCTTCATCCCGGTGCGGTTGGCGAATACCAGGCGGTCACTGCTGTCGATACGCGCCACCAGTTTGCAGCGCAACGGCTCGTCATCGTCGAGCACTTCTATCCAGGTGCCGATGCGCAGGCGCTGTACCGCACGTAGCTGTGCGGCTTGCTCGTCGTGCTGGTGCAGCGGCGCACAAGCGGGCTCTTCGGCCATGGCCAGCACGATGTCCTCCCCCACCAGCACTTCGGCCAGAGCCTGATCGCCTGGAGTAGGAGGTAGCTCGCCCCCTGCGCAGGCACGCAGATGCAGTAACTCGAGTTGCTGGAAAAAGTCGCGAGTCGCCTGCGAGTCCAGCGCCACGCCGGCCAAACCCTCGCGCAATGCCTTGAGCAGGCCGGGCACTTGCTGCAGCAGGGCCTGCGGATCCCGCCGGGGGATGATGCTGGCTAGCAGCGTGTCCATGGTCGCAAGGGCGTTGATCCACGCCGAAGAGCCCTCACCCTGTTTGAGCCATGCCAGCAGCAGCACCTGGCTCCAGGCTTGCACCAGCATCTGCACGACCGCTTGAGGCAGCACCCGACCGCGCAAGCGCTGGTTGAGTACCTGTTGCACCTGCTGGCGCGCCTGCACGGCCCGCGCACGCCCTTCTTCGGCATCGCGGGTGCGTTGCTCGAGCAGTTCGTTGCGCCGCCGTTCATCCTGGCTGAAGGCCATGAAGTCCTCCAGCAGTTCGGCGAACAGGGCCGAGTCCTCGGTGAAGTCGTTGAGCAAACGCTGGACGATGCGCCCTACCCGCAGGTGCAGGCTGTCACGCAGGCCTTCGCTACCAGTCTCCCAGCCGATCGAGGCGGCAGCGATCTCATTGAGCAAGCGCCGGGCAGGATGGCTGGCGCGGCTGAACAGCCCTTTGTCGAGCAATGCCACCTTGAGCAACGGGATGTGCAGGCGGGCAATCAGCGCCCGCAGGCTGTGCGGCAGGTTGTCATCGGCCTGGATGTAGTCGAACAGCAGGCCGATCAGGTTGATCATGTCTATGTCGGCCGTGGCAATACGCCGGCGGGTGCCACTACGCACGCTGACCCGCAACAGCAACTGTTCGAGCTGCTGGCCAAGGTCGAAATCGTCTTCATCGAAGGTGGCCGGCACATAGTGCTGCAAATGCGTGAGCAGGCGCAGCAGGTCGGCGGTGCTTATCGGCTGGGCTGTGGCAATAGATTGCAAGCGTGGCGCGATCCTGCCGCGGGCCGGTGCCAGCAGCCCTTGCACCGAGGTGAAGAAAGCCTGGCCGGCACTGTCCGCGCCGGCGGCCTCGTCAGGCCCCAGGCTGGCCGGCATCCGCCGCGAGCTCAGGCGACAGTCCTCGGCACGCCGGCGCGGCGCAGGCGGTAGCTCTGCCAGCACGCCGGCAGCAGCCAGCAACTGGTTGGCTTCGCCATAGAGCACGTCGGTATCACGCAGCACGTAACGTTCGAACAACTTCAGCAGGACCAGTTTGACCCGCAGGCCAACACCCAGGTTACGCCCGGCATCAAGGAAGTAGCCACACAATGCGCCAGGCGCTAGGGGGCTTTTTTGCAGGTCCAGTGTACATTCGAGCAGCGCCTGCAAACGCAGGTTCAACTGCTCCAGGGCAATTCCGTCGCGCGACAGAACGCGCGCAACCATACCCTCTACGGTCGCTGCCCGCTCCTGTTGCGCCTTGTTTTTCGGGTGATCGGTAATGGCCACGAAGCCCAGTGGCTCGGCCTCGCCTATGCGGGCGAACCTCTCGTAGAACGTGTCGAGAAAGCCGCGCTCGATGCTCTTGCGCTTGAGGCGCAAGTCGCGCATGGCCTCGAAATACAGGTTCTGATCGAAACGGTCAGCAGCCTTCTCGGCCATTTCAAAGAGCGTATCGTCAGCGTTGTCGAACAAGGCCTGCAAGCCTTGGCGCAATTGCAGGGCCGCCTTGTCGCGCACCTGCAGCAACAGCATCGGCAGGCAAGGCAAGGGCGTGCGCGCACCTCGATCGATGGCGGCCGCCAGGGGCACCACCTTGCCTTCTTTATGCATCCCGAACTCCTTGCTGGGCGACGTGTTCGATAAAAATGGATAATCGTCAAAGCTATGACGCCAAATACTGGGCGCCATTATCGGTAAAAATGCCGATGCCTGCCAGCACCTCTTCACCCGCCGGTAAATGACTGTATTTTTTGCCAAATGCTCACTCGGCCTGACCAAAGGTCAGGTGCAAGGCGGCTGTAAACAGAGCCCCCCTGCCCTATAATCGCCGGCAACTAGCTTGTGGAGCCGACCATGCCGAACCTACGCCTTGCCGACCTGACCGCCGAGATCGAAGCCAACGTGCGCCGCGCGCTGCTGGAGGACATCGGCAGCGGCGACATCACCGCGCAGCTGATTCCGGCCGAGCGCCTGGCCAAGGCCACCATCATCACCCGCGAAGATTGCGTGATTGCCGGCACCGCCTGGGTCGATGCCGTGTTCCGTCAACTCGACCCGCGTGTGGCGGTGCACTGGCAGGTGGCCGATGGTGACCGCGCCACGGCCAACCAGGTGCTGTTCCACCTCGAAGGCCCGGCACGTTCACTGCTCAGCGGCGAGCGCAGTGCGCTGAACTTCCTGCAGATGCTGTCGGGCGTGGCTACACGTGCGCGCGCGCTCGCCGACCTGGTCGAAGGCACCCAGGTGCAACTGCTCGACACCCGCAAGACCCTGCCCGGCCTGCGCTTGGCGCAAAAATATGCGGTGACCTGCGGCGGCTGCCACAACCACCGCATCGGCCTGTTCGATGCCTTCCTGATCAAGGAAAACCATATTGCCGCCAGCGGCGGTGTGCCCGAAGCAGTAGCGGCAGCCCACCGCATTGCTCCGGGCAAGCCGGTGGAAATCGAGGTAGAGAGCCTGGATGAACTACGCCAAGCGTTGAGCGCCGGTGCCGACATCATCATGCTCGACGAGCTGAGCCTGGACGAAATGGGCGAAGCAGTGCGCATTACCGCTGGCAAAGCCAAGCTCGAGGCCAGTGGCGGGGTGACCGAAAGCACCCTGCGGGTGATTGCCGAGACTGGCGTGGACTACATCTCCATTGGTGCGATGACCAAGGATGTGAAGGCCGTCGACCTGTCGATGCGCCTGAGCCTCTGAAGGGGGCGAAACCTGCACAAAACCCAAGACACAAAAAAACCGGCCAGATGGCCGGTTTTTTGTGCGCTGCGGATCAGAACGAGGCGTTGGCCAGGCCGTCCAGGTAGCGCTCGACATCCAGTGCCGCCATGCAGCCGGCACCGGCAGAGGTGATCGCCTGGCGGTAAACGTGGTCAGCCACGTCGCCTGCGGCAAACACACCTTCAACATTGGTAGCGGTAGCGTTGCCTTCACGGCCGCCGTTGACTACCAGGTAGCCGTCCTTCAGGGTGAGCTGGCCTTCGAACAGCGAGGTGTTCGGCGTGTGGCCGATGGCGATGAACACACCGTCGACCTTGATTTCGTCGCTGCTACCATCGTTGTTCTTCAGGCGCGCACCGGTCACGCCCATGTTGTCACCCAGCACTTCGTCCAGCGTAGCGTTGAGCTTGAGCTCGATCTTGCCTTCGGCGACACGGGCGTTGAGCTTGTCGACCAGGATTTTCTCGGCGCGGAAGGTTTCGCGGCGGTGCACCAAGGTTACCTTGCTGGCGATGTTGGCCAGGTACAGCGCCTCTTCGACGGCAGTGTTGCCGCCGCCGACCACAGCCACCGGCTTGTTGCGATAGAAGAAGCCATCGCAGGTAGCGCAGGCCGACACACCCTTGCCCATGAAGGTTTCTTCCGACGGCAGGCCCAGGTAACGCGCGCTGGCGCCTGTGGCGATGATCAGCGCGTCGCAGGTGTACTTGCCGCTGTCACCCTGCAGAGTGAAGGGCTTGTTGGCCAGATCGACGGCGTTGATGTGGTCGAAGACGATCTCGGTCTCGAAACGCTCGGCGTGTTCCTGCATGCGTTGCATCAGCGCCGGGCCAGTCAGGCCATGGGGGTCGCCCGGCCAGTTGTCGACTTCGGTGGTGGTGGTCAGTTGGCCACCGGCCTGCATGCCGGTGATCAAAAGCGGCTTGAGGTTGGCGCGGGCGGCGTACACCGCGGCGCTGTAACCGGCAGGGCCGGAACCGAGGATGATGACGCGCGAATGACGTACTTCAGACATGTCGAACTCCTGTCGAGCGGGCCTCAGGGGCCGGCATCGGTATACCGGCTGCGCCAGCTGGAAATTAAAAAGGACCCACGCAGCACTTGGGGAAGGCTACAACGCGCAGGTCCAAAACCTGAAAGTTGAGCGCACTGTAGCGAGGTGGCAGAGATTAAGGAAATATCCTTCGACAATCCACCTCATAGGCATCCTCTATACGTCAATTTCTCCTGTGGAAAAGGCCATGGTGCTTTTGTTACAGGCAGTTTCCCATACGCTGCCCGCCTTTCGTCGGCGCGGCAAAGCCGGTAAGGTCAGCGCGTTTTCCCTTCTCTGCGGAGCGTCTCGATGCAAGCCCCTGTCCTCTCTGGCCCCCAGTACCTGCGCGAAGGCCTGAAACTGGTGCTCAGCCCCAATCTGCGGTTGTTCGTGCTGCTGCCGTTGGCGATCAACCTGCTGCTGTTCGGCGGCATGATCTACTTCGCCGGCCACCAGTTCGGCCTTTGGCTCGATGCCCTGATGCCAACCCTGCCAGACTGGCTGAGCTTCCTCAGCTACATACTCTGGCCGCTTTTCGTCGCCTTGCTGGTGTTGATGGTGTTCTTCACCTTTACCCTGGTGGCCAACATCATCGCCGCGCCTTTCAATGGTTTTCTGGCCGAAAAGGTCGAGGTGGTGGTACGTGGCGAGGACAACTTCCCGGCGTTCAGCTGGGGCGAGCTGGTGGCGATGGTGCCACGCACCTTCGGCCGCGAAATGCGCAAGCTCGGCTACTTCCTGCCACGGGCCATCGCGCTGTTCATCCTCTCGTTCATCCCGGTGGTGAACGTGATCGCAGCACCGCTGTGGCTGATCTTCGGTGTGTGGATGATGGCCATCCAGTACATCGACTACCCGGCGGACAACAACAAGATGAGCTGGCAGGACATGCTCGCCTGGCTGCGCCAGAAGCGCTGGCAGAGCCTGGGCTTTGGCGGCATCACCTACCTGGCGCTGATGGTGCCGGTGGTGAACGTGCTGATGATGCCGGCTGCGGTGGCAGGGGCCACGCTGTTCTGGGTACGCGAGCGCAACTGATCCGGGGCCGGCATGCACGGCCCGCCGTAGGAGCGGCCTTGTGTCGCGAAAGGGCCGCAACGCGGCCCCAGCAACATGTGCATCACCGCCGAATCCAGGGCCTTACTGCCCCAACCGGCTGGAAAACTGCCCGACCGCATCCACAACTTTCTTCGCCCCTTCCTGAATCTCGACGATCACCCCACCAGTATCAGCCGCCAGCGCCAGCCCCTGTTCGGCCTGGCGCTTGCTGGTATCGATGATGTCCACGGCCGCCTGGGCCAGCTGCTCGTTCTGCTGCACCACCTTGGCGATCTCTTCGGTGGCGGTACTGGTACGTGAAGCCAGCTGGCGCACTTCGTCGGCAACCACGGCAAAGCCACGGCCCTGCTCACCCGCCCGGGCGGCCTCGATGGCCGCATTGAGCGCCAGCAGGTTGGTCTGGCCGGCAATGTCGCTGATGGTCTTGATGATCGCGCCGATCACCTTCGATTGTTTGTCCAGCGCCTGGATGCCTTCGGCGGCTTCCTGCATCGACCCTTCCAGCCCACGCATCACCTCGACGGTCTGGGTCACCACATCGGTGGCCTTTTGCGCACTGTTGTCGGTTTCCAGCGAGGTGTTGTAGGCGATGTCTGCCGCCTGCGCCACGGCCTGCTCCTGATTGACCTGGTCGGTGATCACGGTGGCGAACTTCACCACCTTGTACAGCACATCATGGGCATCGATGATCGGGTTGTAGGACGCCTCCAGCCACACCGTACGGCCATGGGCATCGATCCGTTTGAACCGATCGGCCACGTACTCACCGCGGCGCAGCTTGTCCCAGAACGCCTGATAGCCCGCCGAGTTGGCTTCTTCCGGTTCGCAGAACATGCGGTGATGCTTGCCGCGAACCTGCTCCAGGCTGTAACCCACCGTTTGCAGAAAGCGGTCATTGGCAGTCAGCACCTGGCCGTCGAGGGTGAATTCGATCACCGCAGTGGAGCGCATCAGTGCCTTGATCAGGCTTTCATGTTCGCGCGAGGTCTCGATGGTGCGGGTCAGGTCGCTGGAGTGCATGGAGAAATGCCTGATGCGCCCGTCACTGCCCTTGACCGGCTGCAGGATCGAACGCAACCAGGCTTCTTCGCCGTTGCCACGCAACAACCGGAAAGCACCGTTGAGGTGTTCGCCGCGGCTGATGGCGCTTTTCATGCGCCGGTAGAAATCGAGCGTCTTCACGTGTTCCGGCACGATGTCTTCGATACTGCGCCCGATCAGTTGCTCGCTACGGTACAGCATCTCTTTCTCGAAGTTGCCGTTGACCAGCTCGATACGCCCTTGGGGGTCGAGCTGGAGCACCAGCATTTCGCTGTCCAGGCTGTTCTTGATCTGCTCGATGGAATGAAGCTCCTCGCGCAGTTGCTGGATTTCTTTTTTGAGCTTGCTGTTGAACATCACCGCTCCCGGAGCGCGTCACCTGATCGAATGCATCTTCATCGGCTGCCTGGAGGGGCTCTTGAGTACTACCCAAGGAAATATTCATCCCGCTGAAGCTGCCGGCAATCAGGCGTCATCGGCGCGTCACAAGGCTGTCACATGAGCGCAACGCAGCAAGCGGACACTTTTTTCATGAACACACCTGCCCTGCGCATCACCCTAGTCAGCGAAACCTTCCCACCCGAAATCAACGGCGTGGCCAATACGCTCGGCCGACTTGGCGATGGCTTGCGACAGCGTGGCCACCAGGTGGAGATCGTACGGCCACGCCAGGCCGGCGAATTGCCTGCAGGTGACGATCAGAACCTGTTGCTGTGCCGCGGTTGGGGCCTGCCGGGCTACCCAGGGCTGCAATGGGGCGAAGTGTCGATGCACAAGCTGTTGAGGCGCTGGCGCCGGCAGCGCCCGGATGTGCTGTACATTGCCACAGAAGGCCCATTGGGGCTCAGCGCATTACGCGCTGCCAGGCGCCTGGGCGTGGCAGTGGTCAGTGGTTTCCATACCAATTTCCCGCAGTACTGCGGCCGGTATGGCCTTGGCCTGCTGGCGCGGCTGCTTACCCATTACCTGCGCTGGTTCCACCGACGCACCGCCGCCACCTTGGTACCCAGCGCTAGCCAGAAGCTTGAACTGGAACGGCGTGGCTTCGAACGCCTTGCGTTGATGGCCCGTGGCGTCGACGCCTGCCTGTTCAACCCGGCCAGGCGCAGGCAGGCGTTGCGTGATACTTGGGGGTTGGGTCCTGAAGACATCGCCGTACTGCACGTCGGGCGCCTGGCAGCGGAAAAGAATCTGGGGCTGCTAGGCCCATCTCTGGACGCCCTGAAGAAGACTTATCCACACAAGCGGCTGCGCTTGATCGTGGTTGGTGACGGCCCGCAGCGTGCCGCGCTCGAACAGCAATTGCCAGATGCCATGTTCTGTGGTGCCCAGCGGGGTGAATCACTGGCCGAGCACTATGCCAGCGGTGACCTGTTCCTGTTCCCCAGTATGACCGAGACCTTTGGCAATGTAGTGCTCGAAGCCATGGCCTCGGGGCTGGCGGTAGTTGCGTATGATGAAGCCGCTGCCGCCCAGCATATCCGCCACGGGCACAGCGGCGCCCTGGCCATGCCCGGTGATCAGGTGGCGTTCATCGATGCGGCCTGCTGGCTGCTCGAAGAAAGCGAAACCCTGCGCCGGGTGCGTCTCAATGCCCGCCAGCATGCCAGCCGCCAAGGCTGGCCGGCGAT
Source organism: Lelliottia jeotgali (assembly GCF_977070485.1). Taxonomy (NCBI): domain Bacteria; kingdom Pseudomonadati; phylum Pseudomonadota; class Gammaproteobacteria; order Enterobacterales; family Enterobacteriaceae; genus Lelliottia; species Lelliottia jeotgali. The sequence continues at coordinate 199,933 of NZ_CDRVFO010000007.1, forward strand.
CATCGAGCAATTCGAGACGCACCTTTACAGCGCTTGCCTGGCGGAGCCTGCGGGTACCGAGCCTGCACGCACCGCCCTGGCGGTCAAGCCAAGGTCGACAGCGCCTCGCGGCTGAACGGCAGCACCTGCGCTTCTCGGCCTTCGCGAACCTTCTGCGCCCATTCGGCATCCACCAGCAGTGCCCGGCCTACGGCCACCAGGTCAAATTCCTCATCACCCAAGCGACGCAGCAAACCTTCGAGGCTGGCGGGCTTGGCCACCTTGTCGGTATCGACCATGAACTGCAGGAACTCGCCATCAAGCCCGACGCTGCCCACGGTAATGGTCGGTTTGCCAGTCAGCTTGCGTGTCCAACCGGCCAGGTTGAGCTCGGAACCATCGAACTCCGGCTCCCAGAACCGTCGCGTCGAGCAGTGAAAAATATCCACCCCAGCATCGGACAGAGGTCTGAGGAAAGCGGCCAGCGCCTCGGGTGTTTCAACCAGGCGAGCGTTGTAATCCTGCTGTTTCCATTGGGAAAAGCGGAAGATGATCGGGAAGTCAGGACCCACAGCTGCCCGCACGGCCTGGATCAGCTCGATGGCAAAGCGCGAGCGGCCCGCCAGGTCGCCGCCGTACTCATCTTCGCGACGGTTGCTGGCTGCCCAGAAGAACTGGTCGATCAGATAGCCGTGGGCGCCATGTATCTCCACACCGTCCATGCCGATGGCCTGGGCATCGCGTGCTGCTGCGGCAAACGCGGCGATCACCTCACGGATATCGCCGTGTGTCATGCCGTGCACCAGCACCTGGCCATCTTTGACCTTTTCGCTTGGCCCATAGCCCGGCACTCCGGCGTCCGGCTCGGTGCCCAGGCGGCGTACCGCACCCACATGCCACAGCTGCGGGACGATACGCCCACCTTCTGCATGGACAGCATCGACTACACGCTTCCAACCGGCCAAGGCATCTTCCCCATGGAAACGCGGAACATTGGCATAGCCGTTGGCGGCCTTATGCGCAACCGTGGTGCCTTCGGTGATGATCAGGCCGACACCTGCGGCGGCGCGGCGGCGGTAGTACTCGACCACCCCCTCGTGCGGTACACCGCCAGGGCAGAAGGTACGGGTCATCGGCGCCATCACGACACGAGTCGGCAGCTCGAGCGCGCCGAGAGTGAAAGGCTTGAACAGAGGGTTGGTGGACATGGGGCGCTTCCGTCTGGGGTGAGGAAATGCGCCTGAGATTAGGGCCAGTGGAAGGCGTGGCCCAGCATTATTGATCGGGGTGATTCTGCGGTATCGCTGGGGGCGCGAAGCGGCCCCAGGGATATTCAGCCCAACGCTTTCTCGATGGCTTGCACCACGGCTGGATCATCCGGCGCTGTACGCGGCGCGAAGCGCGCCAGCACCCGCCCGTCCTTGCCCACCAGAAACTTCTCGAAGTTCCAGCTGATATCGCCGGGAAACTCCGCGCCCTCACCCGCCAGCAGGCGGTACAGCGAATGGCGTTGCGGCCCGTTGACCTCGAGCTTCGCCCCCAGCGGGAAGCTCACCCCATAGTTGAGGCTGCAGAACTCCTGGATTTCCTTCTCGCTGCCGGGCTCTTGGCCTGCGAACTGGTTGCAGGGCAGGCCAAGCACGTTGAAGCCTTTACCCTTGAACTGCTGTTGCAGCTTTTCCAGCGAAGCGTATTGCGGCGTCAGGCCACACTTGGAGGCGACATTGACCACCAGCACTACCTGGCCCTTGAACGGTGCCAAAGGCAGGTCCTGGCCGTTCAGCGCCTTCAACGTCAGGTCGTGAAATGCACTCATGATGAATCCCCTCTCAGGTTCCCGGTTGCCGCTGGGGCGAACAGCGCCCACTAAAAAGGCGCTCATTCAAGCCGTGCACCTCCCCGGGAGGTATGTCGGCTTGTCCGAGCGCCTGGCGACTTTCTGAGCTTAGCGCAGAAAATCAGTGGTGATGGCCACCTTCACCGTGGACGTGACGGTGAGCGATTTCTTCTTCGCTGGCATCACGCACGTTGACGACCTTGACCTGGAAGGTCAGACGCTGGCCAGCCAGCGGGTGGTTGCCGTCGACAGTCACGTCGTCGCCGTCCAGGTCACGGATGGTGACGATCTGCATCTGGCCGTCCGGTGCCGAAGCGTGGAACTGCATGCCTACTTCCAGCTCGTCGACACCCTCGAACATGCTGCGGTTCAGGGTGCTGACCAGCTCGGCCAGGTACTCGCCGTAGGCCTCTTCAGGCTCGATGCTGACGTTCAGTTCGTCGCCAGCCTGTTTGCCTTCCAGGGCTTTTTCCAGGCCCGGGATGATGTTGGCGTGACCGTGCAGGTAGACCAGCGGCGCGCCACCGGCGGAGCTGTCGATGGTCTCCCCGGCGTCGTTGGTCAGGGTATAGTCGATGGAGACTGCCTTGTTGGCGGCGATCAGCATGGGGCAAGACCTTTTGCAAAAGAATGTAGAGCGCACAAGTGTAACCAACGCATCGCCCGATTGCGAACGCAGCACGGCTGCGGGGAGACCCATCAGTCGGATCATCGGCTTTCACCAGGACATCGAAGGCCACTGGGTGGTCGACCTGTCCTGCGGCCACACCCAGCACCTGCGCCACCAGCCACCGTGGCAGGCGCGCCCGTGGGTGCTTGATCCCCAGCAGCGTGCGCAGCACATTGGCCAGGCTTTCGCCTGTGGTTGGTGTGCACAAGAGGCCGATAGCGATACCCTTGGTCGTTGATTCCTTGCAACGCTTATTCCGAGAAGCACGCATGCAGACATTTTTCATTGCGCCGACCGACTTTGGTGTCGGCCTGACATCCATTAGCCTCGGCCTGGTGCGTACCCTGGAACGCGCCGGGCTCAAGGTCGGTTTTTTCAAGCCGATCGCCCAGCCTCACCCCGGGGACACCGGCCCGGAGCGCTCCAGCGAACTGGTCGCACGCACCCACGGTATCAAACCGCCAATGCCGCTGAGCCTTGCCCAGGTCGAGCGTATGCTCGGCGATGGCCAACTGGATGAGCTGCTCGAAGAAATCATCCGCCTCTACCAGCAGGCTTGCGTAGGCAATGACGTGGTGGTGGTCGAAGGCATGGTGCCAACCCGCCACGCCAGCTACGCAGCGCGGGTCAATCTGCACCTGGCCAAAAGCCTGGATGCCGAGGTGATCCTGGTGTCGGCACCGGAAAACGAAGTGCTCAGCGAACTGTCCGGGCGGGTCGAGCTGCAGGCTCAACTGTTCGGCGGCCCGCGCGACCCGAAAGTGCTCGGGGTGATCCTCAACAAGGTCCGCACCGACGAAAGCATGGCCGAGTTCGCCGCGCGCCTGCGCGAGCATTCGCCGCTGCTGCGCGGCAACGACTTCAAGCTGCTCGGCTGCATCCCCTACCAATCCGAACTCAACGCCCCGCGCACCCGCGATGTGGCTGACCTGCTTGGCGCCCAAGTGATCAATGCCGGTGACTACGAGCAACGGCGCATGAACAAGATCATCATCTGTGCGCGCACCGTCGCCAATACCGTGCCACTGCTTACCCCCGGCACTTTGGTGGTAACCCCGGGCGACCGCGACGACATCATCCTGGCCGTGAGCCTGGCCGCGATCAATGGCGTGCCCCTGGCCGGCCTGCTACTGACCAGCGACAGCAAGCCCGATGCACGCATCCTCGGTTTGTGCCGCGGCGCCCTGCAGGCTGGCCTGCCGATCCTCTCGGTCAGCACCGGTTCGTACGACACGGCCAACCAGCTCAACTCGCTCAACCGCGAGATTCCGGTGGACGACCGTGAGCGCGCCGAATTCATCACCGATTTTGTCGCCAGCCACCTCGACGCCGCATGGTTGCACCAGCGCTGCGGGACGCCGCGTGAGTTGCGCCTGTCGCCGGCGGTGTTCCGCTACCAGCTGATACAACGGGCGCAGCAGGCCAACAAACGTATTGTCCTGCCCGAAGGCGCCGAGCCGTTGCTGGTGCAGGCGGCTGCGATCTGCCAGGCGCGCGGCATCGCACGGTGCGTGCTGCTGGCCAAGCCCGAGGAAGTCGAAGCGGTGGCCCGTGCGCAGGGGATCACCCTGCCAGCGGACCTGGAAATCCTTGACCCTGAGCTGATTCGCGGGCGCTATGTCGAGCCGATGGTCGACCTGCGCAAAAGCAAGAACCTCAATGCGCCGATGGCTGAGCAGCAGCTGGAAGATCCGGTTGTGATCGGCACCATGATGCTTGCGCTGGACGAGGTCGACGGCCTGGTCTCCGGCCTGGTGCATTCCACCGCCAATACCATCCGCCCTGCCCTGCAACTGATCAAGACCGCGCCAGGCGCCAGCCTGGTGTCTTCGGTCTTTTTCATGCTGTTCCCCGAGCAGGTGCTGGTGTATGGCGACTGCGTGATGAACCCGCACCCCAGCGCCAGCGAGCTGGCTGAAATCGCGCGGCAGAGCGCCGAATCGGCGCAAGCCTTCGGCATCGCGCCACGGGTGGCGATGATCAGCTATTCAAGTGACTCAGCGAGCGACGAGGAAGTCGAGAAAGTGCGCGAAGCAACGCGCCTGGCGCAGGAAGCCGAGCGGGGCCTTGTGATTGACGGCCCGCTGCAGTACGACGCTGCTGCCAACCCGGCAATCGCCCGCCAGTTGGCGCCGAACAGCCAAGTGGCCGGGCGCGCCACGGTGTTCGTGTTCCCAGACCTGAACACCGGCAACACCACCCACAAGGCTGTGCAGCGCAGTACCGATGGCGTCAGCCTGGGGCCGATGCTGCAAGGGCTACGCAAACCGGTGAACGACTTGCCGCGCGGCGCACAGGTGGACGATATCGTGCACACGATCGCGCTTACAGCCATCCAGGCCAGCGTGGTGCGTTAAAACCTGGGCTGCTTTGCAGCCCAATCGCCGGCAAGCCGGCTCCCACCGGGATGTGTGGCGCTTGCGATCCCGGTGGGAGCCGGCTTGCCGGCGATTGGGCCGCACAGCGGCCCTCATGGTTTACGGATACTGCTGCACCTGCCCCTGCTGATCATACTGCTGACCGGGAATAGGCTTGAGGTTGACCTCGACGCGACGGTTCTGCGCCCGGCCATTGGCATCGGCGTTGCTGGCAATCGGTTGATCCGGGCCCATGCCACGCACCGACACGCGCGAGGCGTCCACGCCTTGCGAGGTCAGGTAGGCGCTCACTGCCTGGGCACGGCGCTGCGACAGGTCCATGTTGTGCTGGCGGCTGCCTGTGCTGTCGGTGAAACCAACCACTTCGATGGTGTTCTGGTTGAACTGTTTGAACGAGGTCGCCAGGTTGTTCAGCGGCGAGTAGAAGCTTGGCGCGATGTTCGCCGAATCGGTGGCGAACGTGATGTTGCCTGGCATGATCAGCTTGATCTGGTCACCCTGGCGCTGCACTTCGACGCCGGTGTTGGCCATCTGGGCACGCAGTTCGGCTTCCTGCTTGTCGGCGTAGTAACCGTAACCGGCAGCGGCAGCACCTACCGCAGCGGCGCCGATCAGCGCGCCCTTGCCCCGGTTGTCGTGGTCGATGGCGGCACCGGCGATGGCGCCGGCCAGCGCGCCCAGGCCGCCGTACTTGGCGGTCTTGCTCATCCCGGTCGATCCACCCTGCGCCTGACCTTGGCTGTCGTAGGGGTTCTGGCCGGCACAGCCGGTCATCAGGGCTGCAGCGGTTGCGACGATAATCAGGCGACGCATGGTGAACATGGACAAGCTCCTACAATAATTCGTGTGTGCGGCAAATCATGAATGCATTTATGCCAGCCTTGGATCGCGCTTGGGCGAAAAAATTCCCTGACAGGCTGTTTACGCTGGCTCAGGCCCGCACGAACGGGTTCTCGCGCATTTCGTCACCCAATCGGGTATCGGGGCCGTGGCCGGTGACCACGATTGCATCCTCATCCAGACGATACAGCCGCTCCTTGATCGAGCGAACGATAGCCCGCTGATCGCCGCCCCATAAATCGGTGCGGCCAATGCCACGTCGGAACAGGGTGTCACCGGCAACCAACAGCTTGGCGTCAGCGAACCAGAAGCTCATCGAACCCGGCGTATGCCCGGGCGTGTGCAACGCCACGCCACAGCCGCAGGCCAGCGCTTCATCGTCACCCAGCCAGCGGTCTGGTGGGGGCACCGGGGTATAAGGGACGCCGAACATCTGGCACTGCATCTCCAGATTGTCCCACAGCGCTTGGTCGTCCTTGTGCAGGTGCAAAGTCGCACCAGTGAGCTCCTTGAGCTTTCCCGAGGCGAGGAAATGATCGAAGTGCGCATGGGTGTGGATGATGCTCACCAAGGTCAGACCGTGGGCCTGCAGGCGGGCGAGGATCTTGTCCGGGTCACCACCCGGGTCGACGACGATGGCCTTTTTGGTAAGCGGGTCGCCGATCAGGGTGCAGTTGCACTGCAAAGGCCCGACGGGGAAGGTTTCGCGGATGAGAGCTAGCGACGCTTTTTCCATGAATGACCACAGCAATCAATTGAATAAAGTTTGAACACGAGCCAGCGCATCGAGGATCACGACCTCGGGTACCGACTCGACCCGTTTGGCGCCTCTGGCTTCAAGGTCGACCGTGCGAATCTGGTTGCAGAGCACTACGCCTTGGGTCTGGGTGCCCGCACCACTGAGGGTAACCGCAAAACCCGCATGCCTTGCGAAATCCCCACCTTGGGATATGGGAACGATCACGGCCAGCCCGCAAGCATTGAATGCTGCTGGCGTGACTACCAGGGCTGGGCGCCCGGCCCCTTGCTGCTCGCGACCGATGGTAGGGTCGAGATTGACCCGAACAATATCGCCTCGGCCGAATTTAGCCCGCTTCACACTTCACGCCCCACTGGACGCATGGCGTTCCAGTCAGCCATGTCCTCGGGCTCCGGTGCATTCAGGTCACATTGTGCCATCAGCTCTTCAAGTGTGTATCTGGGATTGGCCCTGACAGGTTTGAGGACCATGGTCTCGCCTTGCGTGTCCAGGCTAAGTGTGGAGCCGACGCCAAGATGCATCTGTTTAAGCACTGTTGCCGGCAAACGAATCGCCGCACTGTTGCCCCACTGCTGAATCTTTATCTGCATGAGTATCTCCCAAGGTAGATACATAGTAGAAACCCTCCAAGTGAATGCAAGTAAAATGTAGAAACTTCGTATCTACATTGTCACTTGTCAGGCCCCGATAAAAGCCCGCATTCCACGAGTAGGAGATGCCTCACAATGCCTTGGGAATCGACTTACAACCGGCCATGGCGGCACTACGGACCATGCGATCCGCCACCAGGCTTTACGGCAAATACAACCTGAACAATCCCCCGCCAAGCGCCCCACCATTAGCGATCTCGATTCGCCCGCGCACGCCATCGCGCTCATGCAGCGCAGCGATGCGTGCCGCGAAATAAAGGCCAAGCCCGGTGCTGCCGCTCTGCGCATCGATGCCCTGTACATAATCCTGCTGCCGCTCGAGCATGCGCGCCGGGTAGCCAGGGCCGTCATCATTGACGCTGATCACCAATTGCTCGTTTTCTTCGGCGATGCTGATCAACAGCGCATGCCCGGCATAGCGGGTGGCGTTGGTGATCACATTGGCGATCACCGAAGCGACCAGTTCGCGATCGAAGAAACCCAGCGGATTTTCGCTGTCGATGCGCCAGGTGGCGAGGATATCGTTGTGCTCAAGCACTTGCTGATGAGCCGCCAGTTGCGCTTCGATGAAGTCGTCCAGCTCGTGATAGTCCGGGCACACCGGCAACTGGTTGACGCCCAGTTTGTACAGCCCCAGCATTTGCACCAGCATGCCATTGAGGTGGCGGAATTCGTGTTCGATCACGCCCAGCTCGGTGCCGCCGCGCATTTCCTCGGGCAGGCGCGCCAGCCACTGGTCGTGGGACTGGATCAGCGCTGACAACGAGTTTTTCAGGTCGTGCACGGTGGAGGCGATCACCGTGGAAAAATCCAGCCCCTGGTTGTCCTGGCTCATGCGCCGAACACCTTGATGTGCAGTTTGCGGTAGCGATCATACCGGCTGTCGCTGGCAGGGATACCCGCGACGCTGGTCAGGCAGTTGCGACACTCCTGCAGGATTGCCGGCGGTGCGGCCTCGCCACCGATGCGCAACAGCGCCTGGGCAGTGTTGAGGGCAATGCTGATGTTCTTAGGTTGCAGTGAAAGGGCCTTGCGGAACATCTGCAAGGCTTCACTGAGCTGCCCGGCCTGATAGCTGCGCACACCCTGACGGTTGAGGTCGACTGCTTCGGTGACAGCGCCGAGCACAGCGGGGTCATCCGTCAGCTTGGCCACACTCTGCATGACCTTGGGGTCATCGCCGTAGGTTTCAACACAGCCTTTGAGGATGGTACCACCGGCGCCTTCCTGGCCCAGCGACTGAAGCTGTTTGGCCACGGTCAGCGCGGCTTCGACCGAGAAGAACTGGTCCATCTTGTCCAGCCGCTGCAGGGCCTGCTCGGTCAGCTTGGCTGCGGTCTCTGAATCACCGGCCTGCTGAAGGCTGGCCGCTTTCATCAAGCGCGCACGCACTTGCAGGCCCTGATCCTCGACGTTGTCCTTGGCCACTTCGCTGAGCACGGTGTTGATCTCGACCCGGGTACGTGCATCCAGGCCGAAGCCGGCGTTCTTGTTCATCAAAGCCTGGACCAGCCCAAGGTTGCTCTCAGCATCCTTGTAGCGCGAGCTCTGGCCTTGGTTCACCGCGTGGCGAAATGCCTTCGAGGCGCCTTCGAAGTCTTCGTTGTCCAACGCCAGTTTGCCCAGCGCGGCCTGTCGCCTTACCGCCAGAGGTGAAAGGCGCACGGCTTCTTCGAGCATGTTTTGCGCGCGCTTGGTCTCACCCTGGGCCACCAGCACGTCGGCCATGCCGTCGTACAGGCTCGGCATGATTGGAAAAGCCTTGAGCGCCTGCTCATAAACGCCCTGGGCCTGGGCATGCTGGCCACGCTTGTGCATCAGGCTGCCCAACGCCGCATACACCCACGGCTGCGGACGGCTGGCGAGAATGCCCTTGAGGAACTTTTCCAGCTCGTCGAAGCGGTTGAGATCTCGCAGAGCATCAGCCCGGTAACGCAGGCACAGGGGCGCGAAACGCGGGTCCTTTTTGCACAACTCGGCGCACGCTGCCAGCACTTCGGCCGGGCGGCCACGGTCCAGGGCCTGAAGGATCGGCTTGAGCAAGGTCTTGCGTTGCGTCAGCTTGTCGAGGCGCTGGGCCAGGCCTACCCGGTTGAACGGTTTGGTCAGGTAGGCATCGGGCTCGTGCTCCAGGGCGCTGAGCACGATGGCCTGGCTGCTCTCGGCGGTCACCATGATGAACACGCACTCATGGCTGATCAGCTTGTCGAGGATCATGTCCTCCAGCACTTGCTGGCCGTTCTTTTTGCCATCCCCAAGGTGGAAATCCTGAAGAATGTAGTCATAGCGCTTTTGCCCGCACATGCGCAGGGCCTGCTCACCGCTGTCGGCAGTGTCGACGTCACGCACGCCCAGCTCGCGCAGCATGGAGCGCGTCGACGTGCGAAAGTCGGTGAAGTCATCGACGATCAGAAAGCTCTTTTGCCCGTACTGCAGCATCAACACGACCTGTATTGGATGATGGGAGGATGGCGTGCGGCGATGCATGCCGCCGAAACGTGTATCGGCAGCCAGGCGCAAAAGATGAGGGCAGGCAGTGCTGCAGCGTGAGGCTGGCCGGGGCCGTTATTTATCCGGCCAGGCCGCCAACGGCCGGCATCAGGCCAGCAGGCCCAGCGACTTGGCCCGTGCCACCGCCTGGGTACGCCGCTCCACCCCGAGTTTGCTGTTGATATGGCTGGCGTGGGTTTTGACCGTGTGCAGCGAGATGAACAGGCGCTCGCTGATCTGCTGGTTCGAGCAGCCTTGGGCGATCAATTCCAGCACTGCCAGCTCACGACCACTCAGCGACTCGCACGTGCCGCTGCCCGGCGCCGCCAGCTCGGGCAGACGAGCCAGCAGCTCGACCTGAACCTTGCAGGCAGGGCGTGCGAGCAACTGCTCGCGAAGCCACAGCGGGTGCAGCTCGATCAACCGCTGAAACGGCTGCATCACCCCGCCTTGGGCCGCTGCCAGGGCCATGGGCAAGCGCTCTGCAGCCTGCGCCTCGCCCCCCTGCTCCAGCAACAAGGCGATCCATTGGCACAGCGCGCTCAGGGTCAGCATCATGCCGCCGCCGACCTGCCCGCGCTCGACCAGGCCGCGCAAGCGCGCTGCGGCATCCTCGCTGCGGCCCTGGATGCGTTCGAGCAAGGCCTGCTGCAATTCGATGTGCAGCGGTAACAACGGGTGGAACTCCGGCGCCGCCGCAGGCTGCTCGCCACCGTAGGTCTGGCCCAGACGCAGCAACCAGGACTCGGCCAGGTCGGTACGCCCCTGCGCCAGCCACAACTCGCACTTCACCAGCGTGATCATGGCCAGGTAGAAGATCGGCGGCACATCCCAGATATGCATCAGCCTCTCGGCTTCGGCCAACTCGGCGAAGGCGTCGGCGTAGTGCCCTTCGCGGCCGTCGAGGGTAGCGATCACACAGTGGCCTATCAGCACGCTGATATCGCGACAGGCGCGCGCCTCACCCAGCCCCGCACGCAAGCGCGCACGCCCTTGCGCAGGCTGCAGGCGCGTCACTAGCAGGTAACCCTCGTACAAGGTCAACCGCGCGCGCACGGCATACAGCCGCTGGGCCGAAAGACCCTGGAGGCGTTGCAGACCCTGGCGCACCTCATCCAGCGCGCGCAATGCCTCGCCCCTGGCATGTAGCACCCGGGCACGGTCGTAGTGCGCCAAAGCTTCGAACAAAGGGTTGCCAACCCGCTGGGCCAACTCCAGCGCCTCGCGGTTCCAACCACGCGCTCGCCAGAAGTCGCCATCGGCAATGGCCAGGTTGGACAGCGTCGACAGGCACACCAGACGCTGCCCATAACGTTTGCACGGAAGGCTTTGCAGCGCCTCACCACAATAAGCCAGGGTGCGTTCGCGATCACCGCGGCCACGCGCAATTACCCCGCTCAAGGCCAGCCACTGGGCCAGCATGGACCTTTGCGCGGTGGCTGAAGGTGCCGGCAAAAAGCGGCTTAGGTAGCTTGCCAGCTCTTCGGCTGCGTCCAACTGGCAGGCCAGGCCCAGCGCCCAGCTGTACAGCACGATGAGCCGGGGCGTACTGATCAGCAGGCTGTCGGGCAAGTCCATCTTCCAGCGCAGCAACATGCCGACGTTCTGCTCGGCCAGCAACTGCTCCTCCGACAGGCTCTGCACCAGGTCGGCGGCGACGTCCAGATGGCCGGCCCGCAGGGCTTGCTCCACCGCTTCGTCAAGCAGCCCTTGAGCCTGAAACCAACGGCAGGCACGCAGGTGCAGACGCGCCTGCGGTTCATTGGACTGGCGGCTGCGCAACAGGTCGGAGAACAGGTGATGGTATCGATACCAGTGGCCATGCTCGTCCAGCGGCACCAGAAACACCTGGTGCGCCTGCAGGTAACGAAGGATGGCCGCGCTGTCGTCGCGCTGACGCAGGGCATCGCATAACGCCGCGCAGAAGCGCTCCTGGCACGCAGTGTCGAACAGAAACGCCTGCACGTCCTCAGGCAGGATTTCGATGACTTCTTCCAGCAGATAATCGCGAATCAACCCTTCCCCGCCATGCAGAGCCTGGGGCAGCGCATGCTCGTCGCCTGACTCACTCGCTGCCAGTTGCCAGAACCGCAACCCGGCAACCCAGCCGTCGCTGCGCTGGATCAGGTTGTCCAAGGCCTGCCCGCGCAGGCCTGTAGGCTGGCGACCAAGAACGGCCAGGGCCTCGTCGGGCGTCAGGCGCAGTTCCTGCTCGTTGATTTCGACCAGTTGCCGTGAGAGCCGCAGCCGCGCCAGGTGCCAGTCTGGCCGCTGGCGGCTGGTGACCAGCAACACCAAGCCGCCCGGCAAGTGGTTGAGAAAAAACTGCAGGCAGCGATCGAGCACCGGCCCCTGGGCCAGGTGATAGTCGTCCAGTACCAGCAGCAAGGGTGTATCGGCTTGCAGGTACAACGCCAACTCGTCGAGCAGGCCGTCGATCCATTCCTCGAACGCGAAGGGTTGGTGGCGCTGGCGCATTTTCAACAGGCCCATGGCTTGGCCGCCCAACGCCGGGCAGTACTGCTGCAGACCCTCAAGCAAGCGTTCGAGAAAACGGCCCGGGTCAGCATCGCGCTGGCTGAGCCCAAGCCAGAGGCTGCGCCAATGGTCGGGCAGCGCCTCGCAGAATTCGATGGCCAGGGAGCTCTTGCCGAAGCCTGCCGGGGCATTGACCAGCAACAAACGGCCGCTGAGGCCAGCCTGCAAACGCTGGCACAGGCGCGCACGCGGCACGTGGCCGTGCGGCAGCGGCGGCCGGAAGAAACGCCCGTCCAGCAGGCCCACGGCCTGGCTGGCGACTCCATGCGTACGGGACAAATCAGTCATGGCCGGCTCGTTCTGGTTGGAAGACTACGGCGGTACGGATTGTTCCGAGACTAGCGGGTAACGCGGCGTATTTGAAGATGATGGGCGCAAATGGCCTGTAAAAGACTACGACAAAAAACGACAAGCCTGATGGACAGAGGGCTGGCGCGGGGTTTGGCGAGGTATTCACCCGTTTTATAACTGCGCCGGCCAGTACAACAAGAGGCTGGAACAGAAACGCCCCGGCAAGCCGGGGCGTTCTGGGAGTATCACAAGGTGTGCAGCACTAGCGGTTCATCGAATACCCGACTGGCGCAGCGCAGCAGGCTGGAACTCTGACTTGCTGGCACTGAAGCCGAAGTCGTAGGCGCGCTTCTCTTCGTTCTTCATGCCCAAGGCCAGGTAGCGGCCCGATTGCAGATCGTAGATGGCCTCCAGGGTGTACCACGGTACCTGCACATTGTAGTAGTCCTGGGCATGCGCCTCGGAAACCCGCCATAGCTGGCCGCGGCCGTCATACTGGTCGATCACCGCTGCCTGCCAGGTGTCCTCGTCGATATAGAAGTCGCGCTTGGCATAGATGTGGCGCTGGCCCGGCTTGAGCGTCGCGACCACATGCCAGACCCGGCGCAGCTCATAGCGGGTCAGATCCTGATTGATGTGACCGGCCTTGAGAATGTCGGCGTACTTGAGCTTCGGATCGTCGAGTTTGTAAGCGTTGGAGGCGATGTACATCTCCTTCTTGCCTTCAAGTTTCCAGTCGTAGCGGTCTGGTGCACCGTTGTACATGTCCAGGTTGTCCGAAGTACGCAGGCCGTCGGCTGCGGTACCCGGCCCGTCATAAGACACCTGTGGCGCCTGGCGCACGCGACGCTGGCCGGCGTTGTAGATCCACGCCTTGCGTGGCTCTTTCACCTGGTCGAGGGTTTCATGCACCAGCAGCACGGTACCGGCCAGACGCGCTGGCGCGGTCACTTCCTGTTTGAAGTAGAAGAGGACGTTGCCCGGGTTGTTCGGATCGAAGTCCTTCATCTTGTCGCGGAAGACGAACTGATCAGCGAAGTACACCAGGCTGTAGGAGCCGTTCTGCTGCGGCGTGGCCTGGGTTACCAAGCGGCTAACGCTGCCACCACGGTAGCGGGTGATGTGGTTCCAGATAACCTCAATGCCACTCTTGGGGATCGGAAATGGCACTGCGGTCTGGAAGTTGTTCAGCCCGTTGCCGCCTTCGACCAGCGTGGTCGCGGTGGCATTCTTCTTGATTGCGGCAAACACCTCGTCAGGCACCGTGGAGCCACGATGGGTCTTGTACACCGGGATCTTGAAGGTTTCCGGGTAGCGTTTGAACATCGCCACCTGGCCTGGCGACAGCTTGTCCTTGTACTGGTCAACGTTCTGCGCGGTGATGGTGAACAGCGGCTTGTCGCTGCCATACGGGTCGGAAAGGAAGCCCTTGGCATCGACGCTGCCTGCGGTCTTTGACAACGGTTGCCACGGGCCGATGGAACCGTCGGCGTTACCGGCCTTTTCCGCGCCCATCGGGGTCAGGGTGCTGCCCAGCTTTGCCGCTTCATCGGCGGAAACCGCAGCCATGACGCCGGTTGCCAGCAGGGACAGGCCCAGTACACCGGCTTGCAGCAGACTTCTGGTCTTGTTCATGTCGTGTCGTCCTGGATCTGTGTGCTTAGAAGTTCACGCCGAAGCTGAGGGCGAGGAAGTCGCGATCATCCACGGTGCTGTACTTGCCGTCGAAGAAGTTGGTGTACGAAAGGCTCGCGGTGTAGGTCTGCTGGTACTCGGCGTCCAGCCCAAGGCTGACTGCCTTGCGGCCTTCCTCGAAGTTGCCGCCAGGGCCCGGCGAGTAACCATCGACGTCATGCGACCAGGCTACGCTGGGGCGCAGGTTCACACCGGCAATGACGTTGTTGTAGTCCCAGATAGCGCGAACGCGATAGCCCCAGGAATCAGACGTGGTATAGCCATCGTTCTCGCAGTAGCGCGATACGTTGTTGGCATCGGCGGTGCCCAGGGTACTGCTGTTGAGCGCCTCGCACTGGCCATTGGGCAGAGGCCCCGGGCCGAACACCGGGTCACGCCCGTAGCGCATCTTGGATGTGCTTTCCAGGCCGCCGACGTGGGTCCAGCCGATTTCGCCGACCATGGTCAGCCGCTCCGCCCCCATCACCTGATCGAAGAAGTGGGTGAATGTTGTCTGCAGCTGGGTGATTTCCTTGCGACGATAGCCAGGCTGGTCCGCACCAGGTGTTCCAGGCAACACAGAGACATCCGGATTGAGCGGCGTCAGGCCCGAATAGAGGATATCGGTGGTATTCAACTGCACTGGAGCGTTCGGCCGGTAGCTGACTTCACCACTCCAGGCGGTACCGGTAGGCAGTGTGGTCGAGAAGCTCAGACCATACAGACGGATGTCTTCCGGATACTCCACGTAGTAGCTGGAGTTGCCTGCAACCTGTAACGGCATAAGGCTTGGCAACAGGCTTGCCAGCGCAGCAGACGGCACACCCGCACTGACCAGCGCGCCCGCCAGGCCGCTTGTGCTGTAGTACTGGGCATCGGCACCGCGACCGCTGAAGATTGGCGCACGGCTGTGGTAGTTCATGAAGTAGCCACCGAACTCGGTATTGAGCGGCTCGTACATGTAGCGCAAAGCAACGCCGAACTGACCACTGTCCCGGGCATCGCGGTCCGCGCCACGACGGACGATCACGCCCTCATCGGGGGAGCCGTAACTCACGCCTCGCGCGGCCAGAGTGGCCGCGACCGGCGCAGCCAGCGGCCCAAGCCTGCTGGCCAAGGTGTTCTGCGTGGCCAGCACGGCCAGGTTGTTGTCGCAGCCGTCGGCGATCACGTCGGGCTGGGAGAAGAATGTGCCGCAGTTGTCGACAACGGTCTGGTCCCACTCGATCTGGTAGAAAGCTTCGGTCGACAGGTTGTCGGTGAGGCTTTGTGAGACGTAGAACATGTTGACGGGGATCAGGCCTTCCTTGATTTCAGCCCCTGGCCGACGGAACGCTGAGACGTCGATCGGGTTGACTGCGTTGATGCCGCCACCAATGAAGGTACTCTCCCCCCAGCTCACTACCTGCTTGCCCAGACGCACCGAACCTGGTTGATCGCCGATGGCGTAGTTGTGGTAAACGAACGCGTCGAGCAGTTCGGCGCCAGACGATTTGGCGCCCTCCTTGCGGTTTGAATCGCTGATGTCCTTGAACTCGCGGTTCTCGTCCTTGAGTTCGAAGTCGTACCAGTACTTGCCCCGCACGAAGATGCCGGTGTCGCCGTACTTCAGTTCAAGGTCATGGATGCCTTTGAAGATCTTCGAGAAGGTTTCACCTTTCTTGAAGTTGAGGTGACCATCGTCCGAGGTTTGCGAAAGGCCCTTGCCGCCGTTGTTGGCGCCGATCAGGTTGCTGTTGGGGTTGGCGGTCGACCAGCTGGCCCCGACGGAGAGCGACGAGTCGAACTGGCCTTCGATTTCCCCGATGTTGAAACTGACCGCGAAAGCAGGGCTTGCGAGCGTGGAAGCAAGGCTGACGGCCAAAGGCAGCTTGGCCCGACGCCAGAACGGGTTTGCAGATGTCATCGACGCTACTCCATGTACTTTTTTGTTATGGCAGTGAGTCCTTTCAAGAACGGCCCGTGCGACCGGTATGCAGGCTTGCGCCCGTGGCGACACGTGTTGCGCGTGTCGCCCTCCCCCATTCCTGAAAATCCCCTGGCCCCGACTATAGCCAGCAGACCAAGGTGCTTGATCCCTCTAAAGTGTGATTTGCACACCGTTGGCCAATTCGCCCTGGCGTGTTCCCAGGTTGCGCACCGGCAGTGCCCAAGCATGGCCGATTTTTACCGATTGGCAAGGTGCCGGCCGCTCTGGTCTGCGGGTCGTGCCCCGGGGTACACGACCCGCAACGCGACTACAGCGTGGAAAGGAAGGCGCTGTTACTGGCCTGCCACTGGACGATGTCCTGGCGGATGCGCTTCTTGTCGAGTTTTCCGACACTGGTCTTGGGAATTTCTGTAACAACGGCGATCTGGCAGGGAATCGCCCACTTGTTGATGTGCCCTTGCTCTACAAACGGTTTGAGGTGCTCCTTCAACGCCTTGGCATCGACGACCTGGCCGTCGCTCACCACCAGCAGGGCAAACGGCCGCTCGCCCCACTGCGGGTCGGCAACCCCAACCACCGCAACCTCGCGCACAGCAGGGTGTCGGCTGATCAGGTCCTCAAGGTCCAGAGAGGAGATCCACTCCCCCCCCGTCTTGATCACGTCCTTGATACGGTCACGGATGTCGATGTAACCCATGCCATCCAGGGTGGCGACGTCACCGGTATGCAGCCAGCCGCCCTGCCACAGCTCCTCGCTTTTCTCCGGCTCCTTGAAGTACCCCATGGTCAACCACGGGGCACGCAGTACCAGTTCGCCTTGGGTCTCGCCGTCGGCCGGAAGGAAATTGCCATCGCCATCGACGATCGCTGCCTCCACCAGCGGCACCGGGACACCTGCCTTGATGCGGTAGGTCACGCGTTCGTCTTCGCTGCCGGCCTGCAGCTCATCGTTCAGGTGCGCGGCAGAAATCAGCGGGCACGTCTCGGACATGCCATAGGCCGCGGTCAGCTGAATGCCCCGGGCCAGCGCCGCTTGATAAAGCGAGCGGTTGAGCGCACTGCCACCGATGATGATCTTCCAGCCGCCGAAGTCCTGGCCTTGGGAGCTGGGACAATTGAGCAACATCTGCAGGATGGTGGGTACGCAGTGCGAGAAGGTGACCTTCTCGTCCCGCCAGAGCTTGATCAGCATGTCGGGCTCGTAGCGGCCCGGGTACACCTGCTTCAGACCGAGCATGGTGGCCGCGTACGGGATGCCCCAGGCATGCACGTGAAACATGGGCGTGATGGGCATGTACACGTCATTGCTGCCAAGCAGGCGGACGCTGTCGATACTGCCTGTCACCGAGGCCTCGGCCAAGGTGTGCAGCACCAACTGGCGATGCGTGAAGTAGACGCCCTTGGGGTTTCCTGTGGTGCCGGTGGTGTAGAACGTGGTGGCGACCGAGTTCTCGTCGAAGTCAGGGAAGTCGTAATGCGGGCTGGCCGCCGCGAGCAACTGCTCGTACTCGCCCACCATGTTCGGCAGCTCGGCGGTCTTGTCCGGGGCATCAGTCAGCAGCAGAGTCTTGTCGACCGTGGTCAACTGCCCGGCAATGGCCTGGTAAAGGCCGACAAAATCGCTGTTGACCAGTACGAAGCGGTCCTCGGCGTGGTTCATGGTATAGAGGATTTGCTCAGGCGACAGGCGCACGTTGATGGTGTGCACCACCGCGCCGATCATCGGGATGGCGAACATGCATTCCAGGTAACGGTGGCTGTCCCAATCCATCACCGCCACGGTGTCACCGGCCTTCACCCCGGCTTCGGTCAGCACGTTGGCCAGGCGGGCAATACGCTCGTTGAGCTGTGGATAAGTCAGCCGCAACCGATCGCGGTAGACGATCTCGCGGGTCTTTTCATAGCGGCTGCCGGACATCAGCAGGCGTTTGATCAGCAGAGGAAAGCTGTAGGCGCCCTCGGCGGGCTTGATGATGCGGGTCTGCAGCATGGTTATCCCTTCTTGAAAAGCGAGCCGGACAAGTCTGTGGCCTACTGTAGTTCGCCAATGTGACGGTCAAATCAGCCGAAGGAATGATTTGGCTAGGCGAGGTATGAGTGGCATTGTTCGGTCGATGGATCAACCCTTGCCCTGCCACTGGAGCCGTATCTATGCCCAGCACGCGTCGCGCCGTGTTTCTCGATCATCAATCCCTGGACCTTGGTGACCTCGACCTTTCACCTTTGCAGAGCCAGTTCGACGCGTTCGAACTGTACGACGCCACCCGCCCGGATCAGGTAGCCGAGCGCCTGCAGGGCGCCGTTGCGGTGATCAGCAACAAGGTCATGCTCGACGCCGACGCCCTGTCTGCCAACCCACAGCTCAAGCTGATCCTGGTCGCCGCCACCGGCACCAACAACGTCGACCTGGCTGCCGCCCGCGCCCAGGGCATCACCGTCTGCAATTGCCAAGGCTACGGCACGCCCTCGGTGGCACAGCACACCTTGGCCCTGCTGCTGGCACTGGCCACGCGCCTGTGCGACTACAACCAGGCGGTGGCCGAGGGCCAATGGGCCAAGGCCAGCCAGTTCTGCCTGCTGGACTTCCCGATCGTGGAACTGGAAGGCAAGACCCTTGGCCTGCTCGGCCATGGCGAACTCGGTGGCGCCGTCGCGCGGCTTGCAGAAGCCTTTGGCATGCGCGTGCTGAGCGGGCAGATCCCCGGGCGCCCTGCGCGCAACGATCGCCTGCCGCTGGATGAACTGCTGCCGCAAGTCGATGCCCTGACCCTGCACTGCCCACTCAACGAACACACACGGCACATGATAGGCGCACGTGAGCTGGCATTGCTCAAGCCCGGCGCGCTGGTGGTCAATACTGCACGTGGCGGCCTGATCGACGAGCAGGCCCTGGCCGACACCCTGCGTCGCGGCCATCTGGGCGGCGCCGCCACCGACGTGCTGAGCGTCGAGCCGCCGGTCAACGGCAACCCGCTGCTGGCCGGCGACATCCCGCGCCTGCTGATCACGCCGCACAGCGCCTGGGGCGCGGTGGAGTCGCGCCAGCGCATCGTCGGCCAGCTCAGCGAGAACACCCAGGCATTCTTTGCCGGCCAGCCACGCCGCGTGGTCAGCTGAGCGCAAGGGCAGGCTCTGCTACACTGCGCCACTTTTTTCAGGAGGCGTCGTCCATGGACCCGCGCAGTGAAGTTTTGCTCCGCCAGGCGGACCTGTTCCAGGGTCCACTGCTGATCGCCGGCGCCCCCGCCGATGACCTGCTCGGCCAGTTGCCAAAGGCCAATGCCTGGACCTGGCACGCGGGCGATCAGGCCATGCTTGACGCCCGCTTTGCCGGGCGCAGCCATTACGGCGTCGACGTGCCGCCGGTCGCCTTCGAGGCGGCTGTGCTGTTCCTGCCCAAGTCGCGCGAGCTGGCGGCCTACCTGCTAAACGCACTGGCGTCACGCCTGGGCGGCGGCGAACTCTACCTGGTGGGCGAAAAACGCGGCGGTATCGAAGGCGCAGCCAAGCATTTGCAGGCCCTGGGCAAGCCACGCAAGCTCGACAGTGCCCGGCATTGCCAGCTGTGGCAGGTCACCGTGGACAACGCGCCCGAAGCCAAGCCACTGGAAAGCCTGGCCGAACGCTTCGCGCTTGAACTGGAAGACGGCCCGCTGCAGGTGGTCAGCCTGCCTGGCGTGTTCAGCCACGGCCGTCTGGACCGCGGCACGGCGTTGCTGCTCAAACACCTGGATAACCTGCCAATGGGCCATGTACTGGACTTCGGCTGTGGTGCCGGCGTACTCGGCGCCACAGTCAAACGCCGTTACCCACAAAGCCGGGTAACGATGCTGGACGTGGACGCCTTCGCCGTGGCCGCCAGCCGCCTGACGCTGGCGGCCAACAAGCTGGAAGGTGAAGTCATCAGTGGCGACGGTATCGATGCTGCGCCAGGCGACTTGAGCCTGATCCTGAGTAACCCGCCGTTTCATACCGGTGTGCACACCAACTACCAGGCATCGGAAAACTTGCTGAAAAAATCAGGACAACATCTGCGAAAAGGTGGCGAAATGCGCTTGGTCGCAAATAGTTTCCTGCGTTATCAGCCACTGATCGAAGGCGCCCTGGGCAACTGCCGGACCTGCGCCGAGGCAGCCGGTTTTCGCATCTATCAGGCAACACGTTGATAAAACAGGGCTTGCCCAAAGCGTTTGGGCTAGGCAGAATCCGCACCGTCCTAGGGGAGTAGTCTCCCGCAAGCAACCTGCTTGCCCGGCACGCGTCAACACACTTGGCCCACAGGCCATGGCGCGTGCGACCCACGATCTGCGCAGACGGATCCAGGGTTTGACAAGACCTATGACACGCACACCTTACCCGGGGCGGGGAGGCTGTACGTGTCATAGCCGTGTCGACCCGCCCCCACAGGAATCCTGATGCTGGAATCTCTCCTCGTACCTACCGCGATCGTCGCCCTGGCCGAAATCGGCGACAAGACGCAACTGCTCGCACTCATTCTGGCTGCCCGCTTCCGCAAGCCCTGGCCGATCATCGCCGGCATCATCGCCGCCACCTTGGCCAACCATGCCGCCGCAGGTGCCGTAGGCGCCTGGGTCAGCGGGTTCTTCAGCGAGTCGACGCTGCACTGGATTCTCGCCGCGAGCTTTACCGCCACGGCCCTGTGGACCCTGGTGCCAGACAAGATGGATGATGATGAAAACCCTGCGCGGCGCTTCGGCCCGTTCCTTACTACGCTGATCGCGTTCTTCCTGGCCGAGATCGGTGACAAGACCCAGGTTGCCACGGTGATGCTGGCAGCCCAGTACCCGCACCTGATCATGGTCATCATCGGTACCACGTTAGGCATGCTGATTGCGAACGTACCGGTAGTCCTGGCGGGCAATTTCGCCGCAGAAAAACTGCCGCTTACGCTGATTCGTCGCCTGGCCGCGACGGCCTTCATCGTGCTGGCGATCGTCGCCGTCTACTCGGCAATGAAAACCAGTGGGTGGGTGGGGTAAAGCTGCAAGCTGCAAGAAAGAGCAGATGTACGCGTACTGCTCTTGCTTGTAGCTTGTAGCTTGTAGCTTGTAGCTGCTCTTACTTCTTGGCAGCCTGATACAGCGGCATGACCTTGGGAATCGCCGCCTGCAACGAGGCGATCCGGCTGTCAGAGGCCGGGTGAGTGCTCATGAACTCAGGTGGCGCGCCCTCGGACGCCTTGCTCATCTTGTTCCACAAGGTGATCGCGGCATTCGGGTCATAGCCGGCACGCGCCGACAGTTCCAGGCCGATCAGGTCGGCTTCGTTTTCGTTGGCGCGGCTGTTAGGCAGGGTCATGGCGTAGTTCACTACCTGGTCTGCCAGCGCAATGCTGTTCTGGCCAAGGCCAAACAGCGCACCTGCGCCCTGGCGGGCCATTTCCACGCCATAAGCCTTGGACATCGCTTCGCGGCTGTGTTCACGCAAGGCGTGAGCGATTTCATGGCCCACCACGGCGGCAATCTCGGCATCGGTGAGCTTGAGCTGGTCGATCAGGCCGGTGTAGACAATGATCTTGCCGCCAGGGCCGCAGTTGGCGTTGAGCTCATCGCTCTTGATCACATTGACCTCCCACTGCCACTGGGCGGCATCCGGGCGGAATTTCGGCGCCTGGGCGATCAGCCGGTCGGCAATCACCTGCACGCGCCTGGCATCGGCGCTGGACTTGTCCAGCACGCCCTTGTTCGACGCCTCGCCGAGGGTCTGCTGGTACGACTGGGCGTACATCTGGTTGACCTCATCGGTCGAGAGCATGCTGAACATGTACTGCTTGCGCTCGACGCCGACAGCACCGCCGCTGGTGGTATTGACCGCCTGGCAGCCAGCCAGCAGGATGCCAGCACTCAAGAGGCTGACGACAAAAGACTTACGCATGAAAACACTCCCTTTTTACATGCGGGATATCCTAGGCCGAGTCGCCCATGGGCTACCAGAGCCGTAGGGAAGATTTTCTTCGCCCGTATCGGCCCCATCAGGCCGGCGTCAAGCACTCGGGCGCATCCAGCTTCGGGTCATTGACGAAATTCGCCAGCGCCCGCTCACGTAGCGTAGCCGGTGGGCTGGCGAGCAGCTCATGCAAACGCGGCAGCGGTGTTTCAGGGTCCAGCCATGCGGCCTGCCCCGCCTCATCGAGAATCAACGGCCGGCGTTGGTTCATCGCCGCCTGGGTCACCACCGCACAGCTCAGCCACACCTGGTCCTGGACCGGGTAAGCTTCCCATATGGCTGCGAAATACAACGACGAGCCCTCCCCCGGCGTCAACCAGTAAGGGCGTTTGCGCACCGTGCCACGCCATTCGTAAAAGCCGTTGGCTGGCATCAGGCAACGCCGCAGACGTAACGCTTCACGGAACATCGGCTGCTCGGCCAAGGTTTCGGCCCGGGCATGCGCGGGGGTGCGTGAGAGGTCAGTGAGCCAGGCCGGGGTCAGGCCCCAGCGCGCCTTGGCCAATTGCATCTGGCCGTCGACCTGGCGCTGGATCAGCACCGAAGCGCCGGGCGAGATATTCCATTGCGCCGGCTGGCCGGCAGGAAAGCCTGGCAGGCTTGCCAGCACCTGGGGCCAGCGAAACAGGGCATAGCGTCCACACATGGGCGATTTCAGAACCTAGCAGATCAAGGTACCGGGATAGCTCTCCGGTTCGTCGCCGACAAGCGGCTGGGCGCCATTGTACGCATCGATCAGCTGCCGTGCGTAACCTGCCTGCTCATCGGCCACTGCGAGCCCGAGCAAGCCTTGCATCGGCAACTCGCCAACACCACCCATCAGGTCACGGCCGACCAGGTGCACCTCGATACCCTCGCTGGCCAGCATGCCAGCGAGCATTTCTGCCTCCAGCAATGTTTCCGGTTCGTAGATCCGCTGCATCAGGCATCGTCCTCGCGTCTGACTTCGAGCATCCATTCGTCGCCGTGCACCTGCAGGATGAACACCACCGACTGACAACATACCTGGCAGTCTTCGGTATACATCTGGTCGCCACCGGAGATGTCCACGGTGGTTTCTACGCGCTCGCCGCAATAAGGGCAATCGTAGAAGTCGGTTTCCAGCATCGCGGCCTCCGCAGTGACTTATGCGTATAATTGCCGGTCTGTTTACAGGGCCTGCGTGTGTCCGAGCCGTTTTTCGGGCCCCACCCCTACTTTATTACCCTAGCCGTTTCCAACAAGAGAGCATGATGGGCGAATTCGATGCCATCCGACCGTACGACGATGCTGAGGTCCCTGCCGTGCTGGCACGCCTGCTCAGCGACCCGGCATTCCTCGATATCCTCACCCACTTCCGCTTCCCGCGCGCAGCCGGGGCATTCGGCTGGTTGCTCAAGCCGCTGATCGCACGGCGCCTGCGCAAGGAGTTCGCCGGGGTTACCTGCGTGTCCACATTGCAGGACAAGGTCGAATACTACGTCGACCACACCATCGAGCGCGCTACCGACGGGGTCACGTACACAGGCGTCGAGCAACTCAAATCCGGTACCGCCTATCTGTTCCTGGCCAACCACCGTGACATCGTCATGGATCCGGCCTTCGTCAACTACGCGGTGTACCACGCTGGCCTGCCGACGCCACGCATCGCCATTGGCGACAACCTGCTGCAAAAGCCGTTCGTCAGCGACATGATGCGCCTGAACAAGAGCTTCATCGTCCACCGCTCGCTCACTGGCCGGCGCGAAAAGCTCGCGGCTTACCAGCTGCTTTCGGCCTACATCAACCATTCGATCCGCACCGACGGCGCCTCGATCTGGATAGCCCAGGCCGAAGGCCGTGCCAAGGATGGTGATGACCGCACCGACTCGGCCATCCTCAAGATGTTCCACATGAGCCGCAAGGACGAGCCTTTCGGTGCGGTGATCCAGGGCCTTAACCTCACTCCGGTGTCGATCAGCTACGAGTACGACCCCTGCGACCAGGCCAAGGCGCGCGAACTGTATATCCGTGCAACCACCGGCACCTATCAGAAAGCGCCAGGTGAAGACGACAACAGCATCGCCAAGGGCATCACCGGCTACAAGGGCCGTGTACACATCAACTTCGCCCCGCCGGTAACCGCGTTCTACGAGGACACCAAGCAGCTGGCGCAGGAGATCGACCGGCAGATCCTGGGTGGCTACCGACTGTTCCCGGTGCACTACCTGGCCTATGCAATGTGGGGCGAAAAGGATGAGGCACTGCAGGTGCCGAGCGCCGAGAAGCTGTTCCCGGCAGAGGAGCTGGCAAAAGCCAAGGAAGAATGGCAACGCCGCCTGGACGCCTGCCCGCAGGAGCAGCGGCCATACCTGGTGTTGCAATACGCCACGCCGGTGCGCAACCAGTATCAGGTCAGGCAACAGGCGCCGGTAGCCTGATCATAGGGGCCGCTTGGCGGCCCCGCATGTTTCAGATCCAGGTACTGAACCAGGACAGCAGCAAGGCCATCGCCAGGCAGGAAAAGCCGAGAATGTAGTAATAGCGCGGCACCCGCTGGTCGAATGCATCCACCAGCCCGTCATCCACTGCCAGGCTCTCGCGGGTGATAGCCTGGCGACGCCGTGCACTGTGCAGCAGCAACCCGCCCGGGCAGGTCATCAACAGTGCCAGCAGATTGATCAGCTTGGTCGGATGGGCGGCCAGAACCCCCCAGAGCACTTGCAAGGACATCACGCAACCTCGGTCAGAACGTCAGCGAAGGCCGGCATTCTACCGAAGGCCGGCCCCAACGCCTGAACTTGGCGACAAAGTGTCACTAAATTTCATCTGTCACACGCTCGTCATCAGGGCAGGCCACCCTGTCGGCCTTTTCCCGAACCGGAGCGAGTTCATGCTGCACGCCGAAAATCAGGATCGCCTCTATCTCGTTGCCCAGAGCGATGAACAGCAGGCGTTGATCGATGGTTTTGCCATCAATGTCCAGGACCGCCAGTGGCTGGTGTATTGCGCCCTGGGCGGGCATGCGCATGAGCATTTGCCAGAGGTGGACCTGCTGACGGGCGTGAGCGTGCTGGATTTTCATATCGAAGCGGCCTGAGGCCTTCGAAAAACCAAAAAAAAACCCGCTACCTGGCACGCAGGCAGCGGGTTTTTTCTCGATACAGCGAAAAGCTTATTCGCCCAGCACCTGGCCGATGGTCGGGTCCTTGAACAAGCGAGTCAACGCATCGCTCAACACATCCCCCACCAGCTTGGTGTTGGTTTCCTGGTTGGGCGCCATGCCGAAGCGCTGGTCCAACGAGGCGCCGTAGCGGCCGCTGTAACGGCGGTTAGCGTTCGACACATCAGCACGGAAGGTGGCGCCGATAGTGGCCTCTGTCACGTACAGGTTTTCCTTGGGCGACTGGTACTTCAGCTCGGCCAGGGTCACGGTCAGCTGCGGCGCGTTGGAGGCGCTGGCCGAAGGGGTGAAGCCCAACAGGCGTACGGCCGCCTCGGCCTGAGCCTGCAGCTTGGGCACGATGTCATTGCCATTGACGCTGATGGTGCTGGTCTCGGGGTACATGCCACCACGAGTGCCCAGGGACTGCGAAGCCCGGCCGTCCACCACCTTGACCACCACCGGCTGGCCATGGCCGACCGGGGCGAGCTGGGCGTTGAGCTTGGGTTGCGGGCTGAGTTGTTGCGGGCTGTGGGCACAACCGACCAGGCTCAGGCTGGCCACGGCAAGCAAACCGAACAACAGACGTTGCAACATGCGTGTTTCTCCAGAAAATGCGGCAAAGGCTCACAGTATACCTAGCGGCAAGCTACAAGCGGCAAGCTACAAGTAAAAGCAGACCGCACGGGGCGCAGGCGTCTTCTCGAGGCTTGCCGGTTGAAGCCAGGCCCTTGTGTCACACTTGGTTCATGGTCCTACTGTTATCCTCGCCGCAAGCCCTAACACACAGGACTCGACACCATGGCCTCGCTCTGGACCCTGCTCTTCCAACGCCCGCGCCACAATACCTATGCCCGCCTCGATGGCGACGGCAACTGCCTGGGATTCAAGCAATGCAGCCAGCCACCAGGCAGCAGCGGTTGGGTGCAGGTCAAAGAAATCCAGCTTGCCTGGCTGGGCCGCCCACTGCCCGCCAGCGCCCGGGTTTGCGCCCATGCAAGCCACCATTGGCAGCGGCGCACCCTGCCGGCCTGACAAACGCTGCAATAAAAAGCACGAATAACGACCTTTCTGCCCGCGACATCGTTATAATCTCCCCCCGATTATAAGGACGTCTCCTGATCGGGCCCCGCATTTGCCGTTTGACCCCGGCACCTTCACCGCTTCGCCCACAGAGAGCCTTCCATTCAGGTCTTGCATCGGCTGTCGTGCCTGCTTTTCCGGCCCTTCGCACTGCATGAACCTGCGGGTTGCCATCGCGCAGTCCCCTTTTGAGGTTCACGTCTCCAAAAGAGCGTGAAAAAAACGGTTTTCACAACTTCACGAGAGTGTGGCGAGCAAATGAACAGTCTGGCATGTGCAATAGCGACAGATGTGTCCCGAACAGCCCTGAACAGGCGGCTGATACGCTCATTTCACATGGGCGTCTGAATCCGTTCCATAACGCACGCACGACACCTTGACCATAAGTCGAATTGCCGCACCTGTGGCAAACGGCGTTCAATATACGAACCCGAAGACTGATTTGGCGGTGTCCGCGGAAGTTGCAAGAACTGCGAAGAGTCGGACATGGCGATCCTGGCACACCTGGGGTCCTATGCTGTCAATTAGGTAGCTGTAGATTGTGGAGACGCGTTAATGGCGCAGAACGAATCGGTTGATGTAGTACTGGTAGGCGCGGGCATCATGAGTGCCACCCTGGCCGTACTGCTCAAGGAGCTCGACCCGACCCTGAAGCTTGAGGTCGTCGAGGCGATGGACTCCGGGGCCGCGGAAAGCTCCAACCCCTGGAACAACGCAGGCACCGGCCATGCCGGCCTGTGCGAGCTGAACTACACGCCCCAGGCCGCCGATGGCAGCATCGACATCAAGAAGGCCGTGCACATCAATACCCAGTTCGAGGTGTCGCGCCAGTTCTGGGCTTACCTGAGCAAAAAAGGCAATTTCGGCCCGGCCCGTGCCTTCATCAACCCTGTCCCGCACCTGAGCTACGTCGAAGGTGACAAGGGTGTTTCCTTCCTCAAAAAGCGTTTCGAGCTGCTCAAGCAGCACCACGCCTTCGCCGAGATGGAATACACCGAAGACAAGGCGGTGATGAATGAGTGGATGCCGCTGATGATGCCCGGCCGACCGGCCGACCAGCACATTGCCGCCACCCGCGTGACCAAAGGTACCGACGTCAACTTCGGCGCACTGACCAACAAGCTGCTCAAGCTGCTGGGCGACTCGCAGAATGCGCAGGTCAAGTACAGCAAGAAGGTCGTCGGCCTGCGCCGTAACGGCGCTGGCTGGACCGTCAGCATCAAGGACGTCAACAGCGGCGGCAGCCGTGAAGTGGACGCCCGCTTCGTGTTCCTCGGCGCCGGCGGTGCGGCACTGCCGCTACTGCAACTGTCCGGCATCCCTGAGAGCAAAGGCTTCGGCGGCTTCCCGGTAAGCGGCCAGTGGCTGCGCTGCGACAATCCGGAAATCGTCAAGCAGCACCAGGCCAAGGTCTACAGCCAGGCAGCCGTTGGCGCGCCGCCAATGTCGGTGCCGCACCTGGACACCCGCGTGGTGGACGGCAAGACATCGCTGCTGTTCGGCCCCTACGCCGGCTTCACCACCAAGTTCCTCAAGCACGGCTCGTTGATGGACCTGCCGCTGTCGGTGCGCATGGGCAACATCGGCCCGATGCTGGCCGTGGCCCGCGACAACATGGACCTGACCAAGTACCTGGTCAGCGAAGTGATGCAGTCGATGGAGCAGCGCCTCGAGTCGCTGCGCCGCTTCTACCCGCAGGCCAAGGCTGAAGACTGGCGCCTGGAAGTGGCTGGCCAGCGCGTGCAGATCATCAAGAAGGACCCGAAAAAAGGCGGCATCCTGCAGTTCGGTACCGAGTTGGTGTCGGCACAGGACGGCAGTATCGCAGCACTGCTCGGCGCATCCCCTGGCGCTTCGGTGACCGTGTCGATCATGCTTGAACTGATCGAGCGCTGCTTCCCCGAGCAGGCCAAGGGTGCCTGGGCTGCCAAGCTCAAGGAAATCTTCCCGGCTCGCGAGAAGACCTTGGCCACCGATGCAGCCCTGTACCACAAGATCAGTGCCGAAAACGATGAGGCGCTGGACCTGGTAGAGAACAGCCCGGCCAAGCACTACGCCTAACGCCCCTCGGGGTAATGCCAGTCAGGTAAGCGATCCAGGGCCGCTTTGCGGCCTTGATAACGCTAACTGACTGGCAATACCCCTAGGGCGTTTCTTTGTGGCTGGGATCTATCAGCCCCGGGCTTTTTCGATGATCTCGATGTATTCAGCCGCATTGCGCTGGTCGGCGATCACTTCGACGAAGGTCTTGCCCTGTTCGTCTTTCCCATCCAGGTCCAGCCCGGCTTCGACGAAGAACCCTACGAAGCGCTCGAAATCGTCGACACGCAGGCCGCGGTAAGCCTTGATCAGCTTGTGCTGAGAAGGCGAGGTCACACCATCTGCAGGCTCAAACTGGAGGAACGACTTGACGTAGTCGTCGCTGATTTCGTCACCAATCACCTGCTTCTTGTCTTTGCGCATTGCCGGCTCCAACTGGACCATCACGAATTTCGAAGGACGGCAGTTTACCCCCCACCCGCGCAACGTCTCAACGCGTACGTACGGTACCCGTGTGCAAGTCGGCCCAGACGTGGCCGTTGGAGTAGGTCAGAAATTGTACGTACACCGTCTCGTTGCGCAGCAGGTCCATGATCACGCGGTAGTCGCTGACCGGATAGTTCAGGCTCAAAGTGCGGGTCTTGTCGTCATACAGCGGTTTTTTCAGGCTCTTGCCCGCCTCGCCATCGAATGTGAGCAACACCAGGCTGATGGTCGCACCTTTACTCAGCGGCTTGCCTTTGAGGCGCATCTGCAGGGAGGCTGTGATCGGAATTGGCTGTTGATCAGACTGGCGCTGCGCCCCAACCACTACCGAGTAATCGGTTACCTGCAACAGTTGCTGGCCTGTCGGCGCTTCCTGGCGCAGGGACTGGTCATCGGGCGGGAGAAACTGGCTGTGCAGCGGTGCGGCGGCAAGGGGCAGGCTGACTGCCAGCAGCAGGGGTAGAATCGCACGCATGTGAGGCTCCTTGGCATGAAGGAGCACTCTAGCATGCTGAACAACGGGGGCTGTCAATCGAACTGCGCGAGCATCCAGGCGTGATACCGGGCGACACCTTCTTCGCCTTCACGCGGCGCCCAAGGGGCCTGCTCGTCGTCGGCCAACTGCCGGTACGGGCCGGCCTTGCACTCGAACAGAATGCTGTCTGCCTCGAGCACCACCAGGGAATGGAAGATGCCCGGGCGCAGGTCCACGCCAAGGCACTCGCCACCGGCTTCAAGGACGCGCTTGTCGACCACTGCACCGTGCTCATCGAACATCAGCAGCCCCAAGCGGCCTTTGAGCGCCAACAAAGTCTCGGCCTTGTCCTCGCTCAGGTGCCGGTGAGGCGCAATGTAGGTGGACGGCTGCAAGCCCACCGCCAAGCGGTGACAGGGGTCTTGCATTTCATGGAAGTTGTGATGGTAGCGACCACGCGGTGCGTCGGCGGCTTTCTGCGCCAGCCCGGCAAACAACGCTTGGTCGATGAAAGCAGGCTGGCTCATGATCACAGTCCCTTGACGGCAAAGATGCCGTTCGCGTTACGCCAGTAACCTTTATAGTCCATGCCATAACCAAAGATATAGCGATCGATGCACGGCAGGCCCACATAGCTGGCCTTCAGATCCGGGCTGGCCTTGCGGTCATGGTCTTTGTCGATCAGCACTGCAGTGTGCACCGAGCGGGCGCCGGCATGTTTGCAGAACTCGATGATGGCGCTGAGGGTGTGACCCTCGTCGAGGATATCGTCGACGATCAGCACGTCACGGTCGATGAACGACACTTCAGGCTTGGCCTTCCAGAACAGCTCACCGCCACTGGTCTGGTTGCGGTAGCGGGTGGCATGCAGGTACGAGGCCTCCAGCGGGAACTGCAGGTGGGTCAACAGTTTGCCAGCGAAGATCAGGCCGCCGTTCATTACACAGAACACCACCGGGTTCTTGTCGTGCAGGTCTTTGCAGATCTGCTCGCCAACCTTGGCAATGGCCGCTTCGACTTCGGCTTCGTTGTACAGGCAGTCTGCCTCGCGCATGACTTGACGGATGTGCTCGAGATCAGCGGACATTGCGCTCTCCAGGGGGATTTTGGAAAAGCGGGCAAAGGTACGCATCCGCTCGTCACAGATCAAGCATTTATGGACTAACGTGCAAAAGGACTGCACGACAGCAAAGGCTGAATAGATTAATCTAGCGCGGTTTTTTTGCCCGCCTTTCGGAGCCCCCCTATGCCCACTCGTGAGATCCGCCACCCGCTGATCCGCCACAAGCTCGGCCTGATGCGCCGTGCCGACATCAGCACCAAGAACTTTCGCGAACTCGCCCAGGAAGTCGGCGCGCTACTGACCTACGAAGCCACCCAAGACCTGCCACTGGAAACCTACGAGATCGATGGCTGGTGTGGCAAGGTGCAAGTTGAAAAAATCGCTGGCAAGAAGATCACCGTGGTACCGATCCTGCGCGCCGGCATCGGCATGCTTGACGGCGTGCTCAGCCTGATCCCGGGCGCCAAGGTCAGTGCCGTGGGTGTCGCCCGCAACGAGGAGACCCTCGAAGCACACACCTACCTGGAAAAGCTTGCGCCGGACATCAACCAGCGCCTGGCGCTGATCATCGACCCGATGCTTGCCACCGGCGGCTCGATGGTCGCCACCATCGACCTGCTGAAGAAGGCAGGCTGCAAGGAAATCCGCGCCATGGTGCTGGTTGCAGCGCCAGAAGGCATCGACGTGGTGGAGAAAGCCCACCCGGACGTCCAGATCTACACCGCCTCGATCGACCAGCGCCTCAACGAACACGGCTATATCGTTCCGGGCCTGGGCGACGCCGGCGACAAGATCTTCGGCACCAAGCAGAAGGACGCCTGACCATGCAGGACGGCTTCAACGACCCGCTATGGCGCCAGGTCGTTTCGGGCGCGCAGATGCTCTTCGTGGCATTTGGCGCGCTGGTGCTGATGCCGCTGATCACCGGCCTTGACCCTAACGTCGCGCTGTTCACCGCTGGCATCGGCACCCTGCTGTTCCAGCTGGTCACGGGCCGTCAGGTCCCGGTATTCCTGGCCTCGAGCTTTGCCTTCATTACTCCGATCATCCTCGCCAAAGGCCAGTTCGGCCTGGCCGAGACCATGGGCGGCGTAATGGCCGCAGGTTTCGTATACACCTTCATGGGCCTGATGGTTAAGATCAAGGGCACCGGCTTCATTGACCGCATGCTGCCACCCGTGGTGATCGGCCCGGTGATCATTTCCATCGGCCTGGCCATGGCACCGATCGCGGCCAACATGGCAATGGGCAAGGGCGGTGACGGCGCGGTCCTTATGCCGTACAAGACCGCCATGCTGATTTCCATGCCAGCGTTGCTCACCACCCTGATCGTCGCGGTATTCGGCAAAGGCATCTTCCGCCTGGTGCCGATCATCTCCGGGGTGCTGGTTGGGTTTGCACTGGCGTTCGCCTTTGGCGTGGTCGATACCGCCAAGATCGCCGCCGCGCCTTGGCTTGAGATCCCCAACTTCACCGCACCAGCGTTCAACTGGCAGGCCATCCTGTTCATCGTGCCGGTAGCCCTGGCCCCGGCGATCGAGCATATCGGCGGCGTGATCGCAGTCGGCAGCGTGACCGGGCGCGACTACCTGAAGAAGCCTGGCCTGCATCGCACCCTGCTGGGTGACGGCCTAGCCACCACGGCAGCCGGCCTGTTCGGCGGCCCACCCAATACCACGTATGCCGAAGTGACCGGCGCCGTGATGCTGACCAAGAACTACAACCCGAAAATCATGACCTGGGCGGCGATCTTTGCCATTACCCTGGCCTTCATCGGCAAGTTCGGCGCATTGTTGCAAAGCATCCCGGTGCCGGTGATGGGCGGCATCCTCTGCCTGCTGTTCGGTTCGATCGCGGCGGTGGGCATGAACACCATGATCCGCCACAAGATCGACCTGGGCGAAGCTCGCAACCTGGTGATCGTGTCGGTGACCCTGGTGTTCGGTATCGGCGGCGTGCTGATCGGCAGCGGCGACGGCCCTGATGATTGGGGCCTGAAGGGCATCGCCCTGTGCGCTATCGTGGCCATTGCCCTGAACCTGATCCTGCCGGGCAACGATGGCTGGAAAAAAGAGAAGCTGGACCTGTAGGAGCGGCCTTGCGTCGCGAAAGGGCCGCAAAGCGGCCCCTTCAATTCAAGCCTTTTCACACATCCGCGCTAGCACCCTCACCCACTCCGGGTGATCATTCAGGCACGGCACAAGCACCAACTCTTCGCCCCCTGCCTCGATGAACTGCTCCTTGCCGCGATCGCCAATTTCCTCCAGCGTTTCGATGCAATCGGCCACGAATGCCGGGCACATCACCAGCAGCTTCTTCGCACCGGCCTTGGCCAGTTCATCCAGACGCGTCTCGGTATAGGGTTCGATCCACTTGTCTCGGCCTAACCGCGACTGGAACGAGACAGACCACTTGCCATCCGGGATGCCCATCCTGGTGGCGAACGCCTTGGCCGACGCCAGGCACTGCCCCCGGTAGCACACCGCACGCACTTCGGCACTGGCATCCTTGCAGCAGTCCGCTGCCCGCAAATCATGCTTGCTGCCAGGCATGAGCTTCTTCAGGTGCCGCTCGGGCAAGCCATGGAAGCTCAACAACAGATGGTCGTAGTCCTGTTCAAGATAAGGCCGGGCGCTGGCCACCAGGGCATCGATGTACTCAGGGTGGTCATAGAACGGTTGCAGCACACGCAACTGCAAAGGCAAGGCGCGTTCGGCAACAGTCTGGTTGGCCAACGCCACTACCGTAGTCACCGTACTGTCAGCGAATTGTGGATAAAGCGGCGCCAGTGTCACCTTGCGCACACCTTGAGCGGCGAGGCGCTCAAGCACCTGCGGCAGTGCCGGCTCGCCATAGCGCATGGCGATTTCCACCGGACCATGAGGCCAGTGCTCCACCATTGCGGCCTGCAGGCGACGCGTCAAAACCACCAACGGCGAGCCCTCGTCCCACCAGATCGAGGCATAGGCATGGGCAGACTGTTCTGGGCGCTTGATCAGGATCAGCGACACCAGCAAGCGCCGCACCGGCCATGGCAGGTCGACCACGTAAGGGTCCATCAGGAACTGGTTGAGGTAGCGGCGCACATCGGCTACCGAGGTGGAAGCCGGAGAACCCAGGTTGACCAGCAACAGAGCGTGATCGGTCATGCAGCGTCCTATGTCAGAGGCGCCTGGACAGGTTGTCCAGGGCCGATTGCAGATCGTTGTAACGGAACGTGAAGCCTGCGGCCAGCAAACGCACAGGACGTGCCCGCTGGCCACCAAGCAACAGCGTCGACAGCTCTCCAAGGCCCGCCTTCAGCAGCAGGCCAGGTACCGGCAGTAGCGCAGGCCGGTGCAGGGCCCGGCCCAGGCGCCGGGCGAATTCGCGGTTACGCACAGGCTCTGGCGCGCAGGCATTATAAGGACCACTGGCGTCCTTATGCCGCAAGAGAAAATCTATCAGGGCAACCTGGTCGTCTATATGCACCCAAGGCATCCACTGCCGCCCATTGCCCAACGGGCCGCCCAGCCCAAGCTTGAACGGCAGGCGCAGGCGCGACAGGAAACCGCCATCGCTGGCCAGCACCAACCCCGTGCGCACCAACACTACGCGCAGCCCAAGGGCCTGCGCGCGCTGCGCGGTTTCCTCCCAGGCAATGCACAGTTGGCTGGCGAAATCCTCGCGCACCGGCGGCGATGCCTCGGTCAATTCACGCTCACCGCCATCGCCATACCAGCCCACCGCAGACCCCGAAATAAGCACTTCGGGACGTTGCTCGCGGGTACCGAGCCAGCCCAGCAATTGCTCAGTAAGGCTGATACGGCTGGCCCACAGCACATTGCGCCGGGCTGCGGTCCAGGGCCGGTCGGCAATCGGCGCGCCAGCCAGGTTGATCACTGCGTCCACCGGCTCGTCTGCGGCCAGTTCCTCCAGCTGGGCAATCCCGCGCACCCCGCTGCCACATAGGCGCGCAACTTGATCAGGGCGCCGGCTCCACACGGTCAGGCGATGCCCCTGAGCGAGCCAGAACGGGCAAAGATGCTGGCCGATCAAGCCAGTGCCGCCTGTCAGCAATATATGCATGGCTGTGTCCTCACAGAGTGCGGCGATGGTCTATTTTTACAACAAGGCACTTTTTTAACCCAACGCTCTCAGATAAACATAGGCCAACCTGCCCTATGAAGCGGAATAACCTTATACAGATTTTAAGTATTGTACAGGTTTGCCTGACAGCGTAGTCTGCTTACAGCAAGGTTCGAAGAGGCCATCATGACAGTACCTATTGCCATCATCGGTGCCGGTATCGCCGGCCTTTCCGCTGCCCAGGCCCTGCAAAAGGCCGGACAATCCGTTCACTTGTTCGACAAAGGCCACGGCAGTGGCGGGCGCATGGCCAGCAAACGCAGCGAGGCCGGGGCGCTCGATCTGGGCGCCCAATACTTCACTGCGCGCGACCGGCGCTTCGTCGAGCAGGTGCAGCAATGGGTAGCCGCCGGCTGGGCCGAACAGTGGAAACCGCAGCTGTACAACTACCGTGACGGCGAACTGACTCCCTCGCCCGACGAGCAGACCCGCTGGGTAGGCGTGCCCCGCATGAGCGCGATCACCCGCGGCATGCTCAAGGACGTCACGGTGAACTTTGGCTGCCGCATTGCCGAAGTGTTTCGCGGCAAGCAGTACTGGCACCTTCAGGATACCGAAGGCTGCAGCCATGGCCCGTTCAGCCGCGTTGTGATCGCCGTGCCCGCGCCCCAGGCCACGCCGCTGCTTGCGGCGACCCCCAAACTGGCCGCCGTGGCAGCAGGCGTGGTGATGGAACCCACATGGGCCGTTGCCTTGGCCTTTCAGACACCGCTGGACACACCGATGCAGGGCTGTTTCGTGCAGGACAACCCGCTCGACTGGTTGGCACGCAACCGTAGCAAGCCAGGCCGCGATGAGCAGCTCGATACCTGGGTACTGCATGCCACATCCACGTGGAGCAAGCAGCATATCGACCTGGCCAAGGAAGAAGTAATCGAGCAGCTATGGGGAGAATTCGCCGAACTGGTCGGCTGCGTGGTGCCCGCACCGTCCTTCTCCGTGGCACACCGCTGGTTGTATGCGCGGCCGGCCGGTAGTCACGAATGGGGCGCGCTGGCCGATGCCGACCAAGGGCTCTATGCCTGCGGCGACTGGTGTCTGTCTGGCCGCGTGGAAGGCGCCTGGCTCAGCGGTCAGGAGGCGGCCCGACGCCTGCTGGAGCATCTTGAATAAACAAAACTGCAAAACTATACAAAAATACTAGTTTGCATAAGTTTGCGGCTGTGCTGGAATACCCTTGTACACGCGCGATTCCATGTACAAGTTTTCGGAGGCAGCCATGCACGATCCATCCGCCCAGAGTAAGCCCCGCATTGCCATCAGCTCATGCCTGACAGGCCACAGTGTGCGCTACAACGGCGGGCACAAGTCGTCCGATCTGTGCCGCACCCAACTGGAAGAACACTTCGATTGGCTACCGGTCTGCCCCGAAGTCGCCATCGGCCTGGGGATACCCCGAGACCCGATCCGCCTGGTCGGTGACCCCGAACATCCCGCCGTGGTTGGGACACGCGACCCTGGCATGGACGTCACTGGCCCGCTCGCCAGTTACGGCGAACAAATGGCCGCTGAGCTGGACGATATCTGTGGCTACATTTTCATGCAGAAGTCGCCGTCCTGCGGGCTGGAGCGGGTCAAGGTCTACCAGGATAACGGTCACCCGGCAGCACAGGGCGGCAGAGGCGCCTATGCAGCGGCCTTCTGCGCCCGTCGTCCGGACCTGCCGGTCGAAGAAGAGGGTCGCTTGCACGACCCGGTCCTGCGCGAGAACTTCATCAGCCGCGTCTACGCCTATGCGGACTGGCAGCGCCTGCTGACCGAGGGTTTGAGCCGTGGCGCACTGGTGCGCTTCCATTCGCGCTACAAATACCTGCTAATGGCCAACAACCCGCAGGCTTACCGACAGCTTGGGCGCCTGCTTGGCAGCATGAGCCGGGACGATGACCCTCAAGTCATCGGGCCCCGCTATTTCAGCCAGTTGATGCAGGCGCTGCGTCGCTGCGCTAGTCGCGGTACCCATGGCAACGTACTGCAGCACCTCAGTGGCTATTTCAAAGACGCACTGACGCAGCAGGACAAGGCCGAGCTGCAACACATCATCGACCAGTACCAGCAAGGGGTCGTACCGCTAGTGGTACCGCTGACCTTACTCAAACACTATCTGCGCAAGCACCCTGACCCGTACCTGCAGCAACAGGCCTACTTGCAGCCACACCCTGACAGCCTGGGGCTACGTAATGCAGTCTGAAGCGCCCATGCCCATCGGTGAACTGGCACGCCGCACCGGTGTGAATCCGGTAACCTTGCGCGCTTGGGAGCGGCGCTATGGGCTGCTGAAGCCGCAACGTACCGCCAAGGGCCACCGCCTGTATGGCCGCGATCAGGTCGAACGTGTCGAAGCGATCCTGGCTTGGCTGGAACGGGGCGCATCGGTCGGCCAAGTGCGCGAGCTGCTCGACAAGCCACCCGGCGCTGCCCCGCAAGGCGACTGGCAAACCCGCCAGCAACAGTTGATAGAGGCCATCGCCAACCTGTCCCAGCGCAGCCTCGACCAGCAACTGAATCAAGCCATGGCGCTGTATCCGGCCATCACCCTGTGCGAAAAATTGCTGCTGCCATTGCTAGATAGCCTGGCTCAACGTTGGTGCAATTATTTCAATGCCAGGCTCGAACAGGTGTTCTTCCACACTTGGCTGCGCAGCAAGCTGGGGGCGCGGGTCTATCACGACAATCAGTCACTGCACGGCCCGGCCGTGCTGCTGGCCGAAGACAGTGAACACGCCTTCGACCCCAGCCTCTGGCTTTATGCCTGGCTGCTGAGCAGCAGTGGCATCCCTGTCGAAGTGCTTGAAAACCCCGTGAGCGGAGTGGAGTTGCAACGCGCCGTCACCGCCCTGCAACCTCGCGCTGTGCTGCTGCACCTGGGCCCGCGCATCGAAAGCAGGGCCCTGCTCCGTACCCTTCAGGGGATAGCGGGGACGAAGCTGCTGGGCGGTGCCACGATCTCCCTTCACCAAGCCCAAGTGCAAGCCTTCGGCCTGCCCGAGCTTTTCCTGTTCGATACCCCGCAGGCGGCATTGCGCACGCTGCAAGGTAATGACCGCCCGCCTGTAGAGTAGATACCCCATGCAACTGATCTGGCTGCGCAGCGACCTGCGCGTCAACGACAACACCGCCCTGAGCGCCGCCTGCGAACGCGGCCCTGCCGTGGCCTTGTGGCTAGCCAGCCCAGGCCAGTGGCAGGCGCACGACGACGCTGCCTGCAAGGTCGACTTCTGGCTGCGTAACCTGCGCGACCTGCGACAGTCACTGGAGGGCCTTAATATTCCGTTGCTGGTGCGCAGGATCGACACCTGGGACCAGGCGGCCCAAACGCTGCTCGACGTATGCCGCCAGCACAAGATCGAAGCGGTGCACTGGAACGATGAGTACGGCATCAACGAAAACAGCCGCGACCAGGCGACCCGCGCGCTATTGGAAGCCTCCGGCGTTCAGGCTCACAGTTACCTCGATCAGCTGTTGTTCCGCCCCGGCACAGTGCTGACGCGCAGTGGTGATTACTTCCAGGTCTTCAGTCAGTTCAAGAAAGTCTGCCTGGAGCACCTGCACCGAAGCCTGCCGTCGCAAGCGTCTCGGGTAAAGCGCCAGGCCCCCGTAGGCATCGCCAGCGACCCCATTCCACAGCACATCGAAGGCTTCGACAAACCATCGCGCGCCCTGAGCGAACACTGGCCTGCGGGCGAGGACGAAGCGCAAGCCCGACTGTCACGCTTCGTGGACGACACCATCGAGGATTACCACCACCTGCGCGACCTGCCGGCAAAACCTGGCACCAGCCAACTCTCGGCCTACCTGGCGGCCGGGGTAATCTCGCCCCGCCAGTGCCTGCACGCCGCACTGGCGAGCAACCGCGGCGAGTTCGACAGTGGTAGTACCGGCACCCAGACCTGGATCAACGAATTACTCTGGCGCGAGTTCTACAAGCATATCCTGACCGGTTATCCACAGGTGTCACGCCACCGAGCATTCCGCACACACACCGAATTACTGCCTTGGCGCGACGCCCCTGCCGACCTTGAGGCTTGGGAACAGGGACGCACCGGGTTCCCTATCATTGACGCGGCCATGCGTCAGTTGCTGCACACCGGATGGATGCACAATCGTCTGCGCATGATCGTCGCCATGTTCCTCAGCAAGAACCTGCTGATCGACTGGCGCCTGGGCGAACGGCACT
Organism: Lelliottia jeotgali; assembly: GCF_977070485.1. NCBI lineage: Bacteria > Pseudomonadati > Pseudomonadota > Gammaproteobacteria > Enterobacterales > Enterobacteriaceae > Lelliottia > Lelliottia jeotgali. The sequence goes on from NZ_CDRVFO010000007.1 coordinate 238,507, forward strand.
TCATGCGTCACCTGATCGACGGAGATCTGGCTGCAAACAATGGCGGCTGGCAGTGGAGCGCCTCCACGGGCACAGACGCGGTACCTTACTTCCGTATTTTCAATCCCGTTTCGCAGTCGCAACGCTTCGACCCACAGGGGCACTTCATTCGCCACTGGGTACCCGAGTTGCGCGGGCTGGATGAAAAAAGTATCCATCAGCCTACGCAAAACAAGGATCTTTTCGCTGATAATTCGTACCATCGTCCTATAGTTGACCTTAGTAGTAGCCGCCAGCGTGCACTGGAGGCCTTCAAGGGGTTATCGCGCAGCCAGGGTGAGGGGACCGCGTATTGAATCATCCGCGAATTTTCTGGGTTACGGGGGCTAGTAGCGGTCTGGGCTTGGCCTTGGTGGAGCAGTTGCTCGGGCTAGGGCACCGGGTAGCGACTAGTGGCAAGGATTGCCAAGCGCTCGACGCCTTGGCAGCGCACCACGGCAGCCGTCTGTTGCGCCTGCCATGGCAGTTGCATGACGAGGACCAGGCGGCCAGCGCATGCCTTCAGCTTTGTCATGCCTGGGGGTCGCTGGACAGCCTGATCATCAATGCAGGGGCCAGCGATTATCTGCCGGATACGGTAGCGGTCACAGACGTGTTCGAGACGATCGTAAGCAGTAACCAACTGGCGGCCGAGCACTGCCTGGGCCAGGTTTTACCGTTGCTGGTGAAAGGCGACAAGCCGCAGGTAATGGCAATTTTCAACCGTTATTCAGCCTTGCAGTTGTATGCGCCCACGCAAGTGACAGCAGGCTGGAACAACACACCGCAGTGGTTTCGCGAGGCGCGTCAATCGCTGAAAAATCAGGGCATTGACCTGACAGTGGTGGCGCCGCACTCATTGAAGACGCCAGTCACGTCAGCGATGGCCTATCCTGAAGAGTGGACGCCACAGAGCGCAGCCCAGGAGCTGCTGCAACGCTTGCCACTGCGCGAGCCGGAGCTTGTGCTGGAGGTCACCAACCTGAGTAGCTTGTGGCCATTGTCACGCTAAGTGATGAGGGGGGAATTGCCATCCATATCGCGGCCCCGCGATCTGGATGGCAATGACAAACTTACAGTGCCATGCGGTAATGCAGGCTGTAACTCTCGACTCCATCATTGGGCTGTTTGATGCCGGCATTGGAATAGTGGATTGCCCGCACTCCAATCTCATGCCCACCTGCAAAACGCAGCCCGAAACCGATTCGGTCTTCGAACTGGAACGACGAACCCAACTCGTTGCTTTCAAGCTCAGTGCTGGCAAATGCAGCCACACCGATGCCCGCCTCGATGTAAGGCTTCACCGACTCACCGGCAAACTCGTAGACGAATACAGGTGCGAAAGACAGGCTATGGTTGCTCGCCGTCTCGTCGCCATCCCAATAGGTGTAAGCCCCATCCCAATAACCGGTCAGCCGACCGACGCTCGTCTGCCACCAGCTAGCATCCCAGTTGGACTGAAGGCCCAGACGATAAACCTGGGTGGAATCACCCGTTTGCCCTACCGATAACGAAACATCGGCAGCTTGTACTACCGCGATTTGTCCCAAAGTGACGGCGGCAGCCGCCGCCAAGCCGAGCAGTTTCCTCATGAGAAACATCCTTCTTTCCAATGCTGTTGTAAGTGTTCGCCTCATGGCAGGCAAAGGATAGAAATCAGGAGTGGGACGATAGTTCAGCTGTTTTTCACGTTTTTTTTACAACTGAAGCCTTTGCACACTGCCAGAGGTGTTCCACAGCACTGGTAGGATGTTTTCCAATGATCGCGGATCGGCGCTGGACCAGAATGCAGCATCGCGCGCCGGCCCATCTGCCAGCAGTTCGCGTGCGGCCAACAGCCGTTTCAGTTGCCGGGCCACCGCAGCCCCGGTATCGATGATAGCCACATCGGCGGGCACCATACCGGCCAGCAGCGGGCGCAGGAACGGGTAATGGGTACACCCGAGAATCAACGTATCGCAACCTGCCGCAAGCAAGGGCTGCACATAGCCAAGCAAAAGCTGGCGCAATTGCAGGCTACCAAGGTCACCCGTCTCGATCAGCTCGACCAGCCCAGGGCAAGGCTGGGTGACCACACGTACATCGTTGGCGAAGCGGTCGAGCAAGGCGGCGAACTTGGCGCTCTGCAAAGTGCCGGTAGTGGCCAGCACACCGACCACGCCAGAACGGGTGGCAGCAGCGGCAGGCTTCACTGCCGGCTCCATCCCTACCAGCGGCCAGTCGGGGTAACGCTCACGCAGGTCGGCAACTGCTGCCACCGTTGCGGTGTTGCAGGCCAGGACCATCGCCTTGGCACCTTGCGCCTGGAAAAACTCGGCAATGCGCCGGCAGCGCTGCCGGATGTAGTCGGGGGTTTTCTCGCCATACGGCACATGCCCGCAATCGGCCACATAGAGCAGCGACTCGCTGGGCAGCAAGCGTTGGATCTCAGCCAGGACCGACAAACCGCCGACCCCGGAGTCCATCACGCCGACCGGTGCCGAGCGCTCAGCCATCGCGTTTGCCACATACCGCACAAGCCGGGTCACGCTTGACCCGCAGTTCACGCAGGCGCGTGCCCAGTGCGTCGATCAGCAGCAAACGGCCCACCAGCGGCTCACCAAAACAAGCCAGCAGTTTCATGGCTTCCAGCGCCTGCAGGCTGCCGACCAGCCCCACCAGCGGGCCGATCACTCCGGCTTCGCTGCAGGTCAGCTCGTCTTCGCTGCCATGGCCGTACAGGCAATGGTAGCAAGGGCTGTAATCGCGCCGAGGGTCGAACACCGACAGCTGCCCTTCGAGGCGGATGGCTGCACCACTGACCAGCGGCTTGCCATGGGCGAAGCAAGCTGCGTTGACCGCCTCCCGGGTACCAAAGTTGTCGGAACAGTCCAGCACCAGGTCGACGGCTGCTACCGCAGCAGCCAGTGAATCTTCGTCCAGCGCCTGACGATGGGCGACCAAGGTAATTTCAGGATTGATGGCCTCAAGCCGCTGCAGCGCCGAGTCCACCTTGCTCATGCCAACGCTGCCACTGTCGTGGATGACCTGGCGCTGCAGGTTGGTCAGGTCGACGGTATCGAAGTCTGCCAGGTGCAGCTCACCTACACCCGCTGCTGCCAGGTAGAGCGCCACCGGCGAGCCAAGACCACCCAGCCCGATGATCAGCGCCTTGCTTTGCTTGAGGCGCAACTGGCCTTCGATATCCACCTGTGCCAGTAGAATTTGCCGGCTGTAACGCAACAACTCCTGATCGGTCAGCATGGCAGGCGCCCCAGGGAAATACGTTCGTGGCCGCCCAGGTCCTTGCGGCTGGCCACCTCGATGAAGCCTTGCCCGGTCAGCAGCGCACGCACGGCAGGTGCCTGGTCGTAGCCGTGTTCGAGCAGCAGCCAGCCACCGGGCAGCAGATGCGCCGGCGCCTGGCCAACAATCAGCCGCAGGTCGTCCAGGCCATCGGCCCCGGCCACCAGTGCACTGCTGGGTTCGAAGCGCACATCACCGGCAGCCAGGTGCGGGTCTTCGGCAGCGATGTACGGCGGGTTGCTGAGGATCAGGTCGAAACGCTCCCCGTCCAAGGCACTGAACCAGTGGCTGGCGAGCACCTTGACGTTGCCCAGGCCCAAGCGCTGACGATTACGCTCAGCCAGCGCTACCGCTTCCTCGACCCGGTCCAGTGCCGTGACCTGCCAAGCCGGGCATTCGCTGGCCAAGGCCAACGCTATCGCGCCGGTTCCAGTGCCCAGGTCGAGCACCTTGGCTGGCGTTGCAGGCTGCAACTCAAGCGCCGTCTCGACCAGAAGCTCGGTATCAGGGCGCGGAATCAACGTGTGGGGTGCCACTTCCAGGTCGAGTTTCCAGAAACCCTGTTGGCCCAGAATGTAGGCAACAGGCTCGCCGCTGCGGCGACGATGCAGGTAGCCCGCGTAGGTCTGCGCATCCTCGCTGCTGACGATACGCTCAGGCCATGTGTGCAGGTAGCTGCGTGATTTGCCGATGGCCGCCGCCAGCAGCAGTTCGGCGTCCAGGCGTGCGGTGGGCGAATCCGGAAGTTGCGCGTTGCGCAGCAGGCTGGCAATGATGGTCATCAGTCCCCCAATGCCGCCAGCTGATCAGCCTGGTACTCGGCCAGCAACGGTTCGATCACAGCGTCCACACCCCCGGCCAGGATATCGTCGAGGGAATACAGGGTCAGGTTGATACGGTGATCGGTCACCCGCCCCTGTGGATAATTGTAGGTACGGATTCGTTCTGAGCGGTCGCCCGAACCTACCAACAGTTTACGCTCACTGGCGATGGCGTTCTGCGCGGCGCTGGTCTGCATGTCATTGAGCTTGGCCGACAGCCAGGACATGGCTCGGGCCCGGTTCTTGTGCTGCGAACGCTCCTCCTGGCACTCCACCACGATGCCGGTAGGCAAGTGCGTGATACGGATGGCCGAGTCGGTCTTGTTGACGTGCTGACCACCGGCGCCGGATGCGCGGTAGGTGTCCACGCGCAAATCAGCCGGGTTGATCTCGATAGCCACTTGTTCATCCGGCTCCGGCAGTACCGCGACGGTGCACGCCGAGGTGTGGATACGGCCCTGCGATTCGGTTTCAGGCACCCGCTGCACGCGGTGCGCGCCAGACTCGAACTTGAGCTTGCCATAAACGCTGTCGCCTTCGACGCGGGCGATGATCTCTTTATAGCCGCCGTGCTCGCCTTCGTTCTCGGAGAGAATTTCAAGGCGCCAGCCGCGCCGTTCGGCATAGCGCGAATACATGCGGAACAGATCGCCCGAGAAGATGGCCGCCTCGTCGCCACCGGTGCCGGCGCGAATTTCGAGGAACACGTTGCGCCCGTCATTGGGGTCTTTGGGCAACAGCATGCGCTGCAGCTGCGACTCCAGCCCCACCAGCTGCTCCTTGGCTTCGCGCACTTCCTCCACGGCCATTTCGCGCATATCGGGGTCGGCGTCCTTGAGCAGCGCCTGGGCACCTTCGAGGTCGTCCTGCACCTTGCGCCACTCTTTATAGGCGCCGATCACCGGCTCCACTTCGGAGTATTCGCGAGAATAGGCGCGAAAGCGCGCCTGGTCGGAAATGACTTCGGCATCACCGAGCAAGGCGGTGAGTTCCTCGAAGCGGTCCTGGAGCGTGTCCAGTTTGTTCAGCAGCGACGCTTTCATTGCAAGGATTTGTCCGTCGAGCCCTCGTTGAGGGCAAAGAGTTCCTGGGCCATGGCCAGCGCATCGAGGCGGCCCTCGGCCGAGAGCTTTTTCAGCTGCACGCTGGGTGCATGCAGGAGTTTGTTGGTCAGCCCCCGGGCCAGTTGCGCCAGTACGTCCTCGGGGTTGCCACCGTTGGCCAGCAGACGCTGGGCCTTTTGCAGTTCTTCGTCGCGCAGGCGCTCGCTTTGCTGGCGATAGGCGCGCAACACGTCGACCGCGGCCAGTTCGCGCAGACGCACCATGAAGTCTTCTGCGCCCACCGAGACCAGCTCTTCGGCCGCCTGGGCTGCGCCCTGGCGGCTCTTGAGGTTTTCCGCGACCACTTCGTGCAGGTCATCGACGGTATACAGGTACACGTCGTCAAGTTCACCTACCTCTGGCTCGATGTCGCGCGGCACGGCGATGTCGACCATGAAGATCGGCTTGTGCCGGCGCTGCTTCAGCGCACTTTCCACCGCGCCCTTGCCCAGGATGGGCAACTGGCTGGCGGTTGAGCTGATGACGATGTCGCTGTGCGCCAGCTCTTGTGGGATATCGGCCAGCAGCACCGCGTGAGCACCGAACTGCTCGGCCAGCAGGCTGGCCCGCTCCAGTGTCCGGTTGGCCACGACGATACGGCGCACGCCCTGCTCATGCAGGTGGCGGGCAACCAGGGTGATGGTTTCACCGGCGCCGATCAGCAGCGCCTGGCTACGGCCCAGGTCGCTGAAGATCTGCCGCGCCAGGCTGACCGCAGCAAACGCCACCGACACCGGGTTCTCGCCGATCGCGGTGTCGGTACGCACCTGTTTGGCCGCACTGAAGGTGGCCTGGAACAGGCGCCCAAGCAGCGGGCCGACGGTGCCAGCCTCGCGCGCCACGGCATAGGCCGACTTCATCTGGCCCAGGATCTGCGGTTCGCCAAGCACCAGCGAGTCGAGGCCCGAGGCCACCCGCATCATGTGCCTGACGGCATCATGCTCTTCATGGATATAGGCGCTGGCCCGCAGTTCATCCAGGCTCAGGCGGTGATAATCGGCCAGCCACTGCAGGACCGCCTCGGCGGACAACTGATCCTGCTCTATATAGAGCTCGCTGCGGTTGCAGGTCGACAGGATCGCCGCTTCACGGCTGGCAGTCAGCCGGCAGAGCTGCTGCAGGGCGTCGACCAGCTGCTCTGGGGTAAACGCCACGCGCTCGCGTACGTCTACCGAGGCAGTCTTATGGTTGATACCAAGTGCAAGAAAGGCCATGCAAGGTCGCTGGTTGTGACGAGAAGCCGATAATTGTCCTCTTTCGCAGGTTTTAGAACAACCACCGTTCGCTATTGTCCCTATATACCAAGAGCATCACTGTAAACCGCGACCTTCGCGTGTGGGTTTGCCCCCGCGCTTGTGTCATCATGCTCCGACCGCCGGTAAGTCCTTCTAAGCCTCTTTATATGAACAGACCCTACGCACTGCTGCTTGCCTTCGCCCTGCTCCAGGGCTGCCAGAGCCTGGCCCCGCAAAAGGCCGAGCCTCCCGTTGCCGAAGCCGGCAAGGCCGAGGCCGAGAAGCCCGTGGTGTATGGGTCGTTCAAGCAGGACACGCTCTACAGCCTGCTGGTGGCCGAGCTGGCCGGCCAGCGCAACCGGTTTGATATCGCCCTGGCCAACTACACCGACCAGGCCGAGAAAACCCAGGACCCGGGCGTGTCCGAGCGGGCCTACCGCATCGCCGAATACCTCGGCGCCGACGAGCCGGCCCTGGACAGCGCATTGATCTGGGCCCGCAACGACCCGCAGAACCTCGACGCCCAGCGCGCCGCTGCCATCCAGCTGGCCCGCGCAGGCCGCTACGACGACTCCATGACTTATATGGAGAAGGTGCTGCAGGGCCAGGGCGACACGCACTTCGACTTCCTCGCCCTGTCGGCCGCAGAGACCGACCAGAGCACCCGCGACGGACTGATGCAGAGTTTCGACCGCCTGCTGGTCAAGTACCCCGACAACAGCCAGCTGGTGTTCGGCAAGGCCCTGCTGCTGAACCAGGATGGCAAGGCCGAAGAAGCCCTCGAACTGCTTGAAGCGCACCCGGCGCAAAATGGCGAGATAGCCCCGACCCTGCTTCGTGCCCGCCTGCTCCAGGCCCTGGACCGCGGCCCGGAAGCCCTGCCGCTGCTGCGCGGGGCGATCCGCGACAACCCGGACGACAAGCGCCTGCGCCTGACCTATGCGCGCACCCTGGTCGAACAGGACCGCATCGCCGATGCCAAGGGCGAGTTCGTCAGCCTGGTCCAGCAATATCCCGATGACGACGAGCTACGTTACTCGCTGGCGCTGGTATGCCTGGAGAACAAGGACTGGGACGAAGCCGAGAGCTACCTGCGTGAGCTGATCGAGCGTGACAGCAACGTCGACGCCGCCCACTTGAACCTGGGCCGCATCGCCGAAGAACGCAACGACCCGGCCGGCGCACTGCGCGAATACGCGCTGGTCGGCCCGGGCCCGGATTACTTGCCGGCACAATTGCGTCAGGCCGATATCCTGATCGCCAACGGCCGTGGCACCGAGGCGTCCCGCCTGCTCGCCGAGGCGCGCGAGGCGCAGCCGGAGCTCGCCACCCAGCTGTACCTGATCGAGTCGGAAAGCTACAGCAACAACAACAAGGACGCCCAAGCCAACCAGGTGCTGCAACAGGCCATTCAGCGCTACCCGGACGACCTCAACCTGCTTTACACCCGCGCCATGCTGGCCGAAAAGCGTGACGACCTGCCGCAGATGGAAAAAGACCTGCGCGCCATCATCGCCCGCGAACCGGAAAACGCCATGGCGCTGAACGCCCTGGGCTATACGTTGGCTGACCGCACAACCCGTTACACTGAAGCCAAGGCCCTGATCGACAAGGCCTATCAGCTGACCCCGGACGACCCGGCAATCCTCGACAGCATGGGCTGGGTCGCCTATCGCCTGGGCAATCTCGAAGAGGCCGAGCGTTACCTGCGCCAGGCCCTGGAGCGCTTCCCCGACCATGAAGTGGCTGCTCACCTGGGTGAGGTTCTGTGGGCCAACGGCAAGCGCCGTGAAGCTCGCCAGGTATGGGCCAAGGCCTTCGAGGCCCAGCCCGACAGCCCTATCCTGCGCAAGACCGTCTTGCGCCTGACCGGATCCGAGACCCTTTAACGCCATGTTTTTGCGCCATTGCATCACCTTCACCCTGATCGCCCTGCTGGCCGGCTGTGCCGGCTTCGGTAGCCGCGAGGCCCTGCAGGGCCACGGCGACCCACAGCAGTGGCGCGCCCATAAAGAGCAACTGAGCAGCCTTGACGGCTGGCAGATCAACGGCAAGGTCGGCATCCGCGCCCCGCGCGACTCCGGCAGTGGCACGCTGTTCTGGTTGCAGCGCCAGGACTATTACGACATCCGCCTGGCCGGCCCGCTGGGCCGAGGCGCTGCACGCCTGACCGGCCGCCCCGGCGGTGTGGTACTGGAAGTGGCCAATCAGGGCCGCTACGAAGCGGCCAGCCCAGAAGCGTTGCTGGAAGAACAGCTGGGCTGGCAATTGCCGGTGTCGCACCTGGTCTGGTGGGTGCGCGGCCTGCCTGCCCCCGACAGCAAGAGCAAGCTGACCCTCGATGGCGACAGCCGCCTGGCCAGCCTCGACCAGGACGGCTGGCAGGTGCAGTACCTGAGCTACACCGAACAGAACGGCTACTGGCTGCCCGAGCGCCTGAAGCTGCACGGCAAGGACCTCGACGTGACCCTGGTGGTCAAGGACTGGCAGCCGCGCCAGCTGGGGCACTGACCGATGCACAGGCTCACCCTGCCCGCCCCGGCCAAGCTCAACCTGTGGCTGCACATCATCGGCCGCCGCCCGGATGGTTACCATGAGCTGGAGACCGTCTTCCAGTTCCTCGATCACGGCGACGAGCTGACCTTCGCATTGCGTGAAGACGGCGCTATCCGCCTGCACACCGAAATCGAAGCGGTGCCCCACGACAGCAACCTGATCGTGCGCGCCGCACGCAGGTTGCAGGAACAGTCCGGCACCGGCCTTGGCGCCGACATCTGGCTGACCAAGGTGCTGCCCATGGGCGGCGGCATCGGTGGCGGAAGCTCGGATGCAGCGACCACATTGCTGGCGCTGGCGCATTTGTGGCAACTGGATTGGGACGAGGATCGCCTGGCTGCCCTGGGCCTGACACTGGGTGCCGACGTACCGGTGTTCGTGCGTGGCCATGCAGCATTCGCCCAAGGAGTGGGTGAACAACTGACCCCGGTCGACCCGGCCGAACCCTGGTACGTCGTGCTGGTGCCGCAAGTGTCTGTCAGCACAGTAGAAATTTTTTCACATCCACAGTTGACACGTGATTCCCTCCCCCTTAAGATGCGCCCCGTTCCCGAGGGAAACAGTCGAAATGACTGCCAACCGGTGGTAGAGCAGAGTTACCCTGAAGTTCGCAACGCGTTGAATTCACTGGGTAAATTCACTGAAGCTCGACTAACCGGCACTGGAAGTTGTGTGTTTGGGGCCTTCCCAAGCAAAGCCGAAGCTGATAAAGTTCTGGCCCTTCTTTCAGCGACCCAAACAGGGTTTGTGGCGAAAGGAAGCAATGTTTCGATGTTGCATCGCAAGCTGCAAAGTCTGGTCAAGAAGTCGAGTGCCTAGCGCTCGCAGCAACAGATACAGGGGCGTCGCCAAGCGGTAAGGCAGCAGGTTTTGATCCTGCCATGCGTTGGTTCGAATCCAGCCGCCCCTGCCATTTTCCTTATACTCATCCAGGTATACCCTCAGCCTCCAGGTACTGCGCGTGTCCAAGATGATGGTCTTTACGGGGAACGCTAACCCCGATCTGGCTCGGCGTGTCGTACGTCAGCTGCATATCCCTCTCGGTGACGTCTCTGTCGGTAAATTCTCCGACGGTGAGATCAGCACTGAGATCAATGAAAATGTCCGCGGTAAAGACGTCTTCATTATTCAGCCGACATGTGCCCCGACCAACGATAACCTGATGGAACTGGTAGTGATGGCCGACGCCTTCCGCCGCTCCTCAGCATCCCGAATCACCGCCGTGATTCCTTACTTCGGATACGCCCGCCAGGACCGCCGTCCGCGTTCGGCACGTGTAGCCATCAGCGCCAAAGTCGTCGCTGACATGCTCACTGTCGTGGGTATCGACCGTGTTCTCACCGTCGACCTGCACGCTGACCAGATCCAGGGTTTCTTCGATATCCCGGTCGACAACATCTACGGCTCGCCCGTACTGGTCGACGATATCGAAGACCAGCGTTTTGAGAACCTGATGATCGTCTCCCCGGACATCGGTGGTGTCGTGCGCGCACGTGCCGTCGCCAAGTCCCTGGGTGTCGATCTGGGTATCATCGACAAACGCCGTGAAAAGGCCAACCACTCCGAAGTCATGCACATCATCGGCGACGTCGAAGGGCGCACTTGCATCCTGGTAGACGACATGGTCGATACCGCCGGCACCCTGTGCCATGCGGCCAAGGCACTGAAAGAACACGGCGCTGCCAAGGTTTATGCCTACTGCACGCACCCTGTCCTCTCGGGCCGTGCGATCGAGAACATCGAGAAGTCGGTACTGGACGAGCTGGTGGTGACCAACACCGTTCCGCTGTCCGCCGCTGCTCAAGCCTGTGACCGTATCCGCCAGCTGGATATCGCACCGGTAGTCGCTGAGGCGGTGCGCCGCATCAGCAATGAAGAATCGATCAGTGCGATGTTCCGCTAAGCGGAATACGTGTTGATATGAAGCGCCCCGCCCCAGCATGTGTTGGGGCGGGGCTTTTTTGCCATCCCCGTTGGCGCTGGTCGCAAACGCCCTCGGGGGGCTATTTTGGAGAAACAAAATGACTGATTTCACTCTGAACGCCCAAGTGCGTAGTGACCTGGGGAAAGGTGCGAGCCGCCGCCTGCGTCACTCGCTGAACATCCCGGCCGTTGTATACGGTGGCGATAAAGAAGCTCAATCCCTGACCATCGTGGCCAAGGAAATCGCCAAGCTGTTCGAAAACGAAGCTGCCTTCAGCCACGTTATCGAGCTGAACGTCGACGGCGCCAAGCAGAACGTCGTAGTCAAGGCCATGCAGCGCCACCCGGCCAAAGGCTTCATCATGCACGCCGACTTCGTTCGCGTAGTTGCTGGCCAGAAGCTGACCGCTGTTGTTCCAGTGCACTTCATCAACGAAGAAGCCCCGGTCAAGAAAGGCGGCGAGATCTCGCACGTTGAATCGCAGATCGAAGTTTCCTGCGAAGCCAAAGACCTGCCTGAGTTCATCGAAGTCGACCTGGGCAATGCTGAAATCGGCACCATCATCCACCTGTCGGACCTGAAAGCTCCGAAAGGCGTAGAGTTCGTCGCTCTGGCCCACGGTGATGACAAAGCTGTTGCCAACGTTCACGCGCCACGCGTTGCTCCAGAAGCTGAAGAAGGCGCCGCTGAGTAATCCACTCGCGCGCCGGTGTTGATCGGGTTACAGTGCCGCGCACCGTAACCCACCAACTCCAAGGAAGAGCCCCTACGTGACCGCCATCCAGTTGATCGTCGGCCTGGGTAACCCCGGCCCCGAATACGAACAGACCCGGCATAACGCAGGGGCTCTTTTCGTTGAACGCATTGCCAGCGCCCAGCGCGTCTCCTTGACCGCTGACCGCAAGTATTTCGGCCTGACGGCTAAATTCAGCCATCAGGGCAACGACGTTCGTCTGCTCATCCCCACCACCTACATGAACCGTAGCGGCCAGTCCGTGGCGGCTTTGGCCAATTTCTTCCGCATCAAGCCGGAAGCGATCCTGGTGGCGCATGACGAACTCGACCTGCCTCCGGGCGTCGCCAAGCTCAAGCGCGGCGGTGGCCATGGTGGGCACAACGGCCTGCGCGACATCATCGCGCAGCTCGGCAACCAGAACGACTTCCACCGCCTGCGGCTTGGCATCGGCCACCCGGGTGACGCCAAACTGGTCTCCAACTTCGTCCTGGGCCGCGCGCCGCGCGCCGAGCAGGAGAAGCTCGACGCCAGCATCGATTTTGCCCTCGGCGTGCTGCCGGACGTGCTTGCCGGCGACTTCGCCAAGGCAATGCGCGAGCTGCACAGCCAGAAGGCCTGATTTCCTAGAGAGGGGAATACCCATGGGTTTCAATTGCGGCATCGTCGGCCTGCCCAACGTCGGCAAGTCCACCCTGTTCAACGCCCTGACCAAGTCTGGCATCGCGGCGGAGAACTTCCCTTTCTGCACCATCGAGCCGAACAGCGGCATCGTGCCGATGCCCGACGCGCGCCTGGCTGCGCTGGCGGAAATCGTCAAGCCTAATCGCATCCTGCCGACCACCATGGAGTTCGTCGACATCGCCGGCCTGGTGGCCGGCGCCTCCAAAGGTGAAGGCCTGGGCAACAAGTTCCTCGCCAACATCCGCGAGACCGACGCCATCGCCCACGTGGTGCGCTGCTTCGAAGACGAAAACGTGATCCACGTTTCCAACAGCGTCGACCCCAAGCGCGACATCGAGATCATCGACCTGGAGCTGATCTTCGCTGACCTGGACAGCTGCGAGAAGCAACTGCAGAAGGTCACCCGCAACGCCAAGGGCGGCGACAAGGAAGCCCTGGCGCAAAAGGCAATCCTGGAAAAGCTGATCCCGCACTTCACCGAAGGCAAGCCGGCACGCAGCCTGATGAAGAACATGGCCGACGACGAGAAAGCCGTCATCCGTGGCTTCCACCTGCTGACCAGCAAGCCGGTGATGTACATCGCCAACGTGGCTGAAGACGGCTTCGACAACAACCCGCACCTGGACGTGGTCAAAGCCATCGCCGAAGAAGAAGGCGCGGTCGTGGTGCCGGTGTGCAACAAGATCGAAGCCGAGATCGCCGAACTGGACGATGGTGAAGAGAAGGACATGTTCCTCGAGGCCCTGGGCCTGGAAGAGCCTGGCCTGAATCGCGTGATCCGCGCCGGTTACGAGCTGCTCAACCTGCAGACCTACTTCACTGCCGGCGTGCAGGAAGTGCGTGCCTGGACCGTACGCGTCGGTGCCACCGCACCTCAGGCAGCAGGTGTGATCCACACCGACTTCGAAAAAGGCTTCATCCGCGCTGAAGTGGTGGCCTATGACGACTTCATCCAGTTCAAGGGTGAAGGCGGTGCCAAGGAAGCCGGTAAGTGGCGTCTGGAAGGCAAGGACTACATTGTCAAAGACGGCGATGTCATGCACTTCCGCTTCAACGTCTGAGTTGTAAGCACGGGCCTGAAACGGGCCGAGTGAAAAACCCTTGAAGCCTCGCGGCTCAAGGGTTTTTTTGTTGTTCACAGGGCGTTGGTGATACGCCTGGGCGGATGCGTGGATTGCTGTGGCCTGCACGGGACAATTCCCAAGCTATCTTGAATTGAAGCATTTGGTTTCAAGTTGGTAATTGGCTTACGTCTGGGGGGCTGCCGCAGTAGCGCCCATTCGGGCCAGCCCGCTAAAAAGCACGTTCATGCGTCCTCCGCCCTGGAGCCCCCACCATGCATGAAACACCTCCCCGCCCCGGCTTCGACTGGCAACGCTGGCTTCCTGGGCTGGCTACCTTGATGCACTACCAGCTCGCCTGGCTACCCAAGGACATCGCTGCCGGGCTGGTGCTCACCACCATGCTGGTGCCCGTGGGCATCGCCTACGCCGAAGCCTCCGGTGTACCCGGCATCTACGGCTTGTACGCGACCATCGTTCCGTTGCTGGCCTACGCCTTGTTCGGCCCCAGCCGAATCCTGGTGCTCGGCCCGGATTCAGCGCTGGCCGCGCCGATCCTGGCCGTGGTGGTGCAGTACGCTGCCAGCGACCCCCTGCGAGCCATCGCCATCGCCAGCCTGATGGCCCTGGTGGCCGGCGCCTTCTGCGTGATCGCTGGGCTGCTGCGGCTAGGCTTCATCACCGAGTTGTTGTCCAAGCCTATCCGCTACGGCTACATGAACGGTATCGCGCTCACCGTGCTGATCAGCCAGTTGCCCAAGCTGTTCGGCCTCTCGATCGACAGCCAGGGGCCCCTGCGCGATCTGTGGCAGCTGGCACAGACTTTGATCGCCGGCCAGGGACACTGGCCCAGCTTTGCAGTAGGCGGCGCCAGCCTGGCGCTGATTCTGCTGCTCAAGCCCTACAAGCGCCTACCGGGCATCCTCATCGCCGTGGTACTCGCCACCCTGGCGGTAAGCCTGTTCGACCTCGACCAGATGGGCGTGAAAGTACTCGGTGAGCTACCCCAGGGCTTGCCCAGCTTCACCTTCCCATGGGTAACCGGCATCGACTTGGTCGAGGTCCTGCTGGGCGGCATAGCCGTGGCACTGGTGTCGTTCGCCGATACCAGCGTGCTGTCACGCACTTACGCGGCGCGCCTGAAAACACCGGTCAACCCGAACCAGGAAATGTTCGGCCTGGGCGTGGCCAACCTGGCCTCCGGGCTGTTCCAGGGCATCCCGATCAGCAGCAGCTCATCGCGCACTCCGGTGGCTGAGGCGGCCGGCTCAAAGACCCAGCTTACCGGCATCATCGGCGCGGTGGCTGTGACAATCCTGTTGTTGGTCGCGCCCAACCTCCTGCAATACCTGCCCACCAGTGCACTGGCCGCAGTGGTGATCGCGGCGGCAATGGGGCTTTTCGAGTTCGCCGACCTCAAGCGCATCTTTCGCATGCAGCAATGGGAGTTCTGGCTGTCGTTCACCTGCTTCGTGGGGGTTGCGGTGTTCGGCGCCATCCCCGGCATCTGCATTGCCGTGGCGATTTCGGTGATCGAGTTCCTGTGGGATGGCTGGCGGCCGCATCATGCGGTGCTCGGGCGGGTCGACGGCACCCGCGGCTACCATGACGTGCAGCGTTATCCACAGGCTCGCCGGATACCGGGCCTGGTGCTGCTGCGCTGGGATGCGCCGCTGTTCTTCGCCAATGCCGAGCAGTTTCAGGCCACGGTGCTGGCGGCGGTGGATGAGTCGCCTACCCCCGTGCAGCGGTTGGTGATTGCAGCGGAACCGGTGACCAGCATCGATATCACTTCGGCGGACATGCTGGCCGAACTCGACCGGGCGCTGGAGGCCCGGGGAGTCGAGTTGCAGTTCGCCGAGATGAAGGACCCGGTGAAAGACAAGATGAAACGGTTCGAATTGCTCCAGCACATGGGCGAGACGGCGTTTCACCCCACTGTCGGCGCTGCGGTGGATGCTTATCTGCAGGACACCGGAGTGGACTGGAAGCCTTGAGTCGCTAAACGGCCCTGAGCCGACGCCGGTCGAGCCATATCAGCAAGGCACTGGCGTACAGCGACACGGCCAGAAACAACGCCATGCGAACCGCAAACGCCCGATAGACGTCCTGGCCGGCTGCACTGTCCTGCACTGACTGCCCCAGCAGGATAAGCAGGGTGGTCAGGCAACTCACCCAGTACGCAGGGCTGTGCCGCGTGCTTGCCACGCCATAGAGCCTGCGCCCCTGCCAAAGCGTGAACAGCAGCACCCACAGGAAGAACATCCACAGGTGCACGAACACGCTCAATGCTGCCCACATGAGCATCGCCAACACCCCTGCCAGCACCGTCGAGCCGATGAGCTCACGACTGGCATGCCGGGCCCGGGTCTCGCCAGCCTGCTGCCCAAGGCTCACCGCCTTCATGATAAGGGGCATGAACGCGTCGGGCGCGATCAGCGCCAGCAGGAACGCCGGCATGACGATCAGCGTGGCACGCAAGGCTATCCAGCCGACATCGGCGCGATCGGGCAATGGCGGCGCAGGTTGCGCAGGCGCATTCGCAGGTTCTGGAACCAGCACATGGGCCAACGCCGTCCCCAGCACCGCCAGGAGCATGCCCTTGGCCATCGCCTCGACCACCATCAGCGCCAGGGTGAAATCGCTGGTACCGGCAGCCGCAATCATGGTCAGGCCAACCACCAACAGGTTGGCAAGCAAGCCGTTGCCCCCCTTGAGCGCATAGCGCAACACCAGAAATACCCCCACGCCGACCAGCAACACGCCACTCACCGGCGCATGGCGCAAAATGGGTATCAGCAAAAGGCCGCTGCCACAGCTCAGCAACACCAGTATTGCCAACATCGGTGCCGCCTTGATCGGCAACGGCTCACTGCGCATGGCCAACAACAGCACCGCGAATACCGGCGCAAGTATGGGCACCGGCAGGCCAAGGCCAAAACTCGCTACCAGGCATAGCGCCACGCCTAAGGCCAGGCGCAGCGCACGCAGGCGTCGCAGCTCAATAGGCATACGACAGCCAGCTCATCAGCCACATGAACACGCGCCCTAGAAGGTTCAGAGGGTTACCTTCGCCGGGCAGGGCCATGACCTCGGCCTGACCGCCCACACGCAGCCCGGACCTGTCTGCAAGTTGGTCTCGGTCGAGCTCGACGATCACCGGAAAACGCTGCGCCGAGCGTAGCCATTCGCGGCTGTTCTGTACGGTCGGCAAGGCACCCGGCGGCGTGCCCTGCCCCACGCTCACGCCATAGCCGATGCTGCGGATATGCCCTTGCAATACCCTACCGGGGATGGCGTCCAGCACCACCAGCACCGGTGTACCAGGGCGCAGACGGCCGAGATTGTTCTCGGTCATGTCGGCGCTTATCCACACGTCGTGGATGGCGATCAGGGTCATCATCGCGCTGCCGGCGGGAACGTAGTGGCCCACGTCAGTGCGCAGGTCAGTGATCAGCCCATTGGCATCGGCGCGCACCACGGTGCGGGCCAAGTCCAGCCGGGCCTTTTCCACATTGGCCGCCGCACTGCGCAGTTGCGCGTTGTCCGCCTCCACCCCGCCTTGCTGCTCCCGCGCCCGTTCGACTTCCGCGCGCGCTGCCGCCACCTGGCTGATGGCCTGGTCACGGGTTGCCTGCGCCCCTTCAAGGCGACGTACCGACACGGTACCTGGGTCTTCTTCGATCAGCCGTTTGAGCCGCTCGGCATCCTGGCGGGCCTTGCGCTCGTTGGCCTGAGCCGCTACCAAGGCGGCCTGGGCCGAGTCAATGCCAGCGGTATTGGCACCAATCTGCCGGCGTACCGTATCCAGATCTGCCTGGGCGCGGGTCAGGGCAATGCGGTACTGCTCCTGGTCCAGCTCGAACAGCACATCACCCTGGCGCACTTGCTGGTTGTTGCCCACCGCCACGCGCTTGACCTGCTCGGCAACCTCAGCGGCCACAGGCACCACATAGGCTTGCAGACGAGCCTGTTGGGTGTAAGGCGTGAACCGGTCGGCAAGCAGGTACCAGACCAGGCTCACTATGATCAGCACCAACACCCAGTGCATGGCGCGGTCAGGGGGCGTGTCCACGGCGTCGCTCATCAGGGCTCACCTTGTTCAGGGTCGGCGGGGGCCGGCTCGTCCAGCAGGTCACCCCAATCGGTACGGTTTTCCATCTGCTGGCGGGTGGCCGGGTCAACGGGCTTGCGCTGATTGTCCCAACCACCGCCCAGCGCTTTATACAGCGTCACCAGGCTGCTCACTGCGTTCCCCCGGCTGACCAGGTAGCCGTCCTGCTGCTGCAACAGCAGTTGCTGGGCATCGAGCACGCGCTGGAAATCGGCGAAGCCTTCCTGGTATTGGGCGCTGGCAAGGTTCAGCGAGCGCTGAGCGGCCTGCGAGGCGTCCTGGCGAATGCTGGCGCTCTGCAGCGAACGCACCAGACCACTGGCGGCGTCATCGGCCTCACGCGCAGCTTCACGCACCCCTTGCTGGTACAGCTCGATCAACTGCTGCAGGCGCGCATCCTCGACACGCACGGCATTCTTGCGGCGGCCGTAGTCGAAGGGGCTCCATATCAGGCTTGGCCCGGCAGCCAGGTCGAAGGTGTTGGGCAGTTGATTGGCCGATACGAAAGTCCAGCCGATGCTGCCCAGCAGGCTCAGCTGTGGATAAAGATCCGCGGTGGCCACCCCGACGAGTGCCGACTGCGCCGCCACGGCTTGCTCGGCGGCACGAATGTCGGGGCGCCGCTGCAGCAGGCTGGCGGGCACGTCCTGCAACACAGCCCGGTCCGGCAGCGGTAACTGGCCGTACCGCGCAGCCAGCTGCGGCAGTGGCCCGGGCGGTCTGCCAAGCAACGCGCAGAGCACATTGCGCAAGGCATTGAGCTGGTTTTCGAACTCGGGAATCGTGGCCTGAGTTGCCAGGTACTGGGTACGCGCCTGCTGCCAGTCGAGCTCGTCGTTCTCGCCGTGGCGGAACAGCCGCTCGGTAATTTCCAGGCTACGCGCCTGGCGCCTGGCGTTTTCCGTTGCGATCTGCAGCCGCGCCTCGGCGGTGCGCAGGGCAAAGTAGGTGTCGGCCACCTGCGCACGCATCAGCAGCATGGCGTCGGCGTAATTGGCCTGGGACGCGAAATAAGCGGCATCGGCGCTTTCGATGGCGCGGCTGAAACGCCCCCAGAAATCGATTTCCCACCCGATATCGAAACCCGCGCTGGACTGCCAGAACACCGAATCGCGGGCGCTGGCGGTGCCGGACTGGTCCTGTTTGAGGTACAGACTCTGCCCGCGCAGTTGCTGCAACTGTGGATAACGCCCGGTCTGGACGATGGCCAACTGCGCCCTGGCCTCGGCGACGCGCAGGCCGGCCACGCGCAGGCTGGTGTTATTGGCGTCGGCCTCGGCGATCAGTGCGTCCAAGGCCGGGTCGGCAAACACTGCCCACCACTGGCGCAGCTCCGGCTGCGCAGCCCTGCGCTGGGCCTGCTCGAGCAATGGCGTACTCCAGCTGCCCAGCCACGCGTGCCGGGGCGTCTCATAGTCCGGGCCGACCTGGGTGCAACCGGCCAGCACCATCAGCAGGCTCAACCCACAGCAGCGCCTGGGCATGGCAGGCCTTGGCTCAGGCTGCCGGCGGCGCAGGTTGCTCCGGCACCTGCAAGGCCACCCATTGCCAGAACAGCACGTAGGTCACAGCGAGGATCACCGGGCCGAGAAACAGCCCGATAATGCCCTTGACCACCATGCCGCCCAGCGCACCGATCAACACAACCGGCATTGGCACATCCACCCCGCGGCCCAGCAGCAAGGGTTTGAGAACGTTGTCGGCAAGCCCGGCGACGAAGGTGTAGACAGCGAACACGATAGTGGCCACGGTGAAGCCCTCGACGTTCAGTACGTAGATGATCACCGGCAAGGTGATCAACGTCGCCGGGGCCTGGGCGATCCCCAGCATGAGGATGAGAATGGCGAGCATGCCGGCACCTGGTACGCCTTTGATCACGAAGCCCACACCGATCAGCAGCATCTGGATGAAGGCGATGCCGATCACCCCTTGCGCCACCGCACGAATGGTAGCGGTACACAACGTGGCAAGCGGCTTGCCCCGCTCTTCTCCAGAAATCCGCATGGCGATGCGCTGTGCTGCGATCTCGCCACGATCACCAAAAGCCATGATCACGCCGGAAATGATGATCGCACCGACGAACAGCAGGAAGGCCCCGCCGGCACTGGCCGCCGCACCCAATGCCGTACGCCCGGCGCTCTTGAGCTGGGGCATCCATTGCGCAATCACATCGGCCAGGTTCTCGGAGGCTGACAGCCACAGCGCATGGACTTTCGGCCCGATCAGTGGCCAGTTGGCCACAGAGTCGGGCGGCACCGGCACGCTCCAGCTGTCGCTCCTGATCAGCGACACCAGGTGGTCTACCGATTCACCGATGGACATCACCACCAGGTAGATCGGTACCAGCAATACCACCAGCACCAGTAGCACCACCAGTGTCGCCGCATAGCCGTCCTTGAAACCTGAACCACGCTTGATGCGCTGGTACAGCGGATACAACGTCACCGCCAGGATCACCGACCACAGCATCAACTCCAGAAACGGCTGGAAAACCTGAAAGGCAAATAGCACCAGGGCAGCCACCAGGCCTGCCTTGATGAGCACATCGAGCAGGCCCCGTGACCGGGCGCTGTCCAGTTTGATACTCGGCTGCATGACTCATCTCCTCGTGCTCAGTGCGCCAGGAGGCGCGATTCAGTGGTCCGTTCTGGGTGCAGGGTGCGAGATATCGCGCTCAGGCAGCTGCCGCGCCAGGGCCATCATTACCAGCGGCACTACCGCCATCGACAGGGTGATCGCGAGCACCAGCAGGTCGTGCACCTGTTGAGTCAGTACGTGATGTTCGTGCGCCATTTTGAAAACGACGAACGCAAACTCTCCGCCCGATGCCAGTACCACCCCCAGGCACAGCGCCTGCGGGTGAGTCAGCCCACCCGCCAGCCGGCCCAACCCCCAGAGCAGCGGCAACTTGATGCCCACCAACAACAACGTCAGCCCCAGCACGGCCAGAGGCATGCCGAACAGCAGACGCAAATCGGCGCTCATTCCCACCCCGACGAAAAACAACCCCAGCAACAGGCCCTTGAGCGGCTCGATCTGGGTTTCCAGTTCGTGGCGAAACGGTGACTCGGCCATCAGTACACCGGCAAGAAAAGCGCCCAAGGCCATGGATACGCCCACATGCTCCATCACCCAGGCCGTGCCCAGCACCACCAGCAAGGCGGTGGCGGTCGACAGCTCAGGAAGGCCTGACCCGACTGTCCATCTGAACACCGGCGTCATCAGGTAACGGCCGCTGACGATCACCAGGCCAATGCCAAGTGACACCGCCAGCAGCGGCCAAGCGCGCTCATCGGTAGTGCTGACATCACCGCCGAGCAACGGCACCACGGCAATAAGCGGTATGGCAGCGATGTCCTGAAACAGCAGGATGGCCACGGCCAGGCGGCCGTGCGGTTTGCCCAGGTCCTTGCGTTCGGCCAGCACCTGCAGGCCGAACGCGGTGGACGACAGGGCAAGACCCAGCCCCAGAACGATGGACGCCGGTTTCGACTGGCCAAACACAGCGTACGCCAGCAAGCCAAGCACCAAGGCAGTCAGCCCGACCTGCAGCGTCCCGACACCAAAAAGCGCCCGCCGCATGGTCCACAAGCGCTGTGGTGATAGCTCCAGGCCAATCACGAACAGCAACATGACCACACCGATCTCCGAAATCCGTGCCACGTTGCCTGGGTTATCAAGCAGGCCAAATACCGAAGGGCCGATCAGAATGCCGGCAAGAAGATAGCCAGGCACCGCCCCCATCTTCAGACGCTGCGCCAGTGGCACCAGAAGTACCACGGCCAGCAGGAAGACCACTGTAGCCTGCAGCAGGCTGCCATCATGTGGCATAGGTTCGTACCCTTGCGACCATGCGCAGTGAGGGAATCAGAAACGCTCTTGGACCACTTTGAAGGGATAGGCTACAGCTTTGTACTTGCCGATCTTGCCCCGTTTGGGCAGCTTCACTACCTTGTCACCGGTAACGTCCTTGTAGGGAATGCGCGAAAGCAGATGGCTGATGATGTTCAGGCGAGCACGGCGTTTGTCGTCAGAGTGGGCCAGGAACCACGGTGCCCACGATGAGTCGGAGGCAGCGAACATCTCATCGCGGGCAAGGGTGTATTCGTCCCAGCGGGTGTAGGACTTAAGGTCCATGGGAGAGAGTTTCCATACCTTGCGGCCGTCATTGATGCGGTCCTGCAGGCGGCGGGTCTGCTCCTGGGCACTGACTTCGAGCCAGTACTTGATGAGGATGATCCCCGACTCGACCATCAGTTTCTCCAGCAAGGGCACCACCGCGAGGAACTTGCCGGCCTGCTCGTCGGTGCAAAAGCCCATCACCCGCTCAACGCCGGCGCGGTTGTACCAGCTGCGATCGAAGATCACCACCTCCCCCGCTGCCGGCAGGTGGTTGAGGTAACGCTGGGCATACATCTGGGACTTTTCCCGTTCAGTCGGCGCCGGTAGCGCCACCACACGGAACACTCGTGGGCTGACCCGCTCGGTGATGGCCTTGATGGTACCGCCCTTGCCAGCACCATCACGGCCCTCGAACACGATGCACACCTTCAGGCCCTTGGCCACGACCCATTCCTGCAGCTTCACCAATTCCACATGCAGGTTTTTCAGCTGTTTGTCATAGGCCTTGCCACCCAGCTTCTCGACAGGCGCCTGCAAGTCTTTCTTCCTGGACGGCTTGGCCATGACACGCTCCTTGGGGCGAATGAACAGTGAGTATGGTCGATCCCTGCCGTTTTACTTGGCCAACTTGCTGTAACTGGTCATCAGGTTGCGGTAGTCGGGAATGTGGTTGGAGAACAACGTGCCCAACCCTTCAACATCATTGCGCCAGTCGCGATGCAGCTCGCAGGCCACCCCGAACCAGGTCATCAGTTGCGCCCCGGCTGCCTCCATCCGCCGCCAGGCCGAATCACGGGTCAGCTCATTGAAGGTGCCGGAGGCATCGGTAACCACGAACACCTCGAAGCCCTCCTCCAGCGCCGACAACGCCGGGAAGGCCACACAGACCTCCGTGACCACGCCGGCGATAAGCAACTGCTTCTTGCCGGTGGCTTTCACCGCCTTGACGAAATCTTCGTTGTCCCAGGCGTTGATGTTGCCCGGCCGGGCGATGTAGGGAGCGTCAGGGAATTGCTCCTTGAGTTCGGGCACCAGCGGCCCGTTGGGGCCGGTTTCGAAACTGGTGGTGAGGATGGTGGGCAGCTTGAAGTACTCGGCCAGGTCAGCGAGCGCCAACACGTTGTTCTTGAAACGGTCGGGGTCGATGTCCCGAACCAGCGACAGCAGGCCGGTCTGGTGATCGACCAGCAAAACCGCAGTGTTGCTCTTGTCCAGACGCTTGTATTGGAAGGCCATGACCGATCTCCTTGCTAACGTTGGGGTGGGAGTTTCAGCGTAGGCAAGGATGGGGGGTGGGTAAGACCGTCAGTCGGTTCGCTTCTGGGTATGACACCTCCTCCTGAGATCAAACGTCTGCCAAGCGTGTACCTGCAATCACTTCACAAATTCCTGAACTAATTATTTCCCCCCAGCGATTTGTTCCCCCGCCAACCCCCACCAGAATCGCTTCAACACAATCACAATAACCGTGAGGCCACTCCCGTGGACCAGACACTTCAGGTACGGCAGGCCGCCGCCGACCTCGTAGCCGCCTTCGCCAGCAACGACACCGCCCGCTACTTCGCCTGTTTCAGCGAAGACGCCACCTTTCTTTTCCACACCTTGGCGCAACCGCTGCTGTCGCGCGGCGCCTACGAAGACCTCTGGGCCCAATGGCAGGCCGACGGTTTTGCCGTGCTCGGCTGCCTTTCGAGCAATGCGCAGGTAAGCCTGCAGGGTGATGTGGCGATCTTCATGCACGATGTTGCCACGCACATCCGCATCGCCGGCGAGCAGCACCGACTGGCCGAGCGCGAAACCATCGTGTTCCGCCGCCACGGTGAACGCTGGCTGGCCTGCCATGAGCATCTGTCGGTCGTCACCGTAGCCTGATTCACCTTTACGCGGCCCTGCCGCCCTGCCATCGCACCCACAAGAGGGCCCGCGCACCGCGCCGGCCTACAACAACCGCGCTGGAGCATCACCATGAGCCACTCGACCGGTATCGAGACCAATGGCGTCGAACAGATCCCTGACGATCAACGCGACGCCTCCCCCCTGGACCTGTTCCGCCTGATCTTCGGCGGTGCCAACACCTTTGCCACCGCAGTGCTGGGCAGTTTCCCGGTACTGTTCGGGCTGTCGTTCCAGGCCGGGGTCTGGGCGATCCTGCTCGGCGTCGGCGTAGGTGCGCTGATCCTTGCGCCCATGGGCTTGTTCGGCGCGCTCAACGGCACCAACAACGCGGTGTCGTCGGGCGCGCACTTCGGCGTGCATGGGCGCATCGTCGGCTCGTTCCTGTCGCTGCTCACCGCCGTGGCGTTCTTCTCGCTGTCGGTATGGAGTTCCGGCGATGCCCTGGTCGGCGGCGCCAAGCGCCTGGCCGGGCTGCCCGAAACCGACCTGACCCTGGGCCTGGCCTACGGCCTGTTCGCCATGCTGGTGCTGGTGGTGTGCATCTTCGGCTTCCGCTTCATGCTGTGGGTCAACAAGGTTGCCGTGTGGGCCTCGAGCCTGCTGTTCCTGCTGGGTATCTTCGCCTTCGCCGGCCCGTTCGATGCGGGCTACGCCGGGAGCGTGAACCTTGGTCAGGCCGGATTCTGGGCGGCCTTCGTCGGCGCGGCGATTCTGGCCATGAGCAACCCGGTATCGTTTGGCGCCTTCCTCGGCGACTGGTCGCGCTATATACCACGGCAAACGCCGAAGGCGCGCATCATGCTGGCAGTGATCGCCGCCCAGGCCGCCACGCTGATCCCGTTCCTGTTCGGCCTGTGCACCGCCACCCTGGTGGCCACCCAGGCCGCGGACTACATCGCCGCCAACAATTACGTGGGTGGCCTGCTGGCGATTTCGCCTAGCTGGTTCTTCCTGCCGGTGTGCCTGATCGCGGTGATCGGTGGCATGTCTACCGGCACAACTGCGCTGTATGGCACCGGGCTGGACATGTCGAGCGTGTTCCCGCGCTTGCTCAGCCGCGCGGGCGCCACCGTGCTGATCGGGGTAATGGCCATTGCCTTCATCTTCATCGGCCGCTTCACCTTCAACCTGGTGCAGAGCGTTTCGACCTTCGCCGTGCTGATCATTACCTGCACCAGCCCGTGGATGGTGATCATGATTCTCGGCCTGATCACCCGCCGCGGCTTCTACCACGCCGACGACCTGCAAGTGTTCACCCGCGGCCAACGCGGCGGCCACTACTGGTTCCTGCATGGCTGGAACTGGCGCGGCATGGGGGCGTGGATCCCCAGCGCGGTGGTAGGCCTGTGCTTCGTCAACCTGCCTGGGCAGTTCGTCGGCCCGCAGGGCGACCTGGCTGGCGGCATCGACGTGAGCCTGCCGGTGACCCTGGGCATGGCCGGTGTGCTTTACCTGCTGCTGCTCAACCTTTTCCCTGAACCTGCTGGTGTGTATGGCCCCAACGGCCCGCGCTGGGTGCGCTGCAAAAGCACCGCGCACATGCCGGTGCTGAACCCGGCCGAAATGGCCTGACTGGATAACGATCATGACCACTTCCCACTACATTGCCGGCCGCTGGGTCGAAGGCCAGGGCAGCGACTGCATCAGCGTCAATGACCCTGCATTGGGCCAACCTTTCGCCGAACTGATGGCCGCCAGCGTTGCCCAGGTCGACCTGGCCGTTGCGGCGGCGCGCGAAGCCCTGCCCACCTGGAAGCAGGTCAGCGCCAACGAGCGTGCGGCCTACCTGCGCGGTTTTGCCGAGCAGCTCGGGCAACGCCGTGAAGCATTGATCAACCTGCAAATGCGCAACAACGGCAAGCCTCGCCATGAGGCCGAAATCGACTTGGACGATGCCATAGCCACCTTCGCTTATTACGCCGACCTGGCCGAGCAACTGCCGGAAAGGAATCGCGAAGTGGCGCTGGCCGCACCGGGCTTCACCGCCCGCACCCGGCTGGAGCCGGTGGGTGTGGTTGGCCTGATCGTGCCGTGGAACTTCCCGCTGGTGACCAGCGCATGGAAGCTGGCACCGGCCTTGGCTGCAGGCTGCACCGTGGTGCTCAAGCCTTCGGAAGTCACCCCGCTGATCGAGCAGGCCTACGGCCAGATCGCAGATACCCTGGGCCTGCCTGCCGGCGTGCTGAACATTGTCAACGGCAAGGCCGAGACTGGCGCCGCACTAAGCAGCCACAGCGGCCTGGACAAGCTGTCGTTCACCGGCAGCAACAGCGTCGGCAGCCAGGTGATGCGCAGCGCATCGGCACAGTGCCGACCCGTGACCCTGGAGTTGGGCGGCAAATCGGCAATCGTGGTGTTCGATGATTGCGATGTGGACCAGGCGGTAGAGTGGATCGTCGCCGGCATCACCTGGAACGCTGGGCAAATGTGCTCGGCCACCTCGCGCTTGCTGGTACACGATGGCATTGCCGATGCGCTGCTGCCACGCCTGCAGCAGGCACTGGAAACGCTGCGCGTCGGTAACCCACTGACGGAAGAAGTGGACATGGGCCCGCTGACCAGCCAGGCGCAATGGTTGAAGGTCGCCAGCTACTTTGCCACAGCCCGTGAAGAAGGCCTGCAGTGCCTGGCCGGTGGCAAAGCACTGGACCGCGACGGCTGGTTTGTCAGCCCGACGCTGTATGCCGACGTCCCGGTGGACAGCCGCCTGTGGAATGAAGAAATCTTCGGGCCGGTGCTGTGTGCGCGTCGATTCTCGACCGAAGTACAGGCAATTACCGAGGCCAACGACAGCCGTTTCGGCCTTGTCGCCACCGTTTGCTCAGCGGACCTGGAGCGCGCCGAGCGGGTGGCCGATGCGCTGGAAGTCGGGCATGTGTGGATCAACTCGGTGCAAGCGGTGTTCGTCGAGACGTCTTGGGGCGGCACCAAGGGTAGCGGCATCGGGCGGGAGCTCGGGCCTTGGGGGTTGTCGGGCTACCTGTCGGTCAAGCATGTGACGCGGTGCCTGGGCTGATTGCCCTAGAGGCCGCCAGGCGGCCCAAGCGCCGGCAAGCCGACACCCACTCTGGGGCCTGACGTAGCACCTGAGGGGCCGGCTTGCGCGCTGGGGTGTTACGCCGGCTCGTCAGCCGGGCGCGCGCCCTCCTGCACCAGCACCATGCTCTGCGGTGAAGACAGGGGAATGCCCTCATCCCGCAAACGCCCCAGGATGGTGAACAGCAGGTCGCTGCGCGCCCCCGACACCTGCCGCGGCCCCGCCACATAGCCGCTGACACTGATCACCATGCCGCTGGTAGTCAGGTCCTTGAAGGTTACCGACGCAGCCGGCGCATCCAGGATCGCCTCATGCTCGTGAAAGGCAGTCAGCAGCAGGTCGCGAACCTGGTTGGCATCGGTCTCCAGCGGCAAGGTCAGGGTGATGCCCACCACACCCAAGGCATTGCCCATGGTCACGTTGCGCACGTTCTGCGAGATGAACTGCGAGTTGGGCACGATCACCGTAGAGCGGTCGGACATCTGGATCTCGGTGGCGCGCACGTTGATCCGGCGAATGTCACCCTCGACGCCGGCCAGGCTCACCCAATCGCCCACCTTGACCGGGCGCTCGGTGAGCAAAATCAGACCTGAGATAAAGTTCTGCACGATCTGCTGCAAGCCGAAGCCGATACCCACCGACAGCGCGCTGACTACCCAGGTCAGGCTGGTGAGGTTGATGCGCAGGGTCGACATCACAAGCATGGCCAGGAACAGGAAGCCCAGGTAACCGACCAGGGTTACCAGCGAGGCACGCATGCCGGCGTCCATGTCGGTTTCCGGCAGCAGGCGCTCGCTCAGCCAGCGCTTGAGTACACGGATACCGAGCATGCCGCCTAACAGCATCGCCACGGCCAGCAGGATGTCCTGCGGCACGATGTTCAGGTTGCCGAGCAATTTGCCACCGGTGCCGTCCCAGTCGCCCAGGCTCATCAGCAACTCGCCGGGGCTGGTGCCCGACGGCATCAACGCCAGCATCACTGCCAGGAACAGCAGGACCGTGCGGCTGACACCGGTCAGGATGGTGCTGGCCTGGGCCTGGTGGCGTGGTGCCAGGCCCAGCGACGACGCCAGTGCCAGGCCGCCGGGTTGACGCGGCGACAGCAGGGTTTCGCACAGATCAGCCAGGAAGGTGGTCAAAAGGTAGGCGCAGGTGGCGACCATGCTGATCCACAGCAGCTTGGCCGTGAGGAAGTAGGCCAGGGTGAGGTAGCCGGCCAGCAGCGTCAGCACGATAAGCCCGACCCAGACCACGATCACGAACGGGATCAGCCCTGCCAGGCCGGTCGGGCGCGCCAGCTCATGTTTGCGCAAGGTCCGGCGGTAACGTATGAGCGCCGCGGAGAAGATGGCGGCTACCACCAGCGCGGTCAGGCCGTTGGTGGCGACAGTCAGCGCCAGGCTGGTGCCGATCACACTGTTGATGCGCTCGAAGGTCAGCATCACCATCAGTGCCAGGGCCAGCAACTTGGGGAACCAACCCAGAGCACTGGCCACTTCGTCGGGGATCGGCGGCAAACGCCAGGAAGGCCGTTGCAGCATCAACATGGCCCGGCCAAGGCCGGTGATGAAGGCACTGAACACCACGAGCATGAGGAAGTGGTTGGTCAGGCTGGCTATGTCCGAGCCCAGCATGGCACTGCTTTGAAGGCCCCAACGCAGCAGCGAAACGGCGCCGGCGATAGTGCCCAAGGTGGCCAGACTCACGCTCAAGGCCAGTGCGCTTCGGCGTAGGCGGCCTTCGGGCAGCCAGCGGATCATGGCTGCAGCGAGCAGGCGCTCAAGAACCAGGCGGACCAGTGTCCAGACCAGGATCGCAGCCACCAGGCTAGTGATGAAGAACCCGCGGTGTTCAGCGCTGAAGGCGCTGGCGACGGCATCGGCGGCCTCGCCGCGCAGATCACGCAGGCGCATCACATCGTCCTCGGTAGGACGGATCAGCGACTGCCAAAAGGCCGGGCTCAGCGGACTGGCCGCCCGGCTGGTAACTTGCGAGTTGAACTGGCTACGGCGCAGGTTGACGATTTGCGTGGACAGGTCGCGCGCCGACTGGGTCAGCTTGGTGGCCTGATCCTGCTCGGCGAGCACCGACTTTTTCTGCGCCTCCAGCTCCTTGCGTTGCAAGGCCAGGGTTGGGGCTTCATCTTTCTGTACCGGGCCGATGACCTTGAGCTTGTCGTCGAGCTTCTGCGCGTCGGCTGCGCGCAAGGTACTCAGCGCATCGGCCTGTCGCTGGACCTGCACGGTAGCCATGCGCAGTTGCGAGAGCAGATCGTCATTGGCGTTGCTGGTTACGCCCTGACGAATCTGGTCGAGCCTATCGCTCAACTGCTCGATGCTTGCGTTTTCATCCAGCACCGGCAGCTCGCTGGCAACCAGGTTGGCAACCGGCACGGAAGCCGACCAGGCCGGCGACGCAAGCGCCAGCATCAGGGCCATTACCACCAGGTAAAATCGGGCAAGGCTGACACGCCTCATCGAACATTCCTCTTCACAATTCGATTTGGCGGTGGATTCTACGCGGCTTGGGGCGTTCAGGAGAGTGCCGTTTCTCGGTCCAGCAGTTGCCGCTTGCGTTCCACCCCCCAGCGGTAGCCGCTGATGTCGCCGTCAAGGCGCACCACCCGGTGACAAGGAATCGCCACGGCGATACGGTTGGCCGCGCAAGCCATGGCCACTGCGCGCACGGCTTTGGGCGCGCCAATGCGCTCGGCGATCTCGGTATAGCTTACCCGGCCGCCCACCGGAACCTCACACAGTGCTTGCCAGACCCGCTCCTGAAACGCGGTGCCCTGCACATCCAGAGGCAAGTCCAGGCCCAGGGCAGGCGCCTCGACGAAGCCCACCACCTGCGCCACCAGTCGTTCGTACTCGGCATTGCCGCCGATCAGGCGAGCTTTGGGGAATTGATCCTGCAATTGCTCGAGCAGCGCTTCAGGAGCATCACCCAACAGGATCGCGCAGATGCCTTTTTCGCTCTGTGCCACCAGGATCGCCCCCAGTGAACACTGCCCCACAGCGAAATGAATGGCCGTACCCGCGCCACCGGCGCGGTACTGACGCGGGCGCATGCCCAAGCGTTGATCGGCGCTTTCGTAGAAACGGCTATTGGAATTGTACCCGGCATCAAAGATGGCATCGGTCACCGATGTTTTCCCCTCACCCAGCCGCTCGCGCAGGCGCCGAGCGCGGAAGGCTGCGGCATAGGCCTTTGGCGTAAGCCCGGTTTCGGCCTTGAACAGGCGGTGCAGGTGGTACGGGCTGACACCCAGTTGTGTACCGAGCTGGCCGAGGCTGGGCGGGTTGTCGGGGGTTTCGAGCAGGCGGCAGGCGCGGGCTACCAGTTCGCAGCGGCGAATGCTCGACGGCTTGGCCTGGCAGCGCCGGCAGGGGCGATAGCCTGCGGCCTGCGCGGCGGCGGCATCGGTGAAAAATTCGACGTTCTCGCGTTTGGCCATGCGCGATTTGCAGCCGGGTTGGCAATAAATGCCGGTGGTGCCCACGGCGTAGACGAAATGGCCTGCTGCTGCCGCGTCGCGAGTATAGACGGCTTGCCAGCGTTGGTCGTCAGTGGTGTAGGGGGTCATTGCGGTATGCCTCAACCAAGCTGATTCGTCTCAGGCCCGCCACAGATACCAGGCTGCCACCGTGCGGTGCGGACGCCACCCGGCGCCCAGCGATCGCATCTGCGCCGGCGTCGGTGCCTTGCCCAGCCCCTTGAGGCGACGATACCCCTCCCGTACCGCAAAATCGTCCACCGGCAAAACATCCGAGCGCTCCAGGCTGTAGATCAGCAGCATCTCGACAGTCCAGCGGCCCACGCCGCGCAAGGCAACCAGGCGCTCGATCAAGGCCTCGTCGCTCATGCCCAATGCCTCTTCCCGGCACGGCACCGCCCCGTCCAGCGCGGCCTGGGCAATACCGTGGATTGTCGCCAGCTTGCTCGCGGAAAACCCACAGGTACGCATCGTTTCCGGCGCCACCTCAAGCAACTGCCTCGGCGCGGGAAACCCATCGTCAGGAAACAGCGCCAGCAATCGCCCCAGTATCGCTTCGGCCGCACGGGCATGCAGCTGCTGGTAGGCAATCGCCCGTACCAGCGCCTCATACGGCTCACGCCCCGGTGTCGCCTGGTGCAGGCACGGCCCGGTCGCAGTAATGTGCCGCGCCCAGTCAGGGTCCAGCGCGGCCAGGGAATCGGTGGCTTCGCGGTAGGCTTCAGGCGAGAGGTCGGCCAGGATCATCCGTAGCTCCAGTGGGTTCTAGGCAGGACCAGCTTAGCCCAGTCACTCATCGGGGAAACGCCGAATCTTGCGCAGCTAATTCCTGGCAACCATTGCCCCGTGCCATCATCCACGCATAGAATTGAGAACTATTCACAGTAACGTGTGCTTCATGGGATCAGCCGCTACGATGCAGCTCAACGACACGCTCAAACCGGCCGAAGTCGCCCTGCTCTATCAGTCCCATCACGCTTGGCTACGTGGCTGGCTGCGCAGCCGGGTCGGCTGCCAGGAACACGCCGCAGACCTTGCGCAGGACACCTTCGTGCGCCTGCTGCGCGCGCGCCAGGTTTCGCCGATCAAAGAACCGCGGGCTTACCTGAGCAGCATCGCACGCGGCCTGATGATCGACCAGTTCCGCCGTCGCGCCCTGGAGCGCGCCTACCAGGAAAGCCTCGCCCATGTACCCGCAGGCGAAGTACCCAGCGAAGAGCATCGCCTGGTGATTCTGGATGCCCTCGAGCGCCTTGACCGCGCCCTGCACCAGCTCAGGCCCCGCGCCCGTCAGGCCTTTTTGCTGGCCCAGCTCGATGGCCTGAGCATCGCGCAGATCGCCCTTCGCCTTGGCGTTTCGCGTGCCACCGTCGAACGCGACCTGGCCAAGGCTCTGGGCGTCTGCTACCGGTTGCGCTATGCCGAGCTCTGATCAAGTACCTGCGCAGGCCCAGGTCGACCAGGCCATCGAATGGCTGGTGAAGCTGCGCTTCGACAACCCCAACCCGGCTACCGAACAGCAGTTCCAGCAATGGTTGGCCCACCACCCGCACAACGCCCAGGCCTGGCAGCGGGTGAGCACCCTCAGCGACGAGCTGGCGGGGCTCCCCAGCGACCTTAGCCGGCGCACCCTCGATGGCCGCCAGCGTCAGCGCATCAACCGCCGTGACCACCTCAAGCTGCTGGCGGTGCTGGCGATCGGCGGCAGCGCCGGTTGGGCCGCGCGCGAGCCGCTCGGCCTGCCCGCGCTGATGGCCGACAACAGCACCGGCACAGGCGAGCGTCGCCGGTTGCAGGGTAGTGATGGCAGCCAGATCCAGCTCAACACGGCCAGCGCCATCGACCTGCACTACAGCGCCGAGCTGCGCGAACTGACCCTGCTGCGCGGCGAAGTCAGCCTGGCCAGCAACCCTGGCGACAACCGCCCGTTCCTCATCACCACCCGGGTCGGCGCCCTGGCTACCCGTGACGGCCAACTGCTGCTGCGCGAAAATGATCAGGGCCTGTTGCTGGCCGTGCGCCGCGGCAAAGTCACCTTGTTCCCCACCTCCCCTTCACCACGCGTGGTGCAGGCGGGCGAGGTGTTGCAAGTATCGCCGCACGGGGCTCACGCGCTTGCCTCGTTGCATGCCGACCCATGGGGCTGGACCGACGGTGTGCTCAGCGTGCAACAGATGCCACTGGGCGAGTTCTGCGCCGAACTGGCCCGCTACCGCCCGGGGCTGCTGCGCTGCGCTGGCGATGTGGCCGCGCTGAAGGTATCCGGCACTTACCAGCTGAACGATACCGAACAGATTCTCCAACTGCTTACCCGCAGCCTACCGGTACGTGTCGATTACCGCACACGCTATTGGGTCAGCGTCGGGGCTGCCTGATCTTTTTTTGAAAAAGAATGAGGTGGAATCTCATTCTCGTCCGGCCTGAAGGAACAAAACCCGAAAAGTGGTCTACGAAACCTTCAGGAGCGGTCCATGATCCACCCGTGTTCCCCCCGCAACGACAGGCTGCGCCATGCCGTGCGCGCCGCCGTGTTCGGCCTCGGCCTAGGCAGCGCCTTGGCATTGCCCGCACAGGTCGCGGCTGCACCCGCCAGCCAGCACCGGCAAATCGACTGGAGCATCCCCGCAGGCCCTCTGGCCCCTGCACTGGACCAGTTGGCGCGGCAAGGCGGCCTGAGCCTGTCGTTCGATGCGAACAGCCTGCAGGGCAAGACCACCCTGGGCGTGCAGGGCCGCCATGAGCCGGCCCAAGCATTGACCCTCGTGCTGATGGGCAGCGATGTGCAAGCGCAACAGGAAGGCGATAACAGCTTTCTACTGATACCAGCACTGGACGCCGGTGGCGCACTGCAACTGGGTGCCACCAGTATTTCCAGCGATCGCCTGGGCGAAACCACCGAGCACAGTGGCTCTTACACGACAGGTGCGGTCACCATCGGCAAGACCGCGCAAAGCATTCGCCACACCCCGCAGTCGGTGACCGTGGTCACCCGCCAGCGCATCGACGACCAGAACATCACCAACCTGACCAACTTGCTGGAGCAGACGCCTGGTGTGGTGGTGAACCTCACCGACAGCGAACGCGTGCAGTACTACTCGCGCGGCTATGCGATCGATGCCATCCAGTACGATGGCGCCACCGTGGTGCAGGGCAGCGGCGGAGGCTCATTCATCCAGAGCGATTCGGCCATCATCGACCGCGCCGAGATCTTGCGCGGGGCCACTGGGATGATCCGCGGCGCGGGTAACCCGTCAGGCACCGTCAACCTGGTGCGCAAACGCCCGACGCACGAATTCCAGGGCGAAGGCAGTGTCACCCTCGGCTCCTGGGATACCCAGCGTTATGTCGCCGATATCTCCGGCCCGCTGACAGAAACCGGCAACGTGCGAGGCCGGGTGATCGCGGTACACGATGACAAAGACCATTTCCAGGACTCGCGCCAAGAGCGCAAAGAGGTGTTCTACGGTGTGCTGGCCTTCGATCTGAATGACAGCACCACCCTGACCACAGGCCTTGAGTGGACCAAGCTCGATGCCACCGGCGCCTGGGGCAACCTGCCCGCCGACTATGATGGGTCGCCCCTGCCGTTTGGCCGCAGCACTTACCTGGGTGCTGACTGGAACCGCTGGGACCGCAGCAACCTGCAGACCTTTGCCGAGCTCGAACACCGTTTCGACAACGACTGGTCGCTCAAGCTGATGGCCCAGCGCACGCACTTCGAGCTGGATGACCACGGTTTCAAGCAGACCTACTTCACCCGCGCCAGCGGCGCTGCCAACCCAAGCAACAACCCCTATCTGATGAACTATCAGGTTACCGAGGGCGACGGCGGCGAGAGCCTGCAGAACAACCTGAGCGCCACCCTCAACGGGCCGTTCGAGCTGCTCGGTCGCACCCATGACCTGATGCTTGGTGTCGAGCGCATTCGCAACGATTCCTACGCCTCGGCCACCAACTTCGTCTCCTCAGGGGTCTTCGACATCCGCGAGTGGGACCCAAAGACCAGCCTGGCCGAACCGGACATCAACATCACCGCCCATCCGGTGCGCACGCGCACCACCCAGGAAGCGGCCTACGCCACCTGGCGCATTTCCCTGGCAGAACCGCTCACGGCAATCATCGGGGCGCGCGCCAACTGGTATGACTACGAGCAGGAAAACAACGTCAAGTCGAACGGCAAGTTCAGCGTCGACAACAAGATCGTGCCGTATGCAGCGCTGATCTACGACCTCAACGATAACTTCAGCACCTACGCCAGCTACACCGAAATCTTCAACCCGCAGACCGCCACCGACGTCAGCGGCTCGGTGCTGGAGCCCACCACAGGCGAAGCTTACGAGACCGGAATCAAAGGCGAGTTCTACGAGGGGCGGCTGAACACCTCGCTGGCGTTCTTCCGCATCTACCAGGTCGGCAACGCCCTGGATGACCTGAGCGGCCCCAACCCCTGCCCGCCCAACTACACCTCGGGCTATTGCAAGGTGGCTGCAGGCAAGAACCGCAGTCAAGGCTTCGAGCTGGAGATTTCCGGCGAAGTATTGCCAGGCTGGAACGTGACCGGTGGCTACACCTACAACACCACCAAGCAACTCAAGGACACCATCAGCAACACCGGTAACGCCATCCGCACCACCGACCCCAAGCGCATGCTGCGCCTGTTCACCAGCTATCGCCTGCCGGGCGAGCTGCAAGCGTGGACCGTTGGCGGCGGCGTGCAGGCGCAGAGCGACATCTACAACCGCAGCGGCAGCGCCGAGGCCTCGCAGGCCGGGTATGCGGTGTATAACGCGATGGTCAACTACCGGTTCAACGAGCATTACTCGTTGCAGCTCAATGCCAACAATATCTTCGACAAGAAGTACTACCGCCAGGTGGCGCCGACGCCGACCGGGTATTACTGGGGTGACCCGCGCAATGTGTCAGTGACCTTGCGCGGCAGCTTCTGACTCAGGCTGCCAGCACCGGCCCCACAGGCCCCACTACACTCAAGGGCTCAGGTGCACCTGTAGGAGCCGGTTTGCCGGCGATACGGCCAGCACTGGCAACAACCATCCTCAGTCCGCCACTGCCCGCAGCTTACCGGCCCGCCGGTACGACTGCCGGGCAAAGCACACGAACAGCCCCGCCATGATCGCCAGTGCCATCGGTAGCCCATGCGGCGCCACATCCATCGCCGCGCCGCTGACCAGCGGCCCGACCAGGCTGCCGACGCCCCACAAAAGGCCAACGCTGGCATTGGCGGTGACCAGGTCCTGGCCCTTGAAACGCTGCCCGATCAGCACCAACGCCAAGGTGTAGATACCCCCTGCCACGGCGCCAAGCACCACCAGCAGCGGCCATAGCAGCCAGGTCATCTGCAGCAGCCAAGGCAAGGCGATACCGATCGCCATCGCCACCAGTCCGCACACCAGGTGCAGGCCGGTGCGCTCGACCCGGTCGGCCAGCCAGCCCAGCGGCAACTGGAAAACCATGTCACCGGCGAACACCACCGTCACCATCAGCGCCGCCACGCCTACGGCAAAACCATGGCTGGTGGCATACACCGGCAGCAACGACAGCACGACCGCATCGAAGAAGGAGAAGAACAGCACAGCCACGCACAATGCCGGGGCTACGCGGAAGAAGCCCGCCAGGCCGAAGCTTTTCTCGCCCTCTTCACCATGCTCCACATGATCGTTGGGCACGGTCAGCACAATGCACAGCAGCGCCAGGCCATAGCAGAAGGTCACCACACCGGTGATCCAGGGGCTGTTGGCGCCAATCACTGCGAGCATCGCCGGGCCGAGCACCTGGAAGCCGGTGAAGCTGGTGGCGTAAAGCGCCATGATCTTGCCGCGGTTGTGATCCGGGCACAGTTCGTTGACCCATGACTCGCCCAGGATGATCGCGATGCCCATGCCGACACCCAGGCCCAGGCGTAGCAGGGCCAGCATCCAGACCGAATCGAATGCCGACTCCAGCAAGGCGATGCTCACGGTGCACAGGCTGAAGCACAGCAGGTAGATGGTGCGCCGGGTCAGGTACCGGCAACAGGCGTCTACCATGAACGCCGAAAGCATCATCCCCGCAGCGGGGATGGCCGAGATGATGCCGATCTGCAAGGTGCCGGCACCGGCCTCATGCAAACGCAACGACACCAGCGGCAGGCTGGCCCCCAGGCTGAAGCCAACCACAGACACGGCGAACAGAAGGCCCGCCAGCAAACGCATGTTCATGTATCACTCCCAGCAAACTGAAAAGACGCGCAAATACAGGCGCCCAGGCGCACGCCGGGACGGCGGACGACGCAGGGGCGCAGGTCAGTTCAGGGCGAGGTGTGGCGAGAAGGTAAAGGCAAACAGCACACTGCGGCGACGCTTGAGCACCGTATCGCTCGGCCACGCGCGACGCATGGCCTGGAGGGCAGGCTGGCGGGCGTGTGGGAGGGACAGGGTACGGCGCATTGCTTTGGCTACTACGCAGGTTGGGGAAAAGAGGCGGCACTCTAGGCCAAGCCAGGTTGAGCCGTCAATTGCCGGCGCCCACAGCGAACATCAGCACTGCCCCGATAGTGGGAGCAACTGTCTTGCCCAATTTCCAAAAGTTAACACAATTACCTGTGGGAGCCGGCTTGCCGGCGATTGGGCTGCAAAGCAGCCCCTACGCTGTCAGCGCTTACCGGTATTGGGCAGAAACACGGCCAACAGACCGAACAACGGCAAGAACGAACACACGCCATACACGTACTCGATACCGCGCAAATCCGCAACGTACCCCAGCAGCGCCGCACCAATCCCGCCGAAGCCGAACATCAGCCCGAAGAAGACCCCGGCAATCATGCCCACACTGCCCGGTACCAGCTCCTGGGCGTACACCACGATCGCCGAGAACGCCGACGCCAGGATGAACCCGATGACCACGCTCAGCACGGTGGTCCAGAACAGATCGGCGTACGGCAGCGCCAAGGTGAACGGCGCCACACCGAGGATCGAGAACCAGATGACCGCCTTGCGCCCGATACGGTCACCGATCGGCCCACCAAAGAAGGTGCCAGCCGCGACCGCGCCAAGGAACAGGAACAGGTGCAACTGCGAGCTGGCCACCGACAGGTCGAACTTCTCGATCAGATAGAAGGTGAAGTAGCTGGTGAAGCTGGCCATGTAGAAGTACTTGGAGAACACCAACAGGCCCAGGACGACCAACGCCGCGATCACGCGCTTGCGGGAGATGCCATGGCTGGCCTGGGCCACCTTGCGCGCCTTGGCC
This sequence comes from Lelliottia jeotgali, assembly GCF_977070485.1. Taxonomy (NCBI): domain Bacteria; kingdom Pseudomonadati; phylum Pseudomonadota; class Gammaproteobacteria; order Enterobacterales; family Enterobacteriaceae; genus Lelliottia; species Lelliottia jeotgali. The sequence continues at coordinate 275,837 of NZ_CDRVFO010000007.1, forward strand.
TGGTTGAGATGCTCGGTGTACCAGCGGCGCAGCATCAGGGTCACGGCAAAGAACAGCAGGCCAGCCACGCCGAACCACGCCACATGGGTCTGGCCGAACGGGATGACGATAGCAGCCGCCAGCAGCGGGCCAAAAGCCGAGCCTGCGTTGCCACCGACCTGAAAGGTCGACTGCGCCAGGCCGAAACGCCCCCCTGAGGCCAGCCGCGCAATCCGCGAGGTTTCCGGGTGAAAGGTCGACGAGCCGATACCCACCAGCGCTGAAGCCAGCAAGATCATCGGGAAGCTGCCGACGAAGGCCAGCATGACGATACCCACCAATGTGCACAGCGTGCCGAGCGGCAACAGGTTCGGTGTCGGCCGGCGGTCGGTGAAGAAGCCGACCCAGGGCTGCAGCAGCGACGCCGTTATCTGGAAGGTCAGCGTGATCAGGCCGATCTGGGTGAAGCTCAGGTCGTAATTGGCCTTGAGCATCGGGTAGATCGCCGGCAGCACCGACTGGATGAGGTCATTGATCAGGTGCGCCAGCGCGCAGAAGGCGATGATGCGCATCACCAGTGGGTTGGCTTGGCTTGCCGAACCGGTGCTGGCGGTGGAGGTGCTGCTGATGGCCATGAGCTTGATTTCCGTCCGCAGGTTTGGGATCCGATTATCAGGAAACAAATGGATACATAGCTACCTTTTTATCCTCTACAACCGCGCACTTGCAAATGGTTCTCAATATAATTAGCATCCTCGCACCTGATTCCCGCAATCGTTGGGCGAAAAATGCCCTTTAGCGAGCACATTCCAGCATGAGCCCGATGCCCGCCACGCAGATCCAGGCCGACGCCCAACAGGAAGCACTGGCGTGGTTCGCCCGCCTACGCCAACCTGACTGCGATGACCATGAACGCCAGGCATTCGCCCGCTGGTGCCAGGCCCCGCTCAATGCCCATGCCTACGCCGAGCTCGAAGCCTGCTGGCAGCAATTGCAAGCGCCACCGGCACGGCCTCGACCGCGCCAGGTCACCGTGCGACGCAGCTACCTCGGCAAAGGGCTGGCATTGCTGTTCCTACTGGCGCTGGCCGTGCTGACGTACCTGTACTGGCCACTGATGCAGCGCCTGGGCAGCGAACTGCACACTGGCGCTGGGGAGCGGCGCAGCGTGCGCCTGGCCGACGGCTCAACCCTGCACCTGGACAGCGCGAGTGCACTGAATGCCGACCTGCGCGGGCGCACCCGTCTGCTGCAGGTTGTGCAGGGCCAGGTCGAGCTGCACGTGATGCTCGACGGCCGCGCCCTTGAACTGCAGGTGGACGATGCGCGTATCCAGGTGTTCGGCACTCGCCTGATGGTGGCGCGCCATGCCGGGCATGACGAACTGGTGGTGCTCAATGGCAAGGCCATGATCACCCAAGGTAACGACCAGCGCATGGTGTCGGCGGGTGAGCGGGTGACCTTCACCGATGCCCGGATCAACCCCGTGCAGAAGGTCGATGTCAAAAATGCGAACGCCTGGCGCAGCGGCCACCTGCGCGCCCTCGACGTGCCATTGGGTCAAGTCATCGAGCGCCTGGCCAGCTACCAGGGCCGCCGCGTATGGATGATGGACGAACAGGCAGCCAACCGGCGTGTAAGCGGCGACTTCAACCTCGACCGCTCCGGCGCAACCCTCGACGCACTGGCTGCCGAGCAGCGCTTGCAGGTGTACGGTATTCTCGGGCAATGGTTGATCGTGCGCTGAAAACAGCGTTGGTCGGCTAAGTTTTTGAAAGCGTGCAAATTTTTTTTGAAATGAGTGTTGACACAGGGGCATCACAAGGGAATAATGCGCGCCATCGGCTACATAGCTCAGTTGGTTAGAGCATAGCATTCATAATGCTGGGGTCCGGGGTTCAAGTCCCTGTGTAGCCACCAAACTTGAAAAGGGCTTACCGCAAGGTAAGCCCTTTTCTTTTGCCCGCAGAAAAGTTCAGCCCCTCTCTTTCGCTTTCAGCGCACCCCCGATACAGCCACTGCCAGGCCGAGCCCTATCAGCGCTACACCAATCAGCCGGTCGACCAGCCGCTGGCGCTCGATCATCACCTTGCGCAACCCGGTACTGGAAAAAAATACCGCCACCAGACTGAACCACGCCCAGTGGGCAAACGACATGAACGCACCATAGGCGAAATCCAGCGCCAGCGGGCTACCTGGCTGCACGACCTGGGTGTAGGCACTGATCACGAACAGCATGGTTTTGGGGTTGAGGGCGTTGGTCAGGAAGCCCGTGCGCAAGGCAGCCAGCAGCCCCACTGCCGGTTCCTGGCCATCAAGACTGATGCGGGTGGTGCTGGTCAGCGACTGATAACCCAGATAGATCAGGTACCCCGCGCCCAGCACTTTCATGGCCAGGAACAGCGCAGGGCTCTGACTGATGACCACGGCGATACCCAACACCGTGTACAGCACATGCACCTGAACGCCGAGGGCTATACCCACAGCCGCCGCCAGGCCGGCCTTGCGGCCCTGTGCATAACTGCTGCGGGTGACCATGGCGAAATCCGCGCCGGGGCTGACGACGGCCAGAAGGGTGAAAAGGGCTACAGCGAAAAGCTCAGTCACGAAGGAAGTCCTCGATAGGCGATGAAAATGCACAGGTGTCGCCATTATCGAAATAGCAGTGAGCTGGGAAAACCGATTTATAGTTACGCAAATTCGCTAGTTTTTCTCACACAGGTGCCGTGCCGCCGCTGGCAACTTCAAGCCCATGAAACTTCCCCCACTCACTGCGTTGCGTTACTTCGACATCGCCGCCGAAACCGAAAGCTTCGTGCGGGCCGCCGAACGCCTGCACGTCACCCATGGCGCCGTCAGCCGCCAGGTCCGCCTGCTTGAGGAAAGCCTCGGTGTCGAACTGTTCGAGCGCCGGAACCGGGCAATCTTCCTGACCCCGGCCGGTCGCGCACTGCACGGCACCACCCAGGCCATCTTCGAGCAACTCGAAAGCGCAGTGCAGCGCCTGCAGCAGCAGGAACCGGACAATGTGCTGGTGCTTTCTTGCGAGCCGACCATCGCCATGCGCTGGCTGATCCCCCGCCTGCCCCGCTTTCATGCCGCCCACCCAGACCTGCAACTGCACCTGGTGGCCGCTGGTGGGCCGCTGGACTTTGCCCGCAGCGGCGTTGACCTGGCACTGCGACGTGACGATTTCCATTGGCCGCCCACCCTGCACGCGCTGAAGGTCTGCGACGAATGGATCGGCCCGGTCAACCGCGATGGCGGCACCGCACTCGATGGCCAACGCCAATTGCACAGCAACACTCGCCCCAGTGCCTGGCCCGCGTGGCTGCGCCTGAGTGGCCAGCAGGCGCGACACTGCCAACGCAGCGACTACGAACACTTCTACCTGTCACTGCAGGCCGCCAGTGCCGGCCTGGGCCTGGCGATCGCCTCGGCGCTGATGGTGCGCGATGAACTCGACAGCGGGCAGTTGCAGGCGCCATTCGGCTTTCTGCGCGATGGGTCCGCCTATCACCTGCTAAGCCCGCAACCGCTGGATGACGGCGGCAAGCGCCAACGCTTTGCCGATTGGGTAATGGGAGAAAGCCAGGCCTGCCTCGCTCACCTGGGTTTGCTGCAGAACGAAGACGCGGCACTGCCATCACCGCCCCAGGTGCGATAACCCGCGGTGTCGATATGGATGCGGCCTGTCGGGTAGCGCCCCAGCCCCATGCCCCAGGCCTGGCCATGCTGCTGCCAGAAGCGGCACAACGGGTTGGGGTCGGCCCAGCCTGGCAGCAGGATATCGACTGCAAAGGCACGGGTGTGGGCGCTGCCCACGGCACCTCCTGCGCACCTGTTCAAGCCCGAGTCACGGTAGGCGGAGACCACTTCGAACTGGCGCAGGATGCCTTGCTTTTCCAGCGTATTGATCAGCGCCAGCGTGGAGCGCACTGCCGGCCAGTTGCCAGGCGGCGGCACGGCAAACGGTGAAGCCTTGCACAGCCGCCAGTCCGACGCTGAGCGCAGCAATTGGTGAATCGGCACCACGCCATACAGGCGGGCGTCCACCAGCATCTCCCGAAAAGGGCGGGTCTGATGATCCCCCGCCCATTGCGCGAACATCCACAGGTCGCGCTCATCGGCCTGAGCCACGCCCCCCAGCATCACGCTTGCGGCCATCAGTAGCCATCTCGTCCTTCTCATCCCCGCTCCCTCTGCCCCAGCATGAGCACGGCCGCCCATCGGGGCGGCCATTACAAGGAGTTAAGCATGCACAAATTACTGGCAACAGAGCAGGAAGGATTGAAAGTCAGTCTTCGAGCAACGTACAAGCCATCACCAGCGCATCCTCGCGCCCGCCAGCCACCGGGTAGTAATCACGCCGACGGCCGATCTCGTTGAAGCCGTACCGCTCATACAAGCGATAGGCCGACTGGTTGCTGGCCCGCACCTCCAGGAAACACTCGCGCCCATTGAGCTGATAAGCCCGAGCCATCAGGTGCTCGAGCAAGCGCAAACCCAGGCCACGCCCCTGGTTCTCCGGCTTGACGGTAATGTTCAGCAGGTGCGCTTCGTCGATGATCACGTTGATCACACCATGGCCGACCTGCTGTTGACCATCGAACATCAACCACACTTCGTAGGACTTGAGCGCATCCTGGAAAATCCCGCGGGTCCAGGGATGGCTGAACGCGGCATATTCGATCTTCAGCACGGCATCCAGATCCGCCTCGGTCATGGGGCGGAAACTGATCGATTCACTCATTCAACGCTCTTCCAGCGCGCCATCAGCTGGCGCATCGCTTTCCAGACGTCCGCCTTGCGCTGCGGCTCGTCCATCAACAGTTCAAGGCCCGGCAACGCCCAGGCGTCGCCCAGGCCGTCGAGCTTGAGTACTTGGTAATAGGCTTGGGCGTCGGTATTGGCGGCAAAGCGCAAGGCCGGCATGCCGATCAGCCAAAGGCAGGTGCAAGGGGCTTCTTCAAGGCGCGCCTGAATGAAGCCCTGGACGAAATCACGCGCGGCATCCGGCCCCTGGTCCATGTTGCCACGCACCAACAGCGGCCAGCGCACCGGCTCGCCGATGATCTGCGGGGCATCTGGCAGGCCTGCGGCGCGCAGCATGTCTTTGAGCAGCAGGTAGGATGGGTCGCGGCTCTGGAACGGCTGGCCGGTGGCCAATTCCACCAGCAGCAGGCAGTTGCCGGCGTGCAGCAGTTGCAGCGAGAAACGCGGTGGCGGCACGGGGGCCGGACGTGGCGCGGGGGCTTGTTCCTCGGCCTCGACCGGTTTGGCGGTGGGCTTAGGCGCGTTGCCCGGGCGCGGAATTTCGATTTTCGGACGTTCGCCGGAGCGCGCCTGTGGTGCGACCGGCGCTTCGTTGGCAGGGGCTGGCGAAGGCCTGACCTCGAACGCGGCTTGCTCGACCGGAACCTGCGGCAACAGCAGCTCTGGCCGCGACGGCGCAGCGAACGGCAGTTCGGCGCGCGGCAGCCAATGCACCACTTGCATGGCGGAAAGGTAGGCGCGGCGGCGGGACTCGGTCAGCAAGGCACGGGTATCCGGGGGGCTGGAACAATCGGGCATTCTAACGCTGTTGGCTGCCGAGCGCCGCAACTGGTCGGCAGAAAATTGCTGCCTGTACCGCCGAGGGGGCCAGGGAAACCCCCAGCCAATCCGAGGTTATCCCTCATTACAGACCAAGGGGTGAAATCCTCCCCCCCGGATGCAGTACAATCGCCCCCTTTTTACTTGGCAACGAGTAGACGCCAATGATCGAACCCAAGCGCGTCCTGCGCGCCCTAGCCGAACACTGGGCCCTGATCGAGCCGCTGTGCGAGCGTTTCGACCAAGGCACCCTGAGCCTGGTCGAACTGCGCCAGCAGTTGGGCCGCCAGCAAGTGGAAAGCACGCCGCAGGACATTACCCAGCTGCTCGACGTGTGGATCCGCCTGGATATCCTGGTCCCGGTGGCCAAGAGCCCGAACCGTTTCGAGCTCAACGCCCAGATCCACGACTTCCTCGCCTACCTGCGCCGCGAGCACCGCCTGGGCCTGTGCCTGGAGATCGAGGCCTACCTGCGCCACCTGGAGCGCCTTGCCGGGCATATTCAGGATGCCTTCGACAACCGCGACAGCGATGACCTGGCGCGCCAACTGCGCCTGCTCGACATGCGCGTGCGCGACGTACTGAAAAAGCTCGACAACGACGAACAGGCGCTGGTCGCCGTGGCCGAACGGGCCAAGACCAGCAACCGCCAGATCCCGCTGCGCCAGCGTTATGCCGAAGTACTGGCGACCTGGGACGAATACGTCGAGCCGATGATCCAGCTGGTCAACGCCGACGGAGCCTTCGAACAGGGCGTACGCAAGGTCGAGACCGTGCTGCTGAAACTGCTCGGCGAACAGGCGCGCCTGGGCCACCTGGTCGACGACGACATGCTGCTGCGCACCCATGCGCGCATCCTCGAGATGCAGACCAGCGCCCAGCTGACGCTGCGCCACGCCCGTGAACTGCTGCTGCCGTTGCGCGAAGAAGCGCGTCGGCATAATGCCGTGACCCGCGGCGCTGCCTTGGCCCTGTCGGTGATCCGGCGCAAGGGTATCGACGCCGTGCCGCAGGCGGCCATGCCATTGTTCACCCGGCCGCAGAGCACCTTCCTGGGCAGCGCCAGCCAGGTCGAGGCGTACGTCTATGCCCTCGCCCGCTTCGAGCCGAAACCGGCCAAGTTCCCCAAGGCGCACAAGACCCAGACTGGCCCGCTGCCGCGCGCGCCACGCACGGTCAAGGAAATGCTCGAACGCTGCGAGGATGCCCTGCCGCTGCCTGACCTGATGGTCTGGCTGCTGGACCAGGAGCCCGAAGGCGCCACCGACGAACTGCTGTACTGGTTCTCGCGCCTGTCGCGTGAAAAGCGTTTCAAGCGCGAACGCCTCGAACGCCGCGAGTACACCACCCACGAACACCTGGTCAGCCTGCGCTCGTTCGCCCTGACATCCAGCCGCGAAGCGCAACCTGAAACCAACGCGAGCCCAGCCAATGCATCTTGATCTTTCCGAACTGTCCCAGCTCGCGCCGATCTTCCGCGAGCTGTTCAAAGGGTTCCACGTCAGCCGCCGCGACCCGGAGCTGTACGCCCAGCTGTCGAACTTCCAGGACCAGTACCGCACCCTGTTCAAGGCCTTGGGCTTCGAGCTGGTGTGCGATACCCGCGGCTTCTATTACTTCGTCCCCGAGCAGGCCGCCGCGCAGGTCAACAAGACCGCCCAGCGCCTGTCGCTGTTCACTTTCATCCTGGTCGAGCACCTGGCCGACCAGGGCCGCGACCCGATGGCGGTGCTCGACGGCGGCAGCATCGGGCGCGATGAGCTGCCCTCGCTGCTGGACAAATACCGTGACCTGTTCCTGCAGGCTGAAGTGCAAACTGTCGACGAGCTGGAAGAAAAGATCATGCGCCGCATGACCCAGCTCGGCTTCGCCCACGAGGAAGGCGGCATCTACCGCTTCCTGCCACCGATGCACCGCTTCCTCGATGTGTGCCTGTCGGTGCAGCAGGACCGCGACCTGGCCGCCAGCCTGCACAGCGACCTGCCGCTGCCAACGCCAGTGCTGGTCGAGGAAGAAAGCCCCGAGGCGCTGGCCCACACCGACGACCCGCTCGACCTCACCCCGTTCGAGGGCGAAGAAAGCGAAGAAGAGGCCCTGGCCCGGGCCATCCGCGAAGAGCAACAGGAGATTGACGCATGAGCCAGGAACGCTACGGCATCCGCCGCTTCGCGCTGCTCAACACCGCCGGCTACAGCCTGGGCCTGTTCCCGCTGGAGCACCCGCTGTCGGTCTACGGCGCCAACAACCTGGGCAAATCCGCCTCGATCAACGCCCTGCAGTTCCCGATCCTGGCGCGCATGTCCGACATGAGCTTCGGCAAGTACAGCCTGGAGCAGTCGCGCCGCTTCTACTTCGCCAGCGACACCTCGTACATCCTCTGCGAACTGAACCTGCCCCACGGTCCCCACGTGATCGGCGTGGTCGGTCGCGGGCCAGGCGGCGGTTTCGGCCACCAGTTCTTTGCCTACAAGGGTGAACTGGACCTGGATCACTACCAGAAGAACGACACCTGCCTGCGCCAGAAAGAGCTGTTCACCAACCTCGAGCGCCTGGGCCTCAAAGCCTACGAGCTCAAGCCGGACGAGCTGCGCCGGCTGCTGGTCGGCGGCCACACCTCGGTGCCGCTGGACCTGACCATGATCCCGCTGCGCTCGACCAGCGAGCAGAGCCTGAAAACCTTCCGCGCACTGTTCATCAACCTGCTGCACATGCGCGAAATCACCGCCGCCAAGCTCAAACAGCTGTTCCTCGACGCGTTCGAGCACAGCCTGCGCTCTGGCAGCGTCGACTACATCGCCGCCTGCGAAGAAGCCTTCCGCGACGTACGCCGCATGGAGCAGGACTACAACGCCCTGGTTGCCGCCGGCCCTCTGGTCGAAGCCCTGGCCGGCGGCGTGGCCCAGCGCGACATCCTGCGCGGCAAGCTGCACCGCCTCTCGCCGCTGCTCGACAACCTGCTGGGCACCTGGCAGGAATACGCCATGGCGCGCAAGGAAGAGCTGGTGATCCAGGCCGAGCACTACCGCGGCGAGCAGGACCGCCTGCAGAACGACCAGCGTGGCGGCACCCAGGAGCTGATGCGCCTGGAACGTGAAATCACCGGTATCCAGCGCTGGCTCGGCGAGCTGTCGGTACTCAAGCACCGCTTCGCCCTGGTTGATGACGTCAAAGTGCTGGAGCAGCAGTTGCTGGCCGCCAAGGATGCCCACGACGAACTGGCTGGCGCCCTGGCCCAGTCGCGGCAGTTCTCTGCCGAGGACCTCGACGAGCGTGTGCGCGACCTGGAAAAGCGCCTCAAGCAGGTCAAGCAGCAGCTCGATCACGCCGACAACAACAGCTACGCCCGCCTGCGCGAAGAGTTCTCGCAGGCAGACGTCGACCGCCTGATGCGCCTGTTCAACGGCGCACTGTTCAGCCTGCCACTTGGCGAGCGCGGTATCGAACTGGACGACAGCGACCTGTGGGTGAAATCGCTGGAGGCGGTGCTCGATGGCTTCAAGGGCGAGCGCTTCGAAGCCCCGGGCATTTCCATCGACCTTTCGCACATCGACCCACCGGCCCTGCAAGCCCTGGCCGACCGCGCCGCCCTGCGCGACCAGAAGGACCGCCTGGAGCGCGAGCTCAAGCAGCTCAAGACCCAGCAATCGGTGGCCGCCGACCGTACCGCTTCCAAAGCCCAGACAGAAGCCCTGTACCAGCAGGTGCTGGATGCGCAGAAGGCCCTGGAAGACTACCGTCGCAGCGAAACCCTGGCGGCTGAAGAGCCGGAGAAGATGGAGCAGCTGGCGCAACTGGAAGCGGCCCAGGACGAACTCAAGCGCTCCAGCGATGCGTTCACCGAGCGCGTCCAGCAACTGTCGGCCAAGCTGCAGCTGGTCGGCCGCCAGATCGCCGACCTGGAAGCCAAGCAGCGCACCCTGGAAGACGCCTTGCGCCGTCGTCAGCTGCTGCCCGCCGACCTGCCATTCGGCACGCCGTTCATGGAAGCGGTCGACGACTCCATGGACAACCTGTTGCCGCTACTCAACGATTACCAGGACAGCTGGCAGGCCCTGCAGCGCGTCGACAACCAGATCGAGGCGCTGTACGCCCAGGTACGCCTCAAGGGCGTGGCCAAGTTCGACAGCGAAGATGACATGGAGCGGCGCCTGCAACTGCTGGTCAATGCCTATGCGCACCGCACCGACGAGGCCCTGACCCTGGCCAAGGCGCGCCGCGCCGCAGTCACCGACATCGCCCGCACCCTGCGCAACATCCGCAGCGACTACGACAGCCTCGAACACCAGCTGGCCCTGTTCAACCGCGAGATCAACAAGCGCCAGGTTTCCAACCTGCAGAGCTTCCGCGTGGTACTGGCGCCGAACAAGGAAGCGCTCAAGCACATCGACCAGATCATCCACAGCGCCGGCCAGTACGAGGAAGGCGAGACCCTGTCGGTGTTCGACCTGACTCAGAATTCGGAGCAGGATCACAAGAACGAAGAAGCCAAGGAATACCTGGCGCGGCTGGTGGCGGCCAACCACAACCAGCTGGGCCTCAAAGACCTGTTCGAACTGGCTTTCGAGATCACCAAGATCAACAGCCAGCCGGTGATCCACGCCGACATCGACGGCGCCGCCTCCAACGGCACCACCATGACCATCAAGGCGCTGACCAACATGTACCTGTTGCTGCACTTGATGGACCGCGACCTGGCCGGGCGCATTCGCCTGCCTTACTACCTCGACGAGGCGGCGGACATCGACGAGCGCAACCAGGCCGCACTGCTGGAGACCAGCCTGCAGTTAGGCTTCGTACCGATTCTGGCGAGTGTGAAGCCACAGGTATCGGCGCATGTGGCGATCGACCTGGAAGGCGGTAGCGGGCCGAATGGCATCTATATCGACGAGGCGGACTGGAAGTACATCAGCCGACGTGATGTGGAGAAAGCGATCGTGCGCGAGGATCAGGCTGAGGAGCTGGCCTGAGGAACTGGGGCCGCTTTGCGGCCCTTTCGCGACACGAGGCCGCTCCTACAGGCATATACGTTCGCCTGTAGGAGCGGCCTCGTGTCGCGAAAGGAGGCCAAAGGCCTCCCCTAAAGTATCAGTGAGCCCAAGGCAGAATCGGAATCGCCGTCACCGCATTCTGCGGGCTGCCTTCGATCATGCGGTCGCTGTAAACCAGGTACACCAGTGTATTGCGCTTCTTGTCCAGGAAGCGCACCACCTGCATGGTCTTGAACACCAGCGAGGTGCGCTCCTTGAACACCTCCTCACCGTCTTTCAACTCACCCTTGAAGTTGATCGGCCCGACCTGGCGGCAAGCAATCGACGCTTCCGCACGGTCCTCGGCCAGGCCCAGGCCACCCTTCACTCCGCCCGTCTTGGCGCGCGACAGGTAGCAGGTCACACCTTCGACCTTGGGGTCGTCGAACGCCTCGACCACGATGCGATCGTTGGGCCCGACGAACTTGAACACAGTAGATACCTGGCCGATTTCCTCGGCCCCTGCCAGCATCGGCAGCGCCAGGGCTGCCACGGCAATCGCGCGCTTGAGCATGTTCATACCAGCACCAGGTTGTCGCGGTGGACCAGCTCCGGCTCGGCACTGTAGCCAAGCAGGGACTCGATGGCATCGGACGATTGGCCAATGATTTTCTGTGCTTCCAGCGCGCTGTAGTTGGCAAGGCCGCGCGCCACTTCAAGGCCGTCGGGGCCTACGCACACCACCATTTCGCCACGGCGGAAGCTGCCTTGTACGGTCTTCACGCCTACCGGCAGCAGGCTCTTGTTGGCCTGGCGCAGGGCCTGAACCGCACCGGCGTCCAGTACCAGCGTGCCGCGGGTTTGCAAGTGGCCAGCCAGCCACTGCTTGCGCGCCGCCAACATGCCGCGCTCAGGCGACAGCAGGGTACCCAGGCGCTCGCCAGCCTTGAGGCGGTCGAGTACGCGTTCGATACGGCCACCGATGATGATGGTATGGGCGCCGGAACGGGCTGCCAGGCGCGCGGCGCGCAACTTGGTCTGCATGCCGCCACGGCCCAGGGCACCGCCGGTACCGCCGGCTACGGCGTCGAGCGACGGGTCATCGGCACGGGCCTCGTAGATCAGCTGTGCCTCTGGATTGTTACGTGGGTCGGCGTCGAACATGCCGTCACGGTCGGTGAGGATCACCAGCAGGTCGGCCTCGACCAGGTTCGCCACCAACGCGGCCAGGGTATCGTTGTCGCCGAAGCGGATCTCGTCGGTAACCACGGTGTCGTTTTCGTTGATCACCGGCACCACGCCCAGGTCGACCAACGTCCGCAGAGTGCTGCGGGCGTTGAGATAACGCTTGCGGTCGGACAGATCGTCGTGGGTCAGAAGGATCTGCGCGGTGTGCTTGCCGTGCTCGCCAAAGCTCGACTCCCACGCCTGCACCAGGCGCATCTGGCCGATCGAAGCGGCAGCCTGCAGCTCGTTCATCGCGCTCGGTCGTGCGGTCCAGCCAAGCTGGCTCATGCCGGCAGCCACGGCCCCGGAGGACACCAGCACCAACTCAACACCCGCCTCACGCAGGGCAACCATCTGCTCGACCCATACGGCCATGGCACCGCGGTCGAGGCCCTTGCCATCGGCCGTGAGCAGCGCACTACCGATCTTCACGACCCAGCGCTTGGCGCCAGTCACCTTGCTTCGCATCTTCTCTTCCAACCTATGTCGAATCTGTAGATACCGTGGATACAAAAACGCCGCTCCAGAGAGCGGCGTTTAGTGTACTGCAACCGGTCAGTCGCGCACGTAAATGATTTCCGGGCCGTCTTCGTCGTCCTCGAAATCATCGTCCCACGCGTCATCGTCGCCGATGTCATGCACGCTCTTGACGCCAGTGCGGCGCAAGGTACGGGCGTCGTCCAGGGCCTGCAGCTGGGCGCGGGCTTCGTCTTCGATGCGCTGGTCGAGGTCGGCCAGCTCTTCAGCGTAGGCCGGGTCATTGGCCAGGCGATCGGCGCGGTCTTCGATGTAGCGCATCAGGTCATGAGTGAGCTGCTCGGTGCCCTGCTTGGCGATAGCCGAGATCACGTAGACCGGGCCTTCCCACTGCAGACGCTCGACCACTTCCTTGACGCGCTCGTCACGCTCATCGTCCATGAGCATGTCCGCCTTGTTCAGCACCAGCCAACGCTCACGGTCGGTCAGCGACGGGCTGAAGCGGGTCAGCTCGTTGATGATCACTTCGGCGGCGTCGGCCGGGCTGCTGCCGTCCAGCGGCGCCAGGTCGACCAGGTGCAGCAGCACGCGGGTACGGGCCAGGTGCTTGAGGAAGCGGATACCCAGGCCGGCACCGTCGGATGCGCCTTCGATCAGGCCAGGGATGTCGGCGATGACGAAGCTCTTCCAGCGGTCGACGCTGACCACACCCAGGTTCGGCACCAGGGTGGTGAACGGGTAGTCGGCGACCTTCGGCTTGGCGGCCGACACCGAACGGATGAAGGTGCTCTTGCCGGCATTCGGCAGGCCCAGCAGGCCCACGTCGGCCAGGACCTTCAGCTCCATCTTCAGGTCGCGCTGGTCACCCGGCTTGCCTGGGGTGGTCTGGCGCGGCGCACGGTTGGTGCTGGATTTGAAACGGGTGTTACCCAGACCGTGCCAGCCGCCTTGGGCGACCATCAGCTTCTGGCCAGGGGTGACCAGGTCACCGATCACTTCCTGGGTGGAGGCGTCGATCACCGTGGTACCGACCGGCACACGCAGGAACAGGTCCTCACCCTTCTTGCCGGTGCAATCGGTGCTGCCACCGTTAGCGCCGCGCTGGGCTTCGTGGTGACGGGTATAGCGGTAGTCAACCAGGGTGTTGAGGTTTTCGTCGGCCACCATGTAAACCGAGCCGCCATCGCCACCGTCACCCCCGTTGGGGCCACCGTTCTCGATGAACTTCTCACGGCGGAAGCTCATGCAACCGTTACCGCCATCACCGGCCTTGACCCGGATGGATACTTCGTCAACAAACTTCATTCAAAAACCGCCTCTCGCCTTCCGACGAGCTGAATACTTAAAAAACCTGAGGCTCTTGCAAAAATGAGCGCGGCGGCCCCGTACGACCGAAGAAACCCACGCCGGCAGCCCATACAAACAGCTTTGCAAGAGGCTCACCACAAACGAAAAAGCCCCGTCGCATGACGGGGCTTCTGGAGCGACGTCGCGATTAAGCGGCGACGATGCTCACGTAACGGCGGTTGAACTCGCCTTTCTTCTCGAACTTGATCACGCCTTCGATCTTGGCGAACAGGGTGTGATCCTTGCCCATGCCAACGCCGTAGCCGGCGTGGAACTGGGTGCCGCGCTGACGGACGATGATGTTACCGGCCTTGACGACCTGGCTACCATACATCTTCACGCCAAGGCGTTTCGATTCTGAGTCGCGACCGTTACGAGTACTACCACCAGCCTTCTTGTGAGCCATGGTTCAATTCTCCAAATAAATTCAGGGGATCTGAGCGATTAAGCCTGGATACCGGTGATTTTGATCTCGGTGAACCACTGGCGGTGGCCCATACGCTTCATGTGGTGCTTACGACGACGGAACTTGATGATGCGTACTTTATCGTGACGGCCTTGCGAAACGACTTCGGCAACAACTTTAGCGCCAGCGACGACTGGAGCGCCGATGGTGACTTCTTCACCGTTGGCAACCAGCAGAACGCGATCGAAAGTCACGGATTCGCCAGTGGCGATTTCCAGCTTTTCGATTTTGAGGAATTCACCTTCAGCGACTTTGTACTGCTTGCCGCCGGTAACGATTACTGCGTAAGACATGGGTATTTCTCCGATAATCCTGCTCACCCAGCGCTTTATATGATGAGTATTGGCTGGCATGGCTGCACAGGGCTGGAACGGCCCGGCGCAATTGCGTAAGGCAGGTGCTGCCCAGGAAGTTAGGGTGCGCGATTGTACGCAACCCGGGTTTTGCTTGCAAGTACCGGCCCCGCTCACCGGGCGGCGCGCCTTGACACACCGGGACCCGCGACCTAGCATGCCGCGCAACCTCACTGGAGCAGCCGATGCAACCCCAAACCTTCTACCGCGCGGTAGCTGACGATTTCAGCGCCGTCGACGAGATCATCAAGAAGCAGCTGACCTCGCGCGTGCCGCTGGTATCGAAGATCGGCGACTATATCACGTCGGCCGGCGGCAAACGCCTGCGCCCCCTGCTGGTGCTGCTGTGTGGCAAGGCCCTGGGCCGCGAGGGTGACGACCTGCGCCTGCTCGCCGCAACCATCGAGTTCCTGCACACCGCCACCCTGCTGCACGACGATGTGGTCGACATGTCCGGCATGCGCCGCGGCCGCTCCACCGCCAATGCCCTGTGGGGCAACGCACCGAGCGTGCTGGTGGGCGACTTCCTTTATTCGCGCTCGTTCGAAATGATGGTCGAGCTGGGCTCCATGCCGGTCATGCAGATCCTCTCCAAGGCCACCCGGGTGATCGCCGAAGGCGAAGTGCTGCAGCTGTCGCGCGTGCGCGATGCCAGCACCAGCGAAGAGGTGTACATGGAGGTCATCCGCGGCAAGACCGCGATGCTGTTCGAGGCCTCGACCCACAGCGCCGCCGCGCTGGCCGGTGCCACCGACGAGCAGCGCGAGGCGCTGCGCACCTTCGGCGACCACCTGGGCGTGGCTTTCCAACTGGTCGACGACCTGCTGGACTACAAAGGCGATTCGCAGACCCTGGGCAAGAACGTCGGCGACGACCTGGCCGAAGGCAAGCCAACCCTGCCGCTGATCTACACCATGCGCGAAGGCACGCCAGAGCAGGCTGCACTGGTGCGCAAGGCGATCCAGAAGGGTGGCCTGGAAGACCTGGAGCAGATCCGCGTGGCGGTCGAAGCTTCGGGTGCGCTGGACTACACCGCGCAGCTGGCCCGTGATTACGTGAAGCGGGCCATTGAGTGCCTGGAAGTGCTGCCGGCCAGCCAATACCGGGATGCACTGGTCGAGCTGAGTGAGTTTGCGGTAGCGCGCACGCACTAAAATCGCGTCCCCCTCTTCGCGGGCAAGCCCGCTCCACAGGATCCGCATGGTTCCGCAGGAGCAGGCTTGCCCGCGATGCATTTGTACGGACAAAAACACTTCCCCGTTAAAACCTTATACAATATGGGCCTTTAACCGTCTGTCTGTTTAAGGAACCGAAGTGAGCACTTTGCCGCCCTGCCCCAAATGCAATTCTGAATACACCTACGAGGATGGCACCCAGCTGATCTGCCCTGAATGCGCCCACGAGTGGTCGGCCAACGGCGAAGCCGATGCCGGCAGCGATGACGTGGTGAAAAAGGATTCGGTGGGCAACGTGCTGCAGGACGGCGACACCGTCACCGTGATCAAGGACCTCAAGGTCAAGGGCTCCTCCCTGGTGGTAAAGGTCGGCACCAAGGTCAAGAACATCCGTCTGTGCGACGGCGACCACGACATCGACTGCAAGATCGACGGCATTGGCGCCATGAAGCTGAAGTCGGAATTCGTGCGCAAGGTCTGATTACATAAAAACAGCCAATAGTCTCTTGCTATTTTGATAATAAGAATTATTCTCATTGGACTGCTATCCAAGGAGAATAGCCATGACTTATCTGATCGACGCTTGGCTGGACCGTCCCCATCCTTACCTGCGCATCCTGCATCGCGAAACCGGCGAAGTGTGCGCTGTGCTCGAAGAAGAAGCGCTCGACGAACTGCGTGACCAAGGCGACCTGGACATGAGCGGGCTGAACTCGAGTGAGCCGGTGGTGCTCAAGGAGCTGGTGCGTAATCTGTTCCTGTTTTGCTATGCGCGGGCATTGCGCCCGGTGGGAACAGACTGGAATTGATCGGCATTGCGAGGGCTTTGCCCTCGTTCGCGACACAAGGCCGCTCCTACAAGAGCATCATGGGCCTGTAGGAGCGGCCTTGTGTCGCGAATGGGCCGCAAAGCGGCCCCAGAGGCATTACAGAACGTCGAGCAGTTCGACGTCGAATACCAGCACGCTATGCGGCGGGATGCTGCCAACGCCTTGGGCGCCGTAGGCCAGCTCGCTCGGCACATACAGGCGCCATTTGCTGCCAGCATTCATCAGCTGCAGGGCTTCGGTCCAGCCAGCGATCACACCACCGACCGGGAATTCAGCAGGCTGGCCACGCTCGTAGGAGCTGTCGAACACGGTGCCGTCGATCAGCGTGCCGTGGTAGTGGGTACGCACGTTGCTTTCGCGGGTCGGCTTGGCGCCTTCGCCAGCGGTCAGCACTTCGAACTGCAGGCCCGAAGCGAGGGTGGTGATGCCTTCGCGCTTGGCGTTCTCGGCCAGGAATTCCTTGCCGGTGGCAGCCGCGGCTTCAGCCTTGGCAGCGGCTTCGGCTTGCATCACGTCACGGATGACCTTGAAGCTGGCCGACAGGTCGGCTTCGCTGACGCGGCTGTCGGCACCGTTGAAGGCGTCGGTCAGGCCGGCCACGATCGCTTCCAGGTTGACGCCCGGTGGCGGGTTGTCGCGCAGCTGGCCGCCCAGCTGACGGCCGATGCCGTAGCTTACGCGGGTTTCGTCGGTGGACAGGTTGAGTTCGGACATTGTCGTGCTCCACTGCAGGGCGCAGTGCAGCCGCGCCCTTGATGAAAAGGGCGAGCAGCCTAGCACACTGGGAAGCTGCGAGCAGCTACCAGGCCGAACGCTGGGAGATGGGTACCTTGAGGTCTTCTTCGGGATGCGAACCCATGCCGCACATTTCGTCCTGCACGGACCAATGCACCAGGTTCATCGAGACCATCGGGATGGTTTGCAGCAACTTGCGGGCGTCTTCCACCGAGTGCACACGCAGGCGTTCACCACGGGTATCAGCCAAGGGGTGGGCGTGGCCCTTGATGCGGGCCTCGAGCAGATAATCACCACCTTCGATGGCGATCAGGTTCAATTCGTCGACATGGCCGGCCCTGGCCTCGGTATTGAGCTGATGCAGGTTCATGAGAGCACCTCGCTGCTGGAACCAGGCATGAGTGCTCATTTTTTGTACAGGACTTGGGAATACACAAGGCATAACTGACGCCGCTCGTCAGTTGAGCCGCGCTGGCCCCAGCACCGGCAAGCCGGCGATGGGGCCCCAAAGGACTCAGTGCTTGGTGACTTTGTCCAGGTAGCCCATGCAGAACGCCGACACCACGAAGGTCATGTGGATGATCACGTACCACATCAGGTAATCGGTAGAAATGTTCTGCGCGTCCATGAACACCCGCAGCAGGTGGATGGAGGAAATGGCCACGATCGAGGCAGCGACCTTCATCTTCAGCGACGAAGAGTCCATCTTGCCCAGCCAGTTGAGCTTCTCCTTGCTATCGTCGATGTCCAGTTGCGAGACGAAGTTCTCGTAGCCGGAGATCATCACCATGACCAGCAGGCCGCCTACCAGCGACATGTCGATCAGCGACAGGATCACCAGGATCAGGTCGGCTTCGCTCAGGGCAAAGACGTTGGGCAGGACGTGGATGACTTCCTGGAAAAACTTCAGCGCCAAGGCCAACAGACCGAGGGACAGGCCGAAATAGATGGGGGCGAGCAGCCAGCGCGAGGCATACATCGCGTTTTCGAGAATACGTTCCATGGAGGGTTGGGACTCGTCAGGTGACTAAAAAAGCGACGCCGAGTATAGCCAGCCACCTGTTACAGCAAAAGCCCGGCCTGAAGGGGGCTTCTGTACAGCGCAACCGCCGGCAAGCCGGCTACCTCAGGTACACCACTGCCCTGGTAAGCAGTGAGGCCCCAGTGGGAGCCGGCTTGCCGGCGATTGGGCCAGAAGAGGCACTCAGGTTTCAGGGTGGAACTGGTAATCCCCCAGGTTGCGACAACGTTCACCGTTGATCCGGCGCAACTGCGCTTGCAGGTGCAGGCACCAGATCTGCGGATCCTCGGCCACCTGGTACCCATGCAGGGTCAGGCTGTCGACAATGGCGTTGAGCACCGACTCGGCCACCAACGGCCCATGGAACGGCCCTTGGGCCTTGATGGCTGAGGGTTGCTCGCCGGCCATGCCGGCAGCGAACAGCAAGGTCCACATGCCGTTATCACCGGCCAGCGGGCGAATACTGCATTCGATACGCGTCACCAGGCCCAGGCACTGGCGAGTAAGGCAGAGGTTGCGCATGGCCGCGTCCCCCTCCAATAAGCCGTGTTCAGCTCGAAACGTTCGGGCTGTTTCCATCCTGAACCCTGATGCCGTCCTAAGTTCCAGCATAGAATAGCGGCGTAAAAAGATGGAAAACCGGCGCTGAACGGTAGCACATGGCCGCCAGCGCCGATTTATTGACTCAGGCTGGCTTGGCCTGGGCAATCACCTCTTCCAGGCGTTCCTTCTCCGCCTTCTCGATGTCTTCCTCGCTAATCATCTCGGCGATCTCGCGCAAGCGCTCGACAACCCGGGCGTTGACGCTGCCTTCGGTGAACTGACCCTGCTCGTCCAATTCCCCGGCGTCTTCACCCACCAGCAGGCTCAGCGCCTCGTCAGCCTGGCTGACCGCATAGACGTGGAACACGCCGTTCTCGACCGCCTGCAGCACACGCTCATCGAGCATCAATGTCGCCACGTTGGCACGCGGGATGATTACCCCCTGCTCGCCCGTCAGGCCGCGGGCCTCACACAGGCGGAAGAAGCCTTCGATCTTTTCGTTGACCCCACCCACCGCCTGCACTTCACCGAACTGGTTGATCGAGCCGGTGATCGCGAAGCACTGCTTGAGCGGGGTGCGCGACAATGCCGAGATCAGCGTGCACGCCTCACCCAGCGAGGCACTGTCACCGTCCACATAGCCGTAGGACTGCTCCAGGGCAATGCTCGCGGAAATCGCCAAGGGGAATTCCTGGGCATAGCGGCTGCCCAGGTAACCGGTGAGGATCATCACCCCCTTGGAGTGTATCGGCTGGCCGAGGTTGACCTCGCGCTCGATGTCGACGATGCCGCTGCCGCCCGGGTAGACAGTGGCGGAAATGCGCGCTGGCATGCCGAACGCCGAGTCGCCGACCTCTAGCACGGTCAGGCCGTTGCACTTGCCGATAGCCGCGCCTTCGGTGTCGATCAGGATGATGCCGGCGAGCATGTCATCGAGCACGCGCTGCGAAACGCGCCCGGTGCGTGTGGCCTTGGCCTTGAGCGCACGCTCGATGTGCCCGGCGTCGGTCATTTCGTCACTGGCCAGCTGGCGGATGAAATCGGCCTCGCTGACCAACTGGAACAGGTCACCGATACGCGCCGACAGGCGCGACTGGTTTTCCGCCAGCCGCGCGCTGTAGGTGGCCAGGCGCGCCACCGCATCGCTGGTCAACGGCGCCATGCCCTCCTCGTTGGTGCGGGTGCGCAACAGCTGGGCGAACTGCTCGAGGTTCTCGTCGACCATCGGCATGTCTTCGTCGAAATCCACCAGCACCCGGAACATCTCCTGAAAGTCCGGATCATGGTCCTGCAATGCGTAGTACAGCTGACGCGAGCCGATGATCACCAGCTTGACGTTGAGCGGGATCATCTGCGGCTGCAGGCTGACGCTGGCGACGCGGCCCAGCTCACCGATCGGCGACTCCATCTTCAACTTGCGCGACTGCAGGGCGCGCTTGAGCGCATCCCAGACGAACGGCTCGCCGAGCATCTTCTCCGCTTCAAGGATCAGGAAGCCACCATTGGCACGGTGCAGGGCGCCCGGGCGCAGCTGGCGATAGGAGGTGTACAGCGCCCCTTGGTCGGTGCTGTATTCGATCCGCCCGAACAGGTTGTCGTAAGTCGGGTGCGGTTCGAACACCACAGGTGCGCCACCGACGGCGTGGTGACCGACCACCAGGCTTGGGGCGTACTGCTCTTCGAGCAGCTTGCGCGCCACGGCGTCGGTCTTGCTGTCATCGACCAGTTGCTCGACCACGGTACGCAGCAGGTTCAACTGCACCGATTGCAGGTAGGCGCACACCGCTGCGTTCTCGGCATACTTTTCCGACAGCGGCGCCAGCAAAGGCTGCAGGGCCAGGGTAATGGTTTCTTCGTTGAGCTGGCGCAGGTGGTTGTTCGACTCGCGCTTCCACTGTGGCAGGCTGGCCAGTTCTTCATTGAGGCGCTCCTCAAGGAAGGCGATGTCCTCGTGGAACTGCTCGCGGACCTCTTCCGGCAGCTGGGCGAATTCGGCTTCGTCCAGGGCCTTGCCGTCGGCCATCGGGGTAAAGGCGACATTGCTGGCGTCGCGATACAGGGCCACGTCCTTTTCCAGCGAGGCGCGCTCGATGACATCCAGGGCGCGGTCGTAACGCTGGTTGAAGGCGCGGTCGATGGCGCCCTTCTTCTGCTGATAGGACGGGTGCTCGAACACCGCCGGGAACGTCGCCAGCAGGTTGTCGATCAGGCCGCCCATGTCGCTGATGAACTCTGCAGCGCTACCCGACGGCAGCTCCAGTGCCCGTGGCTCGCGGGTGTCATCGAAGTGGTTGACGTAGACCCAGTCGGCCGGGGTCTGCTGGCGCTTGCCCTCGGCCTTGAGGTAGCGTTTGACGAACGAGAAGCGCCCGGTGCCGGGCTCGCCCATCACATACACGTTGTAACCGGGGCGTGGCATGGCCACCCCAAACTGCAGGGCCTCAACTGCACGTTCCTGGCCCAGGACTCCGCGAAACGGCTCCAGATCGTCGGTATTGGCAAAGGCAAACTGCTCGGGGGAAAAACGCCTGGTCAAAGCTTCAGGCGCGAGACGCAGGCGCGCAGCGACGGGATCGGGCATTGGGTTTCCTTACTTCGGCGGGGCAGATACGCAGCATTCTGGCGCTGCCCGCGCGCGCCTTGCAAGGCTCAGCGGGACTTTATGTCGCAGTATCGATTAACGACCCAAGCAAATTTTTCGCAATCAACGACGCAACCTTTAGATCGTGCCTAAACTCCAAGCTGCGCGGGTGGGTGAAAAGCTTTCCCGACCTGGCAACCGAGTTGCCAGCAACCCTGACCCTTGGTTAAGACAAATAGAGAACAAATGCTATGAAACGGATTCTTCTGGGTACTCTGTTCACCGTGGTCTCCCTCAATGCCATGGCCGAAGCGCCAGGCGGCCCGAACTGCGGCTGGGGCAACATGCTGTTCGAAGGCCAGCGCGGCACGCCGGCTCACTTCCTGGCATCCACCACCAACGGTACTTCCGGTAACGCCACCTTCGGCATGACCTCCGGCACCAACGGCTGCTCCACCAAGGCCTCGCTGACCTATGGCGGCAAGTCCTGGTTTGCCATGAATGGCATGATGAACGAACTGTCCGAAGACATGGCCATGGGCCAGGGCGAAGCACTCACCACCTACGCGGTGGTACTGGGTGTGGCGCCGGAAGACCGCGGCTACTTCAACTCGGTCACCCACCAGCACTTCAACCAGATCTTCAGCAGCGCCGACGTAAATGCCGAAACTGTCCACAGCAACACCCTGGCCGTTCTGAAGAACGACCCACGCCTGGCCAAGTACGCTACCGAGGCCTAAGCGCAGCTGCTCCCGCCCCTCTCGGGGCGGGTTTTCGCCTTTTTATCGGCATCGTTAAGAAGTAGTTGCCCGACATGCTCAAACGCCTCGCTTACCTGGCGCTGTGTGCCTGCGCCCCTGTTCATGCCGCGCCTGCGCTGGATGAAGGCCGTCTCCAGCAACTGGCCAATACCCCCTACTGGATTGCCCTGGGCCACTACGAAACCGCCAAGCTCGGCGGCTGGCGCAGCTATGTAGACGACCGCAAATTCTTCCTCGCCGAGGACGGTGCGCACCACCCGGACCAGGAACTGCGGGCTACGGTGCAAGCGCTGTATGCCCCGGCCAGCCTGGGCGACAAGCATGCCCAATGCGTGTTCCCCGCACGCACCCGCTGGCTGACCGAGCAACTGGGCCTGCAAGGTTTGCCGCAGCCGGACTGCCAGGAGTTCAAGACCTGGTACAAATCGGTCGACCCCCACAGCGCGGCACTGATCTTCCCGGCGGCTTACCTGAACAGCCCGTCGTCGATGTTCGGCCATACCCTGCTGCGTATCGACCAGTCCAACACCCGCAGCGACGACACCACGCTGCTGAGTTATGCCATCAACTTCGGCGCCTATATCGAAGGCAGCGACAACAGCATCCTGTATGCCTGGAAGGGTCTGATGGGCGGCTATCCCGGGCTGTTTGCCCTGATGCCCTACCAGGAAAAACTGTCGGAATACCGCAGCCTGGAAAACCGCGACCTGTGGGAGTACCAGCTGGACCTGACGCCGGAGGAAACCGGGCGCATGGTCGAGCATGTGTGGGAACTCAAGCAGGTCCAGTTCGATTACTTCTTCTTCGACGAAAACTGCTCCTACCGCCTGCTGGAATTGCTGCAAGTGGCGCGACCGAGCCTGGACCTGACCTCGCAGTTTCCGCTGACCGCGATCCCCACCGACACGGTCAAGGCCGTGAAACAGTCGGGTATGGTCGCCAGCGAAACCTACCGGCCCTCGCGAGAACGGGAATTGTTGGCCCGGGCCGAACCGCTGGACCTCGATGAGAAACGCCAGGTGCTGGCCGTCAGTTCCGACACTGCGCAGTTGCAGAGCCCGGCATTCACCGCCCTGCCCCGCGAGCGCCAGGCCTTGGTGCAGGATGCCGCGTACCGCCTGGAACGTTACCGAGCCAACGGCCAGGAGCGCGACCCCGGCCAGGCACGGCGCAGCTTCGAGCTGCTGCGGGCGATAAACCGCAACCCGCCACCGCCCCTGCAGATCGAACGCCCAGGCCTGCCCGAGGACGGGCACGACTCACGCACCTGGCAGCTTGGCGTCGGCACCCGGGAAGACCGCGCCTATGCCGAATACGGGCTGCGCATGGCGTATCACGACCTGAACGACAATGCCTACGGCTTCCCGCTGGGCGCGCAGATCGAAATCCTGCAGCTCAAGGTGCGCCAGTACGAAGGCAACGACTGGCAGGTGCAACGCCTGGACCTGGCCACCATTCGTTCGCTGACACCTCGCAACGAACTGCTCAAGCCTTGGTCGTGGCAGGTCGCCGGTGGCCTGGAGCGGGTGCCGGGCAAGCATGACGACGAAGTGCTGGTAAGCCATGTCAACGGCGGTGCCGGCGGCACCTGGCAGTTGGCCGATGGGCTGCTGGGCTTTGCCTTGGGCACTGTGCGGGTCGAGCACCATAACGACTTCGCCCAGTTCATCGCCCCGGCGGCGGGGTTCAATGGCGGGCTGCTGTGGCGCAACGGGCTGGGCAACATGACACTGGAAGCCAAAGGCGATTACTTCACCAATGGCGAAGTGCGGCGCAGTGTGAGCCTGAACCAGCAGTGGGAGATCAGCCAGAACCTGGGGCTGAGGCTGAGTGCTTCGCGGGAGTTCAGCCACCTGGCTACTGCACAGAATGAGGTGATGCTGGAGCTGAAGTGGTATCACTACTGACGCGCCCTGCTCTTCGTAGGAGCGGCCTTGTGTCGCGAAGGGGGCGCGCAGCGGCCCCAAGGCCTATGGCGTGGCAAGTAATGCCGGGGCCGCTGCGCAGCCCTTTCGCGACACAAGGCCGCTCCTACGACGGCCGCATCAAGGCCGGCGAGTGTGAACCCACCGGCTCTTTCACGCTGTTTTGAGCAAAAGGAGGTCCCTATGAGCCGCGCATTCGTCAACGAGGACCAAGCCGCCGCCCAGGCCGACCAGCCGGTGGAGCGGCACGTCAGCGACCAGCCCAACTACGTCACCACCAATGGCCTGCGCCAGCTGCAGCAGCGCGTGGCCGACCTCAATGCCTTGCGTGCCGAGCTGCAGGCCCAGGGCGAACAGGGCGACAAGCAACGGCTGGCCGATGCCGAGCGTGACTTGCGCTATTTCAGCGCCAGGGTGCAGAGCGCGCAGGTGGTGCCCGCCGCTACTTCGAACAGCAAGGTGCAGATTGGCAGCCGCGTGCGGTTTGCCGATGAGCAGGGGCAGGAACAGACCGTGCAACTGGTTGGGGAAGATGAAGCCGATGCCAGCCGGGGGCTGATCAATTGGGGGTCGCCATTGGGGCGGGCATTGCTGGGCGCAGGGCCTGGGGATGAAGTGACGTGGCGGCGCCCGGCGGGGGATCAGGTGATCGAGGTGATGGATATCGTGGGTGAGGCCTGAAACAAAGGGGCCGCTGCGCGGCCCATTCGCCGGCAAGCCGGCTTGTATGGTAGGACTCGAAGGGGTGGGTGGGACCTAAAGCCGGCTTCTGACTGTTCGCAG